>NZ_JAJKFV010000029.1:393829-732658 GCF_020966775.1 Rhodopirellula halodulae | reverse complement strand
TGACCGAACAGATCGAAGCCGCTGCCGAAAATGTTTTGGGCAACGAGGCCGAGGCACTTCAGCGTGCCGCAAATTTGGCGGAACAACTTCAATCCGCTGTGGAAGACGAAATGCGACAGGAACGCTCACAAAACGGGAACGACAGCGATGGCGAATCCACCGCCAACGCTTCGGAACAACCACCAACCGAACAGGGCAGCGGGCAAGCCAGCAACCAATCGAACCAACCCGAGGCAGGGCAGGGCGGTGAGACTTCCGATAGCGATTCCCCTTCACCCGGCGGTGCCCCAAGCACTGATCCCGAAGGTTCCGAAGAACCAATGAACGATTCTCAGCCTTCCGAGAACCAGGAATCACCCCCGTCGGAATTATCGCAGGAACAACAAGGCAGCGGAGGGGGTCAGGGACAAGGTCAGAGCCAACAGCAAGGCCAACCGTCTTCTGAACAACAGCCCTCGTCAGCGCAGCAACCATCGTCAGAGCAGCAGCCGGGTGAACAGCAGGGTCAACCCAATGGGGGCCAACAATCATCAGGCCAACAGCCTGGAGACCAACCCCGCCCCGGCCCACCGGGCTTGCGTCCCCAATCCCCAGGCCAGTCACCCAGCCAAACACCTTCCCAGAACCCATCGCCCTCTGAATCGCGATCAAGACAAGGTGGCAGCAACCCCAGCGCGGCTCAAGCACCTTCCACGCCCAGCGATTTTGCTTCACCGTTGCTCGGAGAAGGTTTTCGCGAGTGGTCGGATGGTCTGCGAGACATCGAGGAAATGGTTTCCGATCCTGAGCTTCGCTCACGCGCGACCCGAATTCGCGAAAGAGCTCGTGAGATGCGACAAGACATTCGCCGCGAATCCAAAGCACCGCAGTGGAACTTGGTGGAAGAGATGATTGTGGAACCGATGCGAGAGCTACAACGCGATCTCGCAGAAGAGTTCATGCGACGCAGCACGAAGAAACAGTCGCTCGTCCCCATCGACCGCGATCCAGTTCCCGATGAATACACCGAGGCTGTGCGCCAATACTATGAGCGAATCGGGAGCGGGCTTTGAACGACACTATCATCACGACGGATGATTGGTCGAACCATCTGGTGTGGGGTGCGCCGGAGTGGCTGATCCCCGCCACGATTCTCGGCGTGATCCTAACGATCGCTATCGCGTGGTCGTATTTTCGATCCCGTGGTTCAGTTCCCTTGCGACTATTGGCGGCGGGACTGAAGCTGCTGGCGGTGGCACTGATGCTGCTGTGCTTGCTGCAACCCATGTGGCGTGGCGAACGACCACGACCGCAGGCGAATCTTTTCCCGATCTTGGTCGACACCAGCCAAAGCATGCAGCTTCAAGATGCCGACGCCCACCAGTCGCGAGGCGATACGTTCGCCCAAGCCCTAGCCGATGGCTCACCTTGGCGAACGGAATTGGAGCGAACTTTTGACGTGCGATTGTTTGGAGCAGATTCGCAACTGAGTCGATTGAGCGACATGGACTCATTGGATTTCTCCGGTCAGCAATCGTTGCTTCAAACGGCGATCGACACAATCGTTCAAAGAATGGACGGTCGTCCCGTGGCGGGAGCATTGTTGTTCAGCGACGGCAACCTGACCGATGCCGACAGCGGTCGCTTGCAAGTTCAGTCGCCGTTTCCGATCTATCCTGTTTTGTCGGAAAACCGCAACTCACCCACCGACCTCAAACTGCAATCCGTCAGCGTCACTCAAAGCGATTTTGAGACGTCGCCGATGACCGTTCGCGCCGATGTGATGGCTACCGGAATCGCGAATGAGGACGCGGTCGTTCAATTGCTCAATGCAGCCGGACGGGTCATCCAAGAGCAAACGATCCGGCTCGAAGAAGAGGGCAAACAACAATCGGCGACTTTCCGCTTTCGTCCGGAGCAAGCCGGAACACAGTTCTATCGCGTCGTCACATTCACCCCGGCACAACGTGCCGCCATCCGAACTCGCATTGATGAAGACGACGTTTGGTTGACGGCCCCCACGGATGACGAAGCGACCCTTCGCAACAATCAACAGTGGATTGACGTTCAACCTCGACGTGGTCCGTTTCGAATTCTGTATCTCGCCGGCCGTCCGAACTGGGACTTCAAGTTCCTTCGTCGAGCGTTGCAGAGCGACGCGGAAACGCAGTTGGTCGGGTTGCTCCGGATCGCTGACAAAGAACCCAAGTTCAGCTTCCGCGACAAGGGCGTCAACAGCAGCAACCCATTGTTCGCTGGTTTAGGCGAAGACGAAGAAGAGACGCGTGAGAAATACGACGAGGCGGTGATGATCCGTCTGGGCGTCAAGGAATCCGAAGAATTGAGCCAAGGTTTTCCTGAAACCTCCGAAGAGCTTTACGGTTACCACGGAATCATTTTGGATGACATCGAACCGGAGTTCTTCACACAGGATCAGATGTTGCTGTTGCGACAGTTCGTCAGCCTTCGCGGTGGCGGTTTGCTGATGCTGGGCGGCCAAGAATCGTTCGACGACGATTCGTTTACGACGTCACCTCTGGGCGAGCTTTCGCCGGTTTACGGACCGAGAAATCGATCGGACTCACCCGCTGCGGCGGGCAAATGGTCGATCACTCGCGAAGGGATGCTGCTGCCGTGGCAACGACTTCGGGAAACGACGGCGGCGGAAAAAATTCGTCTGCAACAAATGCCCGCCTTTCGTATCGCACACGAACTGGGTGACATCAAACCCGGTGCGATTGAACTGGCTCAACTGCAAACGGCGTCTGGACAGACTGGGCCGGCATTCGTGACACAGCGGTTCGGCAAAGGACGCACCGCTGCGATGCCGATCGGCGATTTTTGGCGTTGGTCCATGCGACGCAGTGAAGAGCAAAGCACGGGTCAAGACAACGATGACCCCGCACAGGCGTGGCGTCAGATTGCACGCTGGTTGGTCGGCGAAGTCCCTCGGCGAGTGCAGTTGTCGATGGAACCTGTCGCCAGCAATGGATCGATGCAGTTGCGAGCTTCGGTCTTCGACGAAGACTACCTGCCGATGGAAAATGCTACGGTTACCATGAACGTGATCGGGGAAGACGGCAAACCCATCGCTTTGTCTGCTCGCCCCAACGCCGACGAACTTGGCATCTATGATGCGACATTTGTCTCGCGTGAAGCAGGCCGTTTTCGAGTCTCCGTCGAAGCCAAGGCTGCGGATCAGAGTTTCATCGGACAAGATGAAGGTGGCTGGGTCAGCGATCCCGGACGCGAGGAAACCCAAACGCTCACGTGGAACGAGGACTGGTTGAATCAACTGGCAACCGATACCGGTGGCGAGGTTCTCCGGCTTTCCGACTTGCAGGCCTTTGTAAATGACCTTCCCAATCGGGAGATCCCGGTGACGGAAACTTGGGTGTACCCACTTTGGCATCAAACGTGGGTCATGCTGCTGGCGATGGCCTGCTTATGCGGTGAATGGGGGCTGCGGCGTTGGAAAGGTTTGGCATGAACGAACAGACATCGAAGAATGACGCACCAATGAACACGCAAGAGTTCCGGAGTCATCGTTGGCTCGCCGCCTTCCCGACCGGGCCGATGACGGCACTGTTGCTCGCTGCCCTCTGTCTGCAAGTTCACGCAGAAGAAACCTCCGAAACAATTCCAGCCGCCACCTCGCCTGACGCGGCGGAAATTGCCCCCGCTTCCTCGCGAGGAGATTTGATTCTGGTCGTCGGGGCGGCGGGATTGCCCGAGTATGAATCGCAGTTTGCGGCCTGGGCAAAAACATGGGTGTCCATCGCCGAAAAATCGGATCTCAATGTGTCACGCATTGGCATCGACGCTCCCGCGAAGACGGCGGCACCAGATACATCGATTCAAAGCGATCTTGAACGATTGAAACAAACGATCAGCAGTCTCACCCCCGATTCACCGCGACCGGTTTGGATCACGCTGATTGGTCACGGGACATTTGCTCGTGGCGACGCCAAGTTCAATCTTCGCGGGCCTGATGTCTCCGCCAAACAACTCGGCGAATGGTTGGCGGTTCTGGATCGACCGATTGTGATCATCAACAACGCTTCCTCCAGCGGTCCGTACATCAACGAACTTTCTGGGAACGATCGAATCGTCGTCACGGCGACCAAGAGCGGGAACGAGCAAAACTTCGCACGCTTTGGACAGTACTTTGCGGAAGCTTTGTCATCCCTCGAATCCGATTTGGATCACGATGAAGCGGTGTCAATTCGGGAAGCGTTTGTTCGAGCGAGCAAGGCGGTGGAGTTGTTTTACGAGAGTCAGGACCGAATCGCCACCGAACATGCTCTGCTGGATGACAACGGGGATGGCCTGGGCACGCAAGCCAAAGACATTCGCAAACAGGCCGTGTCCGCCGAACAACGGGCCAAGGTGGATGGCAAGGAGGCGAGCCGAATGACCATCGCCCCGGTTGCCAACTCGCTGCGTTGGACCGACGATCAACTTCAACGCCGAGATGAACTGGAAGCTCGCCTGGATGCACTACGACTGCAACGGCTTTCCAATCCAAACGTATCGGACAATCAATCTTTTACTGAACTGGAAGTGATTCTGGTTCCGCTTGCCGAACTGTATCACGAAGTCGAAAGCAACTCTCCCCCATGAATCAACCCGCTCGATTGAACGCTTCCGTATGCGTGGACGCCGTCCTCGAAGATCTTTCCACCATTGACGCGATGCAGGTGGTTGCGCGTTGCGGATATTCGGCGTTTGAATTCTGGACGTGGTGGGACAAGGACTTGGAGGCGATCCAGAAAACTCGCAAAGAGTTGAACTTGGCGGTCGCGGCGGTTTGCACGAAATTCGTCAGCTTGGTGGATCCTTCCACGCGTGCCGAATACCTGAGCGGACTCGAAGAATCCATCGAAGCCGCCAAGCAGTTGCAGTGCCCCACCTTGATTTCACAAGTCGGGGACGCTCGCCCAGGCGTCAGCCGCGAAGAACAACGCGACTGCATGATTGAGGGGCTGAAACAAGCGGCTCCTAAACTAGAAGACGCCGGCGTGACGCTGGCGATTGAGCCACTCAACGAATTGATTGACCACGCCGGCTACTACCTCGTGCGCAGTGATGAAGCGTTTGAAATCATCGAAGCGGTCGACAGCCCAAACGTCAAAGTCACCTTCGACATTTACCACCAACAGATCAGCGAGGGTCATGTGATCGCGAATTTGACCGAGAACATCGGTTCGATCGCTCACTTCCACGCCGCCGGGAACCCCGGTCGACATGAACTCGACCGAGGTGAACTGCACTACCCATCCATTTTTTCCGCGATCGCCGAGACCAACTACTCCGGCTACGTGGGGCTGGAGTATTGGCCTGTGGATGATGCGGAAGCGGGCCTTCAAAAAGCGTCCGACTGGATCAAGAAGGTTTAAACTTCTTTTTCGAGCGTTTGGCCGAAGGTGCGGTGCTTCCATTGTTTCGCGACTTGTTGCCGAACGAACGTTTTCCTCCGCTGAACTTGCGTCCTCGCGAATCGTCCCGTGCAAATGGTTTCCGCTTGCGGTGACCGCCTTTGTGGAACGGTTTGCGACCACTGAAATCGTCAGAGTCCTGGAAGTCCTCACCAACCTCTTCCAAGTTCAGACGTTTGCCAGCGACCCAAGTCTTTCGCAAAGTTTGGTAGATGTCCGAAGGCATGCCCTCGGGCAAATCGATCAGGGTGTGCGAATCGCGAATATTGATGGGGCCGATGAACTCGCCATCAATCCCAGCCTCATTGGCAACCGCTCCCACAATGTTCCCCGGCTTCACGCCGTCCTGCCAGCCAACGTCCAGCTTGTAGCGGGTCATGCCAGCCTTGATGGGCGTGAGCGGACGACCTTTCCCGCGACGGGGACGATCGTCGCCGGCATACCCTCGTCCGCCGGATCGGTCACGAGCATCAAAATCATCTCGTCCGCGATCTCGATCATTTCGTTCGCGTTTCTTCTTGGGTCGTTCTTTCATCATGAACGGTCGGCCGTTCTGGCTCATTTCAGCGAGCGCGGCGGCGATCATTTCGATGGGTTTGCCTGACTCTTCGGCGTACTGCGTGATCAAGTCCTTAAAGATCGTCAGGTCTTGTTCGGCGGTCACATCGGTGATGCGTTGCTTGAACCTTCGAACCCGAGCTTCATTGATATCATCGACCGATGGCAGATCCACCACTTCGATGGTTTGCTTGGTCGCCTTTTCAATGAACCGCAATTGACGACGTTGGGCGTTGGTCAAGAAGATCACCGCCTCACCATTGCGGCCAGCACGACCGGTGCGTCCGATCCGGTGCACATAGCTTTCGTTGTCATGCGGCAAATCGAAGTTGAACACGTGGCTGATTCGCGGCACGTCGAGCCCGCGAGCTGCGACGTCCGTGGCCACCAAAATATCGAGCTGCCCACGTTTGAGTTGCTCGATTGTACGTTCGCGGACCTTTTGCGGCATGTCGCCGTTGAGAGCCACTGCGGAAAAACCTTGTTGGGTCAATTTTTCAGCGACACTCAGCGTGGAATCCTTGGTCTTGGTGAAGACGATCACGCCGTCCGTTTCTTCTGCTTCTAAAATTCGATGCAACGCATCAACCTTGTCGCGCGGTGCGACGAAGAGAGCACGTTGCCGAACGGAAGCTGCCGTGACGGTTTTCGATTTGATCCGAATCCGAGCGGGGTCGCTGAGATATTCGTCCGCGATTTCGCGGATTGGTTTGGGGAGCGTTGCAGAGAACAAAGCCACCTGACATTCATCCGGTGCCTTTTCCAGGACGAACTGCACGTCCTCCAAAAATCCCATGTTGAGCATTTCATCGGCTTCGTCCAGGACCAAACAGTCCAAGCTACTGAGGTCCAATGTACCGCGGTTCACGTGATCGATCACTCGACCGGGCGTTCCCACCACCACTTGAACACCACGACGAAGCTGTCGCAGTTGCGGTTCGTAGTCCTGGCCGCCGTAGATGGCGGCGGTTTCGAAACCGTCCAATTTCGCACCGTACTTGGTGAACGACCGAGCGACTTGGACCGCCAACTCACGAGTCGGCGCCAAAACCAGCACCTGCGGTTTGCGGCGTCCCATGTCAATTCGAGAAAGAATGGGCAATGCAAACGCCGCCGTCTTTCCCGTTCCAGTTTGCGACTGAGCCAACACGTCGCGACCATCCAGCATGTAGGGGATGATCTCAGCCTGAATCGGAGTTGGTTTGTCATAGCCGGCTTCGGCCACGGCCCGTTTCACTTCATCACGAAGATCCAAGTCACGGAACAGTGGCTCGGTTGAGACGGGCTCGGTCGAAACAGGCTCGCTCGCAACAGGTGCGGCTGCGACGGGTTGGGTCGAGACAGGTTCGGCAGGTGCCGGTGGTCGTGTGCTGGCGGTTGGTTCTTCAACGACCTCTGGCGGATCAACGACGTGCGTTTGCGGTGCCTCGACAACGGGCTCCGTTTCCACAGGCTCGTGAGACAATTCGGGCGTCGGTGTTTCGACCCTCGGTGTCTCAGTCGCGTCCGCGAATGGCTCCGTCTCGCTTGAGGTCACGGGTTCCGAGGTTGAATCTGAGGCACTGTTGACGCCCTCTGCCGTTGGCTCGCCTGCACAATCGGCTTGGTAGTACAACAGCGTTTCGTCGACCGTTGGATTCGTGGTCGCTGCGGGGTCGATCACGGGGTCCGCGTATTGCGAAGCCCAATCGCCGTTGGGCTCCACGGGAGCTTCGGCGGTCGACATCTGGTAGGTGTCGACGTCGGATGGCTGAGATTGCTCAGTTGGGGTTTGCGTTTGGGCCGATTCATCGGAAGCGGTGCGTTCAAACATGGGGTGACTCGTGCGGTTAAAAGGCAGCCGCAACCAGGCTGCGCACACGCAGTCGGTGAGGTCACGGCAGAATGGGTAAGGATGGAACGCGACCCAAATCGAAGGGCAGGGATTCTTCATTCCCTTGAGCTGCCGTGCCTTGCTGGCTGGCAACCGTTGCGTTCCGACACAACCGCGACGCCGCTTCTCATTCACTTGAAAGAATCCGCTTCACACCACCCGTTGGGTGGACGGCGGACTGGGTAGCCTCTCGATGATTTGCAGAGAGGATCACACTGAAGACCTGTCGCAGATAAGCCGATCAGTCCGCGAAGTTTTGACCGTCGGCTTCTGTGGCCCAGAAGCGTAATTGAACGCGGAATTTTGCAACAGGAGCAAAATCGGAAAGGCTGATGCTTTTCACGTCTGGCCCAATGCCTTCACACCCCCAATCGACGTTGCACCCAGACCCACCCGGGAAAACGCGAGCCCAGAAAGGACCAAAAATTCTGTTTTTCCGAAATCGGCCGACACCTTCAATCTGAGCAGGTGTTAATCCATTGAGTTTGCAGTAGCGGTCGCGAACGCACCTTCAATGTCGCAGGAAGTTCGGCGATTCCTCGTTATCCGATGATGCCCAAACTGACCGCCAGGCTGACGTGCGTGCTTCCTAGCCAAGTGTCTTTTACCTGTATCAATCGCTGCATGTGCCATTTATCGGAAAACAGATTTTCGCAGAGGACTACATGAACAAACGTTTCGAACGCCACCAAGGATTTACATTGGTGGAACTTTTGGTGGTCATTGCCATCATTGGTGTATTGGTGGGGCTGCTGTTGCCGGCGGTGCAAGCGGCGCGGGAAGCAGCTCGCCGCATGAGCTGCAGCAACAATTTCAAGCAAATTGGCCTAGCCGTTCACAACTACCACTCCGCCTACAACAACCTTCCCGTACAAGGAAGCGGCACGTACGCAGTCGGAGGTCGAGATCCCTGGGACACCAATCCGAACGGCGACATTTCGTCGAATATGCGGCTTTCGTTCTTGGTGGGCATCACTCCTTTCTTGGAGCAACAAGGACTCTGGGAACAAATCTCCAATCCGCTGGCAGTGAACTCGGACGGCAGTGTCCGCAGTCCATCTTGGCAGTCCATGGGACCTCACCCTGACCGCGTCCAATACCCACCATGGGCAACCGAGTTGGCAACGCTGCGTTGCCCAAGTGATCCGGGCAAAGGCCTGCCCTCGCTCGGGCGAACGAACTACGCGGCTTGCCACGGTGACTCCGCTGTCTATTCACGGGATTCTTATCTCGACGTGGATGAGGTCAGCGAGGGCGGCCGCTTGCCTTACATTTCAGACACGGCGCATGCCAACGCTTCGAGTGCCTCTCATCGCGGCATGTTTGTCACCGGTCGTCAGATGAAGTTCCGAGACACGTTGGATGGTTTATCGAACACCATCATGTGCGGTGAAATCACAACGGACCTCGGTGACAACGACAAGCGGACCACCGTCGCTACCAACACCGGTGCTCACGCCGCACCAAACGAGAAAAATCAGTGTCGTTTAGATCCCTCGTATGCTGAGCCCTATATCGATCCAGAGCGACCACAGTTTTGGACCAGTTCGATCACGAAATCGACGGTTTGGGGCCGAGGCTATCGCTGGCACGATTACATGCCACCCTACACCCAAATGACAACCATCTTGGCACCAAACTCCCAGCTCTGTTCGGAAGGTTCTGATCACCGTGATGTGGTGTCACCACCATCGAGTCGACACCAAGGTGGCGTTCATGTGCTGATGGGTGACGGAGCGGTGAAGTTCATCACGGACTCGATTGAGGCGGGCAATAAGAACGCTCCTCAAGTCTCCGATCGTGCCGGATCGCCTACCGCCGGAACCAAGAGCCCCTACGGTTTGTGGGGTGCGCTTGGATCGCGTGCTGCCAAAGAAGTCATCGATGGCGAATTCTAGTCGCCAAACTTTGATTTGAGATTGACGACCTCGATCTGCATGATCGAGGTCGTTTTTTTGATGTGTCTCGAATCGCCCCTGGCCAACAACTTGCCGTCGGTTCATTCGGATCTCAATTTCCACCATCCAATTGCCCTACGAAGACAGAAAGAACTTGGACATGAAAAACTGGATCATCACTTTTACATTCCTCGCGTTAGCCGGACTATTCGCGGGCTGTGGCTCGGAAGGAACGAGCAACGTCGCTAGCGATGCCGACGCGCAGGCATTGGCCGACTACGAAGCAGCTCTCGCTGAAGCCGATGCCATGACCGAAGGCTACGAGGGCGAATAGAGACGTTCCAATAAGGAATCGTCGTGTGGCGGATGGTTCATATCATTCGCCCGCGGCGATCACTCAATGCTCCCGGGCACTCGATAGGCCGAAGAAGGCGTCGAGTCCCACAAAGAATCATGCAGGAAACAATGCATCGAGCGTGAGTTGGCTCCAAGTTTCCAACTGGTCTCTGTCTTGGCGAAGCTTTTCGATGGAGACGAATTGCCCTTCGGCGAGTTCGGCTTCGTTGCTGGACACATGGGGCTGTTCCAAGATGAATCGGTGCACGACACCGAGATGGACACGCCCGACTTCGTTGCTCGGGTCGTACAGCAATCCTTCTCGCTGATCGACATAGGGTGATCCAATCGTCACCTCTTCTTCCAATTCACGACGCATGCCAATGGTGTAGGGATCTTCTTCGCCACCAGCGTCTTCTTGGCTGATGTGTCCACCCACACCAATGCTACGTTTAGCATGCAAGCGAGTCTCGCCCGATCCACCGCCGCGGGTGTACTGAAACCACTTCACGGCTCCATCGGCCGGGTCCGTCCACTGCATCACCACGTAGGGAATCAACTGCTTGAAGCTCGGATCCGACTCCATGGCCCCGCGTGGTCGATAAGACAATTCATCACTGGCCAGAATTGGTTGCAGGAACCGATCCACGTCTCGCTCAAAGCCTTCCAATTGCCCGATGGATTCAATCAAGGTGACGGGAATGACGAGGACGTGCTCTTCGGTGGCGGAAGGGTTGGACATGCTGTGCTGGTTAGTCGAATGTGCGGTCTTAAAAATGCCCGGAACGGGTTCACCCGAAAGGGAACGGCAGTGTACCGAATTCAGCCTCGATGGAATCCCGCCTGGGCCGGCGGTGTTGCCGTGCCAAGCCACTGACAAATCGGTTTCCGTCCAAGAAGAAACGCAACTTGCGTTCGGCGGACTGCGACACTCCGATTCGGGCTGTTTTCGAGATGCGATTGGCTGCGACGGGAACTTTTTGAAAGACCTGCCAATTTGCATCCTTTTGCGGCAACTTGCCGTCGCATCTACGGTCAATCTGCATCGCTTGGCAAAGCCGGCCTGGCCCCGTCGTGAGCTGAGTTTTGGTGCGATCAGAGAAATCGGTCTGACGCCGATTTGTCATCAAACGTTGCACGCCCCAAACCGGCTCGATCGCACGAATCAACACCGCGGATCCCACCCCGTGCCCCTCCGTCACCAAGTTGACACAGTGTTTCGCATGAATCGGGTAAACATAGAGCGTTCCCGGAGGACCAAACATGGATGCGTTACCCGGCGTCATCCCGCGAGCACTATGACTCGCGGCGTCTCGCCGAGACAGGTAGGCTTCGGTCTCAACGATCCACCCGCCCAACCATTCACCATCGACTCGTCTCGCGAATCCGCAGCCGATCAATTCGCGTGCAACGATGGCCGGGGAGCGATCATAAAATGATTCGTCGAGTTGCCGAGGCTCTTCCGACCATTTGCCGCGACTCTTTGGTTCTCTGCCTACATCCATCTCAATTACCTTGTCCCAAGCCACGCATCAAACCTATCGCGCCCGTTGGATCTTGCCCATCGAATCGCCCCCGATCAGCGATGGAATCATGGTTACTTGCGACGGCGTCATTCAGCGGATCGGACCATTCCGTGAAGCATTCGTTGAAGGCCCATTGAACGAACTTGGCGATGTCGCGGTCTTGCCTGGTCTGGTCAATGCGCATACCCACCTCGAATTCAGCGACCTCGAAAAACCAATTGGCGAGCCCGGCATGGAGTTGGCCAAATGGATCCGGGAGGTCGTTGCGGCTCGAATCTCCGTCAGCAATGAAGCTCGACTCACACGAATGAAAACGGGACACGCGGAAGCCAGCGGTTCCGGGACCGGGCTCATCGCCGACATCGCGACTCCTCCCATTCACGAATTCTTTGCAGACACGATCTCTTTCGCGGAGGTGCTTGGACTCAGCGACGAACGCGGCAACGAACGCGTTTCACAAGCGGAGATGCATACTGCCGCGAGCAGCCATGCGAACGCTCTTTCCGGGATCAGCCCGCATGCTCCGTATTCGACACCTCTCTTGTTAATTGAACGCTGTGTCCGGCACGCGCAAGAGCACAACCAGCCGCTGGCGATGCATGTGGCCGAGTCGCCAGCCGAGCGAGAGTTGCTGCAAAGCGGCAGGGGACCGTTTGCTGAATCACTGCAATCGATGGGACTCCAACCTGAACAACACTTTCCCTGGCCGAGCCGTGATCCCATTTCAGATCTGATCCGGTTGCTTGCTCAAGCCCCTCGATCACTGATCGTTCACGGCAACGATCTTCGCACGAACGAGATCGAGACGCTGGCGGAATTCGAGCATTGCAGCGTGGTCTACTGCCCGCGGACACATGCGTTTTTTGGACATGCTCCACACCCCGTTTCTGAACTAATCGATGCGGGTGTGAAGGTCGCTTTGGGAACCGACTCTCGCGCAAGCAACCCAGACCTCAACCTTTGGGGCGAGGTCCAGCACCTGCTCCGGCATCGTCAAGACATTGCCCCCGAAACTGTTCTTCGGATGGCAACCGCTAACGGGGCCGATGCGTTGGGCCTTTCATCAACGCACGGTCGACTTGCCCCAAGCCACCCCAGACGTGTCCTCACCCTTTCAACCACGGCGTCGACGTTGGATCAGCTTTGGCTCGACTTCTCGTCGTCCTCACCGGAGTGGTTGCCGGAACGACCAGCTCCCCAAAGCTGAACCGCGTCGTAAAGAGCATGTGCCGTGATCGGAATTAAAAGGTTTCCAGTCATGATCAACAACACGCCAAAGTACAGACCCATCAGTGCGGTGATCGCGATGTAAAGCTTGGTAATGGGATGAAACATTCCAAATGCGAAGGAAGAAACCAACCAAGCGGCAGTCAATTCCCAGCCACCAACACGAGACCACCACTGCGTCAAAGTGTCTTCTGGCCAAGCAAAGGCGGTGACACTGTTTGGCAGATCACCCAGCCATCCACCGTAGGCCCACCATCGCGAAGGGGCTTCCAGATCCGGCGCCAAGACAACCGCATCGCCCGCCAACCACGGCATCAACCATCCGCGAAAAAGCAGTTCTTCACCGACGCCCGCACAGAGACTGATTGCGAACAGCTCCCACGCGTTGAGCTTCAACATCAGCCCGATCATCGGATGATCGCTTAGCTTGTCGAGCTCTTCGATGGCCGGATGCTTGATCCGCCGAAGCACAGCAACAAATAGAAGCAACGGAATCGTCGCAACGATGCCCAAACCAATGCCACCCACGACCGCCGACATGGATCCTTCGCTCAGCGGCGGAACCAAATCACGCGCACTGGGGCCGAGAAAATACCCGAGAACCAGCGCCAGTGCGCCGAGCCCCGCTTCGACCATCACAGCGGTTCGAAAGACGTCGTCTGGGGTCTGCTCTTCGTCCGTGCTGGCTTGGCTCACACGCCTCTCTCAGGATGGGCTTCGGTGTCGGTAGGGATTGAACAACAGATAGTTCAGGTGGCGATACAAATCACTGCTGTTTAGCAATTCCGTGTGGCGGCCTTCGCCAACCAAATTTGGCCCATTGAGCAACATCACACGATCACAAGAACGTAACGTCTTCAAACGGTGTGGCAACACGACCACCAACGAACCGGCATCCGCCAAATCACGCAAAGCATTCAGACACGGGTCCTCGTTGACATGTTCCGTCGGGGCAGGAGGCTCTTTCGCCAGCACGATGGGCGGGCGATGCAACATCGCGCGAGCGATCCCCACCGCGTACCGCAGATCCGTTCCCAAGGAATCAGAATCATCCGTCGATCCCAAGTTAGCCCCAGGTTCGATCATCGTTTCCAAACCGTCGGGCAGACGCGTGATGCGTTCGTAGATCCCCAAACGCTCCAACGTTTCGACCATATCGCGGTTGTCGACACTTCGGTCCACACCGGCCATCAGGTTCTCTCGCAAAGTCCCATCCCAGAGCGGGCCATCAGGACCAATCCACATGACGTTCTTAGCCAGCGCCTGAGGATGAACATCCAGCAGCGAGATCCCGTCGATCTGCACCTTGCCACGATGAGGTCGGCCAAACCCCATCAACAGCTCCAGCAAAGCTCGCGTCGAAACATCTTCGGTTCCAAGGAAAGCAACGAGCGATTTTGGTCGCAACGAAAGACTGAGGTCCTTCAAGATCGGTTTGCCTGAGGAGTCTTGTAGCGAAACATCCTCCATCGTCACGCAATCACGTAAACCACCCAAACCGACACGTTGCTCACTCGGTGACACTTCGCTGTTGGGCTGCAAATACAGGTAGACCGATTCGCACGCTTTGCTGCTGCGTCGAAGCTGCCGATTCAACTCGCTCAATCGCGCCGCGGCCAGCGCCGCACCCGTCAGAGCCAACCCCAAAACCAATGCCGATGGCAAACTCAAACCTTGTTCGCCTTGCAGGGTGTTCAATCCCAGTCCCAGCAACATCACACCAATCGCGATGCCACCGGCCATCATCATCAATGGCCACAGTCGACCGCGCCGCGCGTCATCACCCGCGATACGGCGGTCCAGCGCCTCGAGCTCCGCTTGGTACGCCTGGTCGGCCAAACCGCCAGCTTGCAGACGAGCCATCATGGGCGCGTCGCCAATCAAACCAATCAACCGATCACGAATTTGCGGGATCTCAAAACGTGACAGCTCGAGCCAATCCGGGTTGCGAAGTTTGGCATACAAACGCCACAAGGCGACGCCACTGATCACGGCAAGGATTGCCAACCAAACATTGACGAGCAGAGCCAATGTCACGCAGCCAATCAACATCAACACGCTTCGTGGGATCGATCGATACCAAAGCGAAAGCCCGCGTCCGACTTCTGGAAGGTGTCGTCCGATGATCAATCGGGCTCGTTCGCGTTGCGCCGCGGCACCTTCGACCTCTGCCCGACGCAGACTCTGTTTCAGTGTTCGAGTGTGCAACATCTTGATCACGCGTCGCGCGCGTCGATCGGCCGAACGCCGATGCAGCCAGACCGCCATGCAGAACACCATCGCGATCAATAGCGAAGCAAAGACCAAGCTGAACAGCTGAACCACTTTGCCTTGTGCCAAGAAAGCCGCCGGCAAGGGCACGGCCAAATGCGTGCCGAGTCGCACCGGAGACTGGTTCAGCCCGGTCCCTTCATCGACCAGCACCGCAATGATGCCGAAGACCAAGATCAGGACCGGAATGATCAATCCCGCGATCGCCGCCCACACCAAGTGCAACGGTGCACCAGCCGCCTCCGGTTCGCGGCGAGGTTGTTTCAGACTGGAAAAGCGATTCACCGTTGCGAGCCTCGTTGAAAATCAAGCCACCGTTCGTTTGTCATCCCGACCGCGTTTGTTGCGATCGAAGATCCGTCACGACCGGCCTAGGATTCTCGTGACCGAGTTTTCCTGCAACAGATGCGGCAATCAAGCCAAATCGCGATCCTCGAACAACAACATCGCAACCATCCAGATAGCGACGACAAACACCACAAGATAGTTGAACGCCGCCGCCAGGTAGATCAGGGGGATCGCATTTCCAGCGTCCACCGCCGCCTGGACATTGAACGAGTTCAAATTGGGTACCACCACGGCTATCAGTTTACCAACGAATCCGACCAGCTCGGTGTTTTCTCTCGCAGAAGCCACCAACGGGCTCAGCAAGTTGCCAACGACGTAAATCGCGAAACAGGTGATGAAGTTCGCGAGCAATGGCAAACGAGTCGCCAGAGCCACCGCGATCCCGCCAATCGCCATCGTTTCCATGAAGTACAGACCGAGGATTGGCAACGTGGTGATGATCTCTTCGTGGCCCACTTGCCACGGCGGTTGCTGCTGGCTGGTTTCGCGAGCGTCGTAAATTGGCTTGTAAGAAAGAACCACCAACAGCACCGCAGCCAAGATCACGAACAGAACCAGCACGGCCAGCATGATGCCGGTGTATTTCCCTAAGATGAACGAACGTCGACTAACCGGTTTACTGAGCACCGTCAACGCGGTCCGTCCATCGATCTCGTCACTGACCGATGTCCCGGCACTCCATACCGCCAACAGCATGCCCAGGACCATGATCATGGTCACGCCGCTGTCCTTCAGCAGGCGAATGTCGTCGCCGAGAGTGTTGAACGGGAAGATTCCAAACAGCAACACGGCAAAGATACCGATCGCGAGCAGCAAAAGATAAAGCGGCTGTGCCATCTCGTTCTTTGCCGTTGATAACGCCAACGCCCAAACACGAGGCGCCGCTTGGCGTAGTGCCATGAACCCGGTCATGGTCAAGAAGAACGCCACGGCCGTGAATACGATCGAAGACGCTTGCGGCACTTGGGGCAAGTTCTTGAACGTGAACACCACTCGCGCGGTGTCAATTTCTTGGTTGTAGATGTGCAACTTGGACGGGTCACCGGGAATCGGTGGTTGCTCCCGATCTTCGTATTTGTAAGTGATCGCTTCGGTGCTGCCGGGGTTCAGCTCAATGGGTGCTCGGCTGAACGCTTCGGCTTTGTCCGAATCGGCCAGAAAGACTTTTTTGTCGCTTTCAATTCGCAACTCAGCAACGTTGCGAAAGTTGTATGCGATGTCCGCAGGCAAAAACTGCGGCGTGTCTGGGTCTTCCGATGGTTCAATCATCGCGACTTCCACCACAGTCCCATCACCGACCAAATTCACCGCCGGGATGCTTTCCAAGATCGCCATTGGCTTTTCGACAAAGGGGCTGGATCCCAAACCGATCACGGCGAACAAGCCCAGTGTTCCCAAGATGTAGGGAATCACGCCCTCGCCCAGGATCGACAACCATTCCGCCCGAGTCCGGTGCCACATGCCGTAGATCAGGCCGAACCCCAGGATCATTCCTAAAGTGACCAGAGGCAGGAACAGCAACTGGCCGTTTTCACCGCCTTGGGGCACGTAAAAGAAACACAGAATCCCGGAAAAGATCACCCCCGCGATCAACGAGAACGTCACACCGCGTTTTGGATCGTCAGCCAAATTTCCCAACCCGGGAATGAACGACAGGATGCTGAGAATTCCGTGAACAACAGCGGTCGCCACCACGCCCAGCAACAGGCCAATCGACAGAACCCAAATGGGTGTCACGAACACGGGCAGCCATTTACCCACCTGGGCCAGCGGCAGCATCTCCGATCCAAAACCGGCGAAATCGGACATCAGTGAAATAGCAGACCCAGCAATCATGCTTGGCGACTCGTGTCGAGAAAAGTACGAAATGAACCTTCGGTCAGGCTGCTACGCGAGACCGTCCGTTTTGGTTTGCCGATCCGCCGCGGTTTCCGCTGATTTGTTCGCTGCTCGTTTCGCTGCTCGTTGGCTTCGCGGCAGATCTTGGTTGAAACCTGGGTTTTCGCCTCCATCATCAACTGGCAACTCGTCCAGACGGTCGCCCTGACGCCAAGCAGCGACTTCGCACCAGCTACTTTCTCCCCACGCGAAAACCGCCGGTGGCCTTCAAATGTTCGCGTAAGCGGGCCCGGCAATCCGCCGCGAAATTCGCGACCGCGTCGCTGCGGTAATCCGGGTAGCTCCACCGGTGATGGATCCAGCGTTTGCCAACGTAGTTCAACGTGACCTCGGCGAAGATCCCCTCTCGCAAATAAATCCGATGATCTCGGTCTTTGATCGTCGCCAGCACCAACTTAGCCTGGCTGACGTATCCCGGGTCCAAATTCAATGGCCTGGATTCGGCCCCGTCGAACTCCTCCGCGAATTCGGCTTCCCACTGATTCGTCTCGGTTTTCCAATCCGCCAAACCACCCGGGTCGGCAAACGCTGTGATCGCCACCAATTCTTTGACCAGTCCATCGCCCATTTCGTGCTCGTAAAAACCGCCAGCCTCGAAAGGGCAGGGGGGTCCGGTTTCGGCCAGTTCGCCCCAGCGGCCCGCCAAACGCTGCTTGGCCCACTGGCGAGCCGACTCATGCCGAGAAATCACGGCACAAAAACGCACCACGGGTTCGACCAACCGAAGTTCACCCATGGACTCGTTCGTCTTTGCGATCGGAAAACATCATTGTTCAGCGAAGCGGTTCGCGACAGGAAATTGGATACGAATCGGCGGCTATCGAAGCCCCGCACGGATGATATCCTGGGCAACCCACCGAGTAAAATTCACCCCCGCATTTCGCCGCCAACGGTCGATCTGGGGTAACTGCACCACGTTCCTTCTACTTGCAGTGAGTCAACATGCATCCTTGGATCGCCGATCGGACCACGTCGTTTGACAGCAGCGGAATTCGCAAAGTCTTCGACTTGGCCGCCAAGCTAAAGGATCCGATCAATCTGTCGATTGGGCAACCGGATTTTGATGTCCCGGAAGTGATCCAAGACGCGACGGTCGATGCGATTCGCAGCGGTAAAAACGCGTACTCCCCCACGCAAGGCATCGCTCCCCTTCGCGAACGATTGTTGGCTGAAGTGCGGACCAAGTACCCCGGCCAAGATCGCGACGTGTTCATCAGCAGTGGCACTTCGGGCGGCTTGGTCCTGTCCATGTTGTCGATGATCAATCCGGGCGACGAGGTCATCTTTCTGGACCCATATTTTGTGATGTATCCGGCACTGGTTCGTCTGTGCGGCGGAGTCCCGGTGAAGGTCAACTCTTACCCCGACTTTCGGCTGGATCCGGCCAAAATCGAAGCGGCCATCACTCCCAAGACCAAGATGATTTTGGTCAACAGCCCGGCCAACCCAACGGGTGTCACCGCGACCGAAGACGACCTGCGAGACGTCGCCGACTTGGCCGCGAAACACAACGTCGCGTTGCTCTCGGACGAGATTTACAGCTGGTTCTACTACGACGGCGATTTTGCTTCGCCGGCCAGTCACAACCCGGACACGATCGTGATCGACGGGTTCAGCAAATCGCACGCGATGACGGGATGGCGGGTCGGCTACGTCCACGGACCACCCGAAATCATCTCCACGATGCTGAAGATCCAGCAGTATTCTTTCGTGTGTTCGCCTCAGCCCGCTCAATGGGGCGCGCTGCGAGCCATGGAGGTTTCCTTGGACGGACACATCGACGATTACCGTCGCAAACGCGACTTCATGGTGCAGCAGTTATCCCCGCACTTTGAATTGACCAGCCCCGGTGGCGCGTTTTACCTGTTCCCCAAGGCTCCCGCAGGTGAAACGGGCTCCGCCTTTGTGGAACGAGCCATCGAGGACGGTGTGCTGATTATCCCCGGCAATATCTTCAGCGACCAGGATTCTCATTTCCGCGTCAGCTTCGCCGCCGACGATGAGACGCTCCGCCGAGGAGCTGAACGCCTGATCAAGCTGGCTGGCGACAATTCCTGTTCGATTTGTTAGCCTGCTGCGTTCTTCCCACAGCAACTTTCATTTCCAAACCATCCCCGATCGAGTTTTTGCATGTCCGCCGATCCGACCCAAAATCATCGTCTGGCCACCCGTGCACTTCACGCTGGACAAGTCGCCGACCCCACGACCAAAAGTCGCGCGGTGCCGATTTACGCCACGACTAGCTATCAGTTCGACAGCACGGATCATGCAGCCAATTTGTTTGGCTTGGCTGAATTTGGAAACATCTACAGCCGTTTGATGAACCCCACGGTTGATGTGCTGGAAAAACGAATCGCGGCTCTGGATGGCGGAGCCACCGGACTGTGCTTTGCTTCCGGACAAGCCGCCATCACCGCAGCCGTTTTGGCGATCGCTCACAGCGGCCAAAACATCGTCAGCAGCACCTCGCTGTATGGCGGAACATGGACCCTTTTCACGCAAACCCTGAAGAACCTGGGCATTGAAGTTCGCTTCTTCGATCCCAACGAGCCTGAAAAGATTCACGAACTGGTCGATGAGAACACTCGCCTGGTCTACATGGAGAGCATCGGCAACCCAAAGAACGATGTGCCGGACTTCAAAGCCATCGCCGACGCGGCCCACTCGGCACCTCACGGTGCAATCCCCGTCCTTTGCGACAACACCGTGATGACGCCTTATTTGTTGCGTCCGATCGAGCATGGCATCGACATCGTGATTTACAGCACGACCAAGTTCCTCGGCGGACACGGAACGCACATCGGTGGATGCATCGTCGACAGCGGCAACTTCAAGTGGGCGGACCAGCCTGAAAAGTGGCCTGAGTTCTGCGGCCCCAGCCCTTCGTATCACGGAGCCGTTTTCGAAGAGCACCTGCGTGGCATGGGCAACATCGCCTACAACGTTCACATCCGAACGCACTGGTTGCGAGACACCGGTGCCGCGATGAGCCCATTTGCCGCGTTCCTGTTCCTGCAAGGTTTGGAAACACTGCACCTCCGCATGCCTCGTCACTGCGAAAACGCAATGAAGGTGGCTGAGTTCTTGGAAGGTCACGAAGCGGTTGAATGGGTCAACTATCCCGGTCTGAAGTCACACGCTCACAACGCAATGGCAGAGAAGTATCTGCCGGAGGGCAAAGGCGCCATCCTCGGCTTCGGCATCAAAGGCGGCATGGAAGCTGGCAAGAAGTTCATCAACTCCTGCCAACTGTGCTCGCACCTGGCCAACATCGGTGACGCCAAAACCTTGGTCATTCACCCCGCCAGCACCACGCACCAACAGTTGTCCGAAGACGAACAACGTCGTGCCGGCGTCAGCCCAGAATACATTCGCGTCTCGGTCGGAATCGAAGACATCGACGACATCCTGGACGACCTGAAACAAGCCCTCGCCGCTGCCACCGCGTAGCACCCGCGATCGGCCAAGGCCAAGCGAGAGCCTGTCTGGGTCCACCGGCCAACGAACCCGGAAAACGAATCCGGACAACGCCGCCTGGCAACGACACTGAACGTCCAGACTGCACAATCGATCGCCCGGACGTATTATCCGGCGGGCGAGTGAACTGAAAACGGTTCACACCGCCTCGCCTCAATCTTTTGACTAGGTTCTCATGAAGCCAGAGACGACATCCGTCGCAAACGAGCCCCATCGGGAACTCCGCTGCTGACACGCTTCGAGAACGACGAGTTTATGGGCGAGCCAAACCAACACGATCTTTCCAGCACCGATGATGTTCGGACGGATGCGCCCCTGGCACACGCAAAGTATGTGACCTTCGACGAACCGCTTCGTTTGGAACGAGGCGGCAATCTCCCTGAGGTCCGTTGCTGCTACGAGACCTGGGGCACTCTCGACCAAGATGCCTCCAACGCGATTTTGGTTTGCCACGCGGTCTCGGGTGACTCGCACGCCGCTCGCCATGCACCGGATGATCAACCGGGATGGTGGGATGGACTGATCGGTCCCGGGCTTCCCATCGACACCGATCGTTTTTTCGTGGTTTGCCCGAACGTATTGGGCGGTTGTCGCGGCAGCACCGGTCCCGGCGACACGGACCCCACGTCCACGGATGCCAAACCCTACGGCGCCAGTTTCCCTCGGATCACCATCGGCGACATTGTCGAAGTTCAAAAACGACTGGCCGATCATCTTGGTATCACCAAATGGCGAGCCATCGTGGGCGGATCGTTGGGTGGCCATCAAGCTTTGCAGTGGGTCAATCGCTATCCCGATTCCACACACACCTGCGTCGCGATCGCCACATCGCCGCGACTGAACAGTCAATCGCTTGGCTTCGATGTCATTGCACGTAACGCGATTCAAACCGACCCGCACTTCGCCGGCGGGCAGTACTACGACCAACCTCAACGCCCCGACACCGGATTGGCCATCGCTCGAATGCTTGGCCACATCACCTACCTATCGGTGGAGGCGATGGAGGCCAAGTTTGATCCTGATCGACATGATCCACGGCAGATCGCTTCGCAGTTCGAACAACGCTTCAGCATCGGTTCTTACTTGGCTCACCAAGGCCAAAAGTTCACCACGCGGTTCGATGCCAACAGCTACGTGACGCTGTCCATGGCCATGGACCTATTTGATCTGGGCGGTACGCGACTGAAGTTAATGGAAACCTTTGATGAGGCGACCTGCGATTTTCTAGTTGTTAGCTTCAGCAGCGATTGGTTGTTTCCACCGGCGCAGTCTCGCGACATCGTCAACGCACTCACCGCACTCGACAAACGAGTCACCTACGCGGAAATCACGACCAACGCCGGACATGATGCGTTCCTGATCGCAAAGGATATCGCGACTTACGGTCCGTTGATTCGCGAGCGTTTGCGAGAAACGGAAACTCATCCGGCCGTCGCCACGCAGAACACGCTTGGCGTCGACGAAGAATCCATTTTGAACATCATCCCGGCTGGATCGAGCGTCCTGGATCTTGGTTGCGGCAACGGCGACTTGCTCGCCGCCATTCGTGACCGACACGTGACACCGGGACATCGTTTGATGGGCGTCGAAGTCGCTCAAGGAAACATCTTGGCGACCGCCATGCGTGGCATTGATGTGATCGACTACGACCTGAACGATGGTTTGCCGGCCTTCATCGACAACCAATTCGACTACGTGATTCTCAACGCCACGCTACAAGCCGTGCAAAACGTGGTGGAGCTTCTCAACGAGATGCTTCGCGTTGGACGTCATGCCATCATCAGCTTCCCAAACTTCGCCTACCGAAAACTTCGCGATCATTACGTCACACACGGACGATCACCGAAAGCCCCAGGCGAGTTCGACTTTGATTGGCACAACACACCCAACCGTCGATTTCCCACGATCGCAGACGTTCGCGAATTGCTCGAACAGATGAACGTGGTGGTGGACCAAGAGATCTACTGGGACGTCGGGGAACGGCTTCGCATCGAGCCGGACAACGATCCCAACCTCAACGCTGACACCGCGGTGATTGCATTTCACCGCGAATGCCAGCCGTAGGGTTTCTGCATCAGGTCAGAACGACCTGGTGACGAATCAGAATTCCGTGTCAATCACTTCTTTTGCGGCACGGGTTCCCAAGGCACCCCAAACCCCAAACGGCGATTGAGAACCGGGGGCCAAGAAACCACTGCCGTGTCGAACTTGGGCACTGTTGCTGTTGCCGGCCTCGATAGAATCGGTGATGAACTTCACCGCACCGTCGCACATCAAGACGTGGACTCCACCCTGGTGGCGACTGCTCGGCGTGACATCACCTTCCCGTTCTTGGTTGCCTTGAAAACAAAGCTCATCGTTGGGTGCCAGCACCGTGACAAACCCGGTGTACAACGGTCGAGCCAACGCCCATTTGAAACCTCGGCGTTGCTCAGCGTCTCCGGTGAACGGCGTGCTACCATCGTTTCGCCAAAACTGTGGACGATCGGTATCGATGTATTGGCGACACGACAACGCATTGTTCTCACGCCAAACTTCGACGGGACTATCAACCGCATGCGAACGTTTGTCGTAGTCACCCAAGTCCGTGATGATCTCGCCCATCGCGATCGTGTTGGATAGTCCATCTAAGATGGCGCGAAACTTGGTTTGAGTCCGAGGGATGAAGGCGCCTCGGCAAGCACTCTGTTGATAGACACGCAAACCACGACTGGTTCCGTTGTCCGCGGTGTCACCCACGTCACACAACGTTCCCGAGTCCCCCAAGCAAACTGCATAGTTGGTTCGCCCATGGGCCGGCAAACCGACTCCGGGATCGCTGGGACAACGAAAGCTTGGCAGGTTGGTTAGCCATGGATCGTAGGGAACCGCAGCATGGTCGGCCAATTGGCGGTTGGGCCACGGCCCCATCGCTTGGAATCCAGTGTCCGTCGGATTGCTGATCACCTCCCACAAACCTTGCTGTTCAATGAACGGCAGGATGCCCACGAGTGCTGACAGGTCACATCGATTTCCACCGGGAGGATTGATTCCAGTGTCGGGTGGATACTGCGTGAACGTCCCCGAACCATGCTTCGGCATCGCGTTGTATGCCGAGTGGTAGTTGTGGATTGCCAATCCGATTTGTTTAAAGTTGTTGCTGCAACTCATCCGTCGAGCGGCTTCGCGTGCAGCCTGAACGGCGGGCAACAGCAAGCCCACCAAGACACCGATGATGGCGATCACCACCAACAGCTCCACGAGCGTGAACCCGCGGTGTTTCATTCGAGTTGTCATGAAAAAGTCCTTGTAAGGAAAAGTCGTTGTAAGAAGAAAACCAAACCGAAGGAGTCTCAGCTCAACATTTGCCAAGCACCAGAAACTCAATCTGCTTTGGTCGGATCCGATGCAGGCACGTCTTCCTTTGGTTCTTTCAATTCCGGGTTGTCATTGAGGAACTGAGTCAACTCGTCGGTCGAGGTGGCCTCGGGCTGCGACGAACCCTGGCAACCCACCAATGCAACCACACCGGCCAAAGCAACCACACGAGTCAAACGAAGGTCAAAAAACTTCACTGCTACTGCTCCGCAAAACATCAAGCGAGAAAGACTTTCAGAAACAATGCCACGGCGTCGCCAAGAGAGGTTTGAGCTGATCGACAAGACGACCGAAGCTGAACTCTGAATGCAGACCCGAACTCACAAGGCACCGACTCTTGACCGGTCCCGAGATCGCTGCCTGCAGATAAGAAATAACGTCAGGCCACCGTCAGCGGCCACCAAAGCCTATAGAATGCTCATTAATCACAATCGCTCAATGCTCCGGCTGCTTCCATCGCTCATTTTTAACACAATTGCCGGAATCCCCGACGGCCCAAGCATCACAAACCACCCCTTATGGGTGGATCCAGGCAGCCGACCTACAAACGAAACCGGTTTCACAAAACAGATCGACTTTCTGCTTCCGGAAGTCCTGATGAACGCACCGCGTCAACTCGCGCGGTTCCTCTTACATGCGTGACCGGCGGTCATTAAAGAGAAAGCCCGATCCTTGATGGGCATTCGCATGAGGAATGCTTCCGCCAAGAATCGGGCCAAGCGGTGACTGATTCAACTCAACGGAGAGTCACCATTGTCGACTAGCGAAGCTTCGTTTGGTCCGCGATCAAGATCACGCGTTCGCCGATCTTCACGGGGACGCCAGTGACGGTCACTTCGTCGCCTTCGCTTGGTTTGTCTTGTTCAGAAGCCAAACCCATGTCCACCGTCATCATTTTGCCGTTGTCGTTCTTCAGCTTCACGACCACGTGCTCTTCGCCTTTCACCTTCGCAGTCTTGGTCGACTCCACCGTACCTTGGTACCGATTGCCGGAACGTTCGACCTTGTAGCGATCACCCTTTGGTGTGCGAACTTCGGTCGCCACCATGATCGACTTGTCACCTTGCTTCATCATGGGTCCGAAGAAGGTTGCTTGATCGCCTTTGAACAACTGGATTCCGGTCGCGTGCCCACCGAGATCCACCCAAACCTGATCCCCGTTTTCCTGTTGAACTTCCATCATCATTGCAAACTCGTTTGCCCGATTGACGGTCGTCACTTCCTGAATCTTTCCTTTCAACGCGTGACGTTTGCCACTCAGGCCTTCCTTCACTGATTGAGCGATCTCAGAGGGAGGGACGGCGTTTTTGCCGGTGCTGCCCAGTTCCGAATAGTCGTAACTGTCGTACATGCCGTCGCCATCTTCGTCCTCGTAGGTGACATAGGCATCGTTCAAATCATCGCCGTCACTATCGATGTAGCGTGATGCTCGTTCGTAGTTGCCGTCCTGATCGCGGTCGTCGTACGTGATATAGCTTTCGTTGTAATCGTCACTGAAGAATGCTGACGCGGGAATGATGGGTTGATCGTTGTCAGAATCGGAACTGGTCCGCGCATCTTCATAGGAAAAGACTTCATCATCCCAGCGGCCGATGGCTTCGTCAGTGGGGTTGTAATCATTGCCGTCGAACCACTCGGACACGTCATACCAAGCGTCGTCTTCCACTTTGGCACCACGTTCTTCCGGCTCATAGTCGCCGGTCTGTGCAAACGCATTGGAACCAGCGCCGACGGGAACCGAGATGGCTGCGGTGGCGACCAAAGAACGCAAAATGGGTTGGCGTCGATATAGAAACTTCATTGCTGTAACCTTTTGGATCGAGGAGGAAACGCGATCGAAGCGATTCGCGTGGAACACCTCTTGGGATGGCAAACGGCGCGCCGGTTCTCCCATCGGCATCGATCACGCCACTCCTGCGGCGTAAGCTTCCGCCGGGCCCCCATACACCCAGCCCTGCTCACATTGAGCAAGCAAGTCGCTCTTCCATCAGGCTGGTCGGTCTTCACACAGCGAGCGGAGCCCATCCGCTGACTGCGCAGTGGATGGTTTGCCGTCCGGGCGAGGGACCGCTAGACTCCGGCGATTATGCTTTCCCGCCGCTAACATGAGATTGCGAGCATGAGCTTTGGTGCCGGTGCCGACACGCAATTTGAAACGATGCGAGGTCGCGAATTTCCCGCGATCCGTCAGTTCACCATCTTTCTTGAGAATCGCGTCGGGCAACTGCTCGAAGTCGTTCGCCGCTTCGAAGGCACGGGCATTCGAATTGTGGCGTTATCGATCAACGATGCCGCTGAATGCGCGTTTGTGCGGTTCTTGATCAGCGATGCGGACCGCGGCCGGGAAATTCTGGAACGAGCCGGACTGGCGATCATCGAATCCGACTTGGTTGGCGTGGAGCTTCCCGAAGGCCCCCAGCCTCTCCTTCGCGTCTGCACCGCGCTGTTGCAAGCTGAGCTGAACATCATCCAAGCGTATCCGCTCTTCATGCGTCCACATGGCAAACCCGCCGTGGCGATCATGGTCGAGAACATCGATCTGGCCATGAAGACGCTGAATGAAAAAGGATTCCGAATCATCACCGAAGCGGACTTGGACGGCGATGGCATCACGCCGGACGACGGTTTCTGATTTCGTGTCTGAATCGGCGCGGCATGTCACCGATACCCAATCGTGATCTGCTGGAGTGAGCTGCCGCCGCGACTCGCCGAGCCATCATTTGGCGTCCATCAGCATGAAGAACAAACCCGCAACGTGTTCGGTTGACAGGTTAGCTTAATACTCTGCAGCCAGCGCCCCGATCGTCGTGTTCTTTTTATCGGTTTCCTTGCCGATAGATTGGGCGTAGACCGCCTCGCGTGAATGTCACTCGATCACGTCCGTTGCCAACGTTGACATTGTCTTCCTTTCCCCATCGATTCAATCACCTTGTTGATCCATGAGTGAACTCCCTCCCTACGACTCATTCCTGCTGGTTTCCTTTGGCGGACCGGAAGGCCCTGACGACGTGATGCCGTTTTTGGAAAACGTGCTGCGTGGCAAAAACGTTCCGCGGGAACGGATGCTGGAGGTGGCCGAGCACTACAAACACTTCGGCGGTGTCAGCCCGATCAACGAGCAGAACCGCCAATTGATCGACGCCTTACAAAAGCGGTTCGACGCCAACGGAATCGACCTGCCGATCTACTGGGGCAATCGGAACTGGGAGCCGTACTTCGCTGATACGTTGCGGCAAATGCAAAATGATGGCAAGAAACGCGCGTTGGCGTTCTTCACCAGCATGTTCAGTTGCTACAGCGGGTGTCGCCAGTACCGCGAAAATATCATCGCCGCTCGTGAGGAAGTCGGCGACGATGCTCCGCTGGTTGAAAAAGTTCGTATGGGTTTCAACCACCCGGGTTTCATCGCCGCGATGGCAGACAACGTCCGTCGCGCCGCGGAATCCATCGATCAGTCACCAGCCACCACAAAGCTCCTGTTCACGGCCCACAGCATTCCCATGGGGATGGCCGACAACTGCGATTACGAAAAACAGCTTCGTGAATCGAGTCGCTTGGTCGCGGAAGCTTGCGGCGCGACGGATTGGGACTTGGTGTACCAAAGCCGCAGCGGGCCGCCGTCCCAACCGTGGTTGGAACCGGACGTTTTGGACGCAATCGCGGAAATGGACGACGCGAAAAAGTTGGATTCGCTGATCATTCTGCCGATCGGGTTCGTCAGCGACCACATGGAGGTCTTGTTTGACCTGGACGAGGAAGCCGCTCAGCTTTGTGAAGAACGAGGCATCAAAATGGCGCGAGCCTCCTCGGCGGGGACCCACCCTGAATTCGTCGAGATGATCTGCGGTCTGGTCCAGGAACGCCTGGGCGTCTCGGCGGACAAACCGGCGCTCGGGTCATTGGGACCATGGCACGATGTCTGCCCCCAAGACTGCTGCACCTACACGCCACGGCGTCCACCCAGTGCGGCCGGCGGGCGACCGGTTCAAGCCAATTGATCCGATCGCTAGAATCAGCGTCGAGCCGCGTTTGCCAGCTTGGATGAGACTGGCGAAACCTCCACGCGGTGTTGCCGCCCCACCTCCGATTCTTGCGATCCTATGCCTCGACTCGCACACCAAGTTTTCTTCACGACCAAAGACCGCAGCGATGAAACCATCAACGCGCTGCTGGATGACTGCCAAACCTATTTGACCGACCATCCAGGTCTGATCGATTTCGCGGTGGGGCGTTGCGAGCCCGAATACGACCGCCCGGTCAACATGGACTTCGACGTCGTTTTGCACACCGTTTTCGAAGATCGCGCGGCGCACGACGCCTATCAAACAGCGCCTCGCCACTTGGAATTCATCGAGCGGCAAAAGCCCAATTGGGCGGAAGTTCGCGTCTTCGATTCCAATCTTCGCGATTGATTCAATCCACTTCCAAACCACGTTTCACCTCTCAAATAAGATAGAGTCACCATGAGTGTTCTGGTCACCCAAAAAGCTCCTGAATTCACCGCCACCGCCGTCATGCCCGACGGCACCTTCAAGGACGACTTCAGCCTGTCGGACTACAAGGGCAAGTACGTTTTGTTGTTCTTCTGGCCACTGGACTTCACGTTCGTTTGCCCAACAGAAATCATCGCCTTCAGCGATCGAGCCAAGGATTTCCAAGACCTTGGCGTCGAGATCATCGGCGTCTCGATCGACAGCCACTTCACGCACTTGGCATGGACCAACACGCCTCGTAACGAAGGCGGCATCGGTAAGACGGAATACCCATTGGTCGCCGACCTGAACAAACAAATTTCGCGTGACTACGACGTACTGCTCGACGGTGGCGTTGCTCTGCGAGGTTTGTTCTTGATCGACCAAGAAGGCGTTGTGCGTCACCAAGTCGTCAATGACTTGCCACTGGGACGCAGCGTCGACGAAGCACTTCGCATGGTCAAAGCCCTGCAATACTTCGAGAAGAACGGCGAAGTCTGCCCAGCCAACTGGCAAGAAGGTTCGCGTACAATCAAAGCGGACGTTGAAGGCAGCAAAGAGTTCTTCGGCGCTGAATACAACGGCTGATCAAACGAGCTGAATCCATGTGGCAAATCCAAAACTTCACCAATCCCACTCCGGGATCCGCGTGCGATCAAAACGCTGGGCAGTGCTACACCGCTCACTGGATCGCCGATGGACACGATTGGGTTTGCCACGCTGCGGGAGGCTCCAAGGGCATTAGCTTTGGTGATCCGGACGGATCATTGCACGTCAATCTGTTGCCGGTCGGGGACGACACGCTTCCCATCGCCACGGAACAATCCATCCGCGGCGATGTCTGGAACGTGACGCTCCCGCAAGCCGCCGAGTGCCAGTACTCGTTGAAACTAGCGGTGCGAGTGATCGAGGCCAGCGAAACTCGTTTGGTGATTGAACCGACGCTTTCGATTCAAACCCTGCTTCTGGACACTCACCCAACGCTGGACCTGACGGCACTCGGCGATTGCGGTGTGATCTTCGATGAAGGCGACACACTGGGCGATGGGAGCCCGCCGATTTCGACCGTTTCACTCTCTGGCGAAACAGGTTCCATCGCCGTCCTCTTGGCCCCCACCGACGCTCCGTTCACGACGGACTTGCGTCACGAAGGGCATCTCCAACTCCGGCTTTTCGGGGAATTTCTCGAAAAAGGCGTGATCCGAAAGGCTCGTCCCTGGATCATCTTGGACCGAACGGAACAAGGCATCTCAGAGGCGGATTTGAAGGGCTATCTGAAACGATTGTGCGAAACGCCGTTGCCTTTGACGGCCTGAGCCCCAGTTTTTCGCGGTCGCCAATCCCGCTGAAACGCAGTTTGCCTTTTCAAGACCGCGTTGTGCGGCAAGAATAGCGGGCTTCATCCCCCGCCTTCCCCTCCTGATTGGCCGAAGTTCTGTGGAACGCCGACTCTTTTCGTTCATCCTTTCCTCGATGGCGTTTTTCCTGATTTACATGTCCCTTCGGACAATGTTTGCGCCACCGCAAGCTCCGGAAAACGCCGAAGTCGCCCAGGTCGACGAACTCACTCCGGAAACAGAAACGGAAACGACCTCCGAAGCGGAAACCGAGGAGACATCCGCAGAACCCGAGAGTGACGAATCCGACAGCATCGAGCGTCCTGACTCGCCGACTTGGTCGACGCTCGGATCCATGGATCCCAAGAGCGGCTACTTGATGCTGGTCACGCTGAACAGTCGCGGCGGCGGAATTGAGCGAATTGAACTGACCGAGCGAAAAGAAAACGGACGGCTGAAATATCGCCGAGTCGATGTCCGGTCGGGTTACCTGGGTTACCTCGCAGCCGATCCAACCGCGACCGAACTTGGGATCCGCGTCAACATTGTCGGCCCGGGGACTCCAGCGGCACTCGCGACCGCGCCGGGCATCACCGGTGGTCTGCAAGTGGGCGATGTGATCACGGGCTTCAACGGCGAGAACGTCAACAACTTAACCATGCTTCGTGCGGCCATGTTGGAAACAAAGCCGGGTGACACAGCCAAAGTCACCGTGCTGCGTGAAGAAGAATCGATCGAGTTCACTACCGAATTGACGGAACACCCGCTCGACCTGATCCGCTTGGCCGAACATGGCGGCGACGATGAAGTCGACGGCAACCTTTCCCGCTTATCGTGCTTGCTCACCGTCGGACGTGTCGGTCGCCGCGAAATTGAAACCGGACAAAAGACCATCGAAGGGATGGTCGACACCGGCGACCTGATCTGGAACAGCTCAGCCGACGACGGTGCGGTGTCCTACCAACTGCAACTGTCCGATTCGGAGATGAAAGCGATCTCGGGTAAATCCGTGGGACTGCAACGCAGCTACTCATTGCAACCGGGCAGCTACTCGTTGGACATGGATGTGCAACTCGACAACCAAGCCGACGAGGCTCAGGAGCTGGCCTACCGGATCGAAGGAGCCAACGGCATTACGTTGGAAGGTTGGTGGTACAGCAATAAGATCAGTCCCAATTGGGGCGGATCCGCAGCTCGCGACATTGTTTACAAGACCACCGCGGAAGGTCACGAATTGGTTTCGGGCTACGCATTGCTCAAGCGTGCCAAGAATCCAGCCGAAGCGAAGGACCAAACCCTTTTTGCACCCGACTCGGCACCTCCGGCACGCGACCTTCGCTACATCGGCGTTGACGCTCAATACTTCACGGTCGCCATGCTGCCACCGGAAGGACAAGAAACACTCAAAACGTTTCGACGTGCCGCCGCCAACATCGTCGCCGATCCTCTCGCGGTTCCGGAAAACAAAGAACGCGCCGTCAACACCAGCTTTTACCTGGACAGCGTCATCGCCGACGTCCCACCGGGATCATCCATCAAACAATCCTTGCGACTGTTTGCCGGTCCCAAGCAACCCGATGTCATGACCAGCTACGGCTTGGATGACTGCATCTACTACGGTTGGTTTTCGTTTGTTGCCAAACCGCTAGGTTGGTTGCTGCACCTGCTTTCCAACGTCGGCAACTACGCCCTGGCAATTGTCCTACTCACCCTTTGCGTTCGTGGATTGATGTTCCCGCTGTCACGCAAAGCTGCCATCAATGCCCAACGCATGCAGGAGTTGGCGCCGGAGCTGAAGAAGATTGCAGAAAAGCACAAGGACGACATGGAGGCTCGAATTCGAGCCCAAAGAGAGCTTCAGCAGCGTGTTGGCTTCAACCCGATGGCCGGTTGTGCCCCGATGTTCTTGCAACTGCCGATCTTCATTGGTCTGTACCGAACCCTGTCGGTCGACATCGAACTCCGCCAAGCCGCCTTTGCATCGTGGACGACTTGGGCTTCCAACTTGGCCGCTCCGGACATGATGTACTACTGGGGCGACTGGATGTGGGACTACTTGTCCGGCCGCGGGACCGGCTGGTTGGGACCGTATTTCAACGTGCTGCCGATGATCGTGGTGTCGTTGTTCCTGGCCCAGCAAAAGATGTTCATGCCGCCGGCGACGGACGAACAAACCGCGATGACGCAGAAGATGATGAACTACATGACGTTGATCATGGGGCTGTTCTTCTTCCGTGTTCCTGCGGGTCTTTGCATCTACTTCATCACCAGCAGCCTGTGGGGCATTGGCGAGCGCATCTTGGTCAAGAAAACCTTGCCCACAAAACCACACTTTGATCCTGCCATGCTGCAGGGCGGCGACGGTGCCGGCACGGTCCAAGGATCCGTCAACTCCGGCGGTCGATCCGGCAAGGACAATGGCGGCAAGAAAACACCAAGTCTCGCCGACATGGTTCGCCAACGCGTTGCCCCCGAAGAAGAAGCCGCTCCGCTGCCCAAGGATCGTAAACGCCCACCGTCCAAAGGCAAGAAGAAACGCTGATCGCGACCTCATTTTCGCGAATCATCCGCCACTCGGTGAAAGGTGACTTGCGCAATCCTACTGGTCTGTTGGAGGATCTGCGAGGCTGCCGATCACCGGGATCACTCGGATACTTTCCATCCGCTCTTGGTCAGCGTTAACTCCGCCGATTTGCGAATTTCCTTTTCCCCATCCCGCCCTTTGACGCGGAACGTGGTCGGGAAACAACGAGTCAGTTTCAACGTGGTTCGCCGAGGCATCTCGATCTGATCCACGCTGTCATTGGTGGTGATGCTCAGCGTTTGAGTCTTGCCGGAATCGTTGATCACGCTGATCTCGATCTGTTCCGACTTGGGTCGACCAAACAGATGAACGGCGTAGTACGTCACGCCGTCCTCAGTCGCCACCGCCGCGGCCGTCTGCGTGATGTGCGGCGCCACGATGTTCTCGTGGTGTGGCGGCGATTCAATCCATCCAGGCACAAACACTTCGGTCAAGCTTTTAGCGGTGACTTCCGCTGTGTTCGTACGATACGCGATGTTCTCACGGACGACGCAGTACTCGTAGCCTTCCGCCGCAGCACGTTCGGCGGGAGTGTTTCCATCCGCCTGGTGACCATACTTGCCCGACTCAGCCATGAAGGTCGCGAATTTTTTCGCGGTCTTTTGCAACGTTTTGTTGACCTGCAACTTGGCGAGTTCTCGTTCGTCCCGGTAGTCATTGATCCTTGCAACGATCGCCCGTTCCACTTCACGAACCATGTCATCTGGGCTGGATGTCGTCTGAACATCCTCCTGGCCGGACAACGTTCCCACCATCAGCCACACAAACCCCATCGCTATCAAAGACCGCACCGTTTCACCTCAATTACGAATGACCCTTCGTCCAATTCAAACCCCATCCACCGCAACTCACATGCCTATCCGAGTGGCACGAAACGGAAGTCGCGAGCGTCGACATGCCAAACACCTTCGCGAGGAAAACGAACGTGGTAAAACGACCGCCTCGAAAACGTTCCAGCCACGCCGATTCTCTCGATTTCCAAACATGCGAATCCAAGCCCAATCTCACGTCGATTTGCAAACTCCTTCCGGCCCCATGCGAACGCATCTGTTTCGCCCCGATGGCCCCGGCCGATACCCAGGCGTCATCCTGTTCAGTGAGATCTATCAAATGACCGCCCCAATCGCTCGCACGGCGGCTTTGATCGCGGGACATGGGCTGACGGTGGCGGTCCCTGATGTTTATCACGAATACACCGAACTTGGCGAAGCTTTCCAGTACGACAAAGAGGGCACCGATCGTGGTAACAAGCTGAAGATCGAAAAAGAAATCTCCGCCTACGATGCGGACGCAAGAACGGTGATTGACTTCTTTCTGCAAGACGAACATTGCACGGACCAAGTCGGTTCCGTGGGGATCTGCTTGGGTGGACACCTCGCGTTTCGAGCCGCGATGAATCCAGAAGTGAAGTCTGGTGTTTGCTTTTACGCCACGGACATTCATAAGCGAAGTCTTGGCAGAGGCATGAACGACAACACGCTGGATCGGATGGACGAAGTCCACGCGGAAATGATGATGGTTTGGGGACGACAAGATCCACACATCTCGGGCGAAGGGCGACGTCTGATTTACGACGCGATGACCTCAGCGAACATTCATTTCTCGTGGCATGAATTCAATGGCGAACACGCCTTCATGCGAGACGAGGGGCACCGCTATGATCCGGAATTGGCGTTGCTCCTGAATTCCATGATGTGCAAGCACCTCAATCGTCATCTCAAGTGACGCGGTGAAGCCAACGTGGGTTTGTGCAGGACATGGAACATCATGAAGCAACCGATGAGCGAGAAGCGATGAGAACTTCTCGTTTACCGCCTTCCGGCCCCGGTAACTTCTTCACATCGAAACCGACACGCTGCATGTCCCGTCGCACACTGCCTTTGACACAATAGGTGGTCAAACATCCGTGCGATTTCAGCATGTTAGCCATTTCCTGGAACACCGACGTCGTCCAAAGCTCGGGGCAGTTGGCGGGGCTGAAGGCGTCAAAGTAGATCGCATCAAAGCTGCACGAAGAGCCGTCTCGCCAACCCGCTTGCCAATCGACGTCACTCAGCGGACACGGGTCCAAGACCACCTCGGTCCACCGACCGAGAAAAACGCGAACGGGAGTGCATTGTTTGTCGGTGACTTGCGGCAACCCCCGATCCATCTTGACTTGCCATTGCTCGATGATTTCCCGGAGCAGACCCGCAAATTCAGGGTGCCGAAACTCCTTGGCTCGTTCGCCCAGTGACACCACGGTTTGAACAAACTTCGGATCGGACCAATGTTCCGACAACCGCAACTCCGTGTAGAAATTGGCGGGCAGCAACTCCGGCTCCATGACTCGGTAGCGGACCGGCGTCCGAGCACCTTCGGCGATCGCGGCGGTCAAAAACAAATTGGTTCCAGTTCCCAGTCCAATCTCCAGGACATCCGTCGCCTTCGCGGACGTCAGACGCTCGACCACACCGCTGTTGAGCAAATACACCACGATCGATTCGGTGACCGCGCCGCAACCACCGTGGAACGTTTCGTCAATCCGACAATCCCGAAGCGTGCGGCTGCCGTCATCGGAAATCATCCATTCCAGATGTTCCAGCGATGTCGGCAAATGCTTTCGATTGGGGATGGGCATGGTGAGAATCCTCCTCAGACGACAAGTCAGACGAACGGTACAGAGCATTGGGGCAGGGCAGGGCGGCCAAAAGACCTTGCAATCTCGTCCTCTCCAACCATTCTCAATGCCCCAGTTTCCGGCTGAAACGTCTGGAATGCGTCGGTTTCCGCAAAATGAACTCCTTCACGCGTGATCTTCCCCGATCCCTCGCATCGGTGAAAATCGTCCCACTTACGAACGGACGTTGATCGCGTATCCTTTGCAGTTCGTTTTCGCGAAAAATGGATTGCCCATTCGCGACGAAAAACAATTTCCGATCGGTTTTCGATTCTCGCGGCCCATTCGCTGGGCATCGCAAAAAAGTGGCGAACCCGGTCAGCAGATTGTCCTGTCAATTGCATCGTTATCCATCCCCTCGAACCCTTTGATTTCGACCCGTGTTACGAACCCACACCTGCGGCGCGCTTCGCAAATCTGACGTCGGCTCCCCCGTGACCTTGTGCGGATGGGTGGACAGCAAACGAGACCACGGCGGAGCCGTTTTCATCGATTTGCGGGATCGATATGGCATCACCCAAGTTGTCATCGGTCCTCCCGAAGCGGGCGAAACGCTGATCAAACAAGCCGGACACGTGCCCAACGAGAGCGTGATCCTGATCCGCGGCGTGGTGGCCGATCGACTGGAAGGCAAAACCAACGCGAAGCTCGCGACTGGCGAAATCGAAGTCCGCAGCGAGCACTTCGAGATTTTGTCCGCCGCGGAAACGCCTCCGTTCACCCCCGGTCAATCCGATCTGCCCGGCGAAGACTTGCGTTTGAAGTATCGCTTCCTGGACCTGCGTCGCAAGGAAATGCAACAGGCTTTGATCCGCCGCAGCGAGATCATCAAGTGCATGCGTGACTACTTTGCCGAGCACGACTTCATTGATGTCGAGACTCCCATCCTGGGCCGTAGCACACCCGAGGGCGCTCGCGATTACCTGGTCCCCAGCCGTGTCCACCCCAGCAACTTCTACGCGTTGCCCCAGTCGCCGCAGCTCTACAAACAAATCTTGATGGTCGCCGGTTTCGACCGATACGTCCAAGTCGCGAAGTGTTTCCGTGACGAAGACTTGCGAGCCGACCGCCAGCCCGAGTTCACCCAACTCGACTTAGAAATGTCCTTCGTCGATTCCGAAGACATCATCGGTCTGATCGATGGGTTGGTTGCCAAAACAGCCAAGCAGGTTTTGGGCAAAGACATTTCGTTGCCATTGCCTCGCATGACCTACGCCGAAGCGATGCGTCGCTTCGGGTCGGATGCTCCGGATTTGCGTTTCGGTTTGGAAATCGTCGATGTCACGTCGGTGGCTGCGAAAACAGAATTCCGCGTGTTCCGCGGAACCGCCGATGCGGGCAACTTCGTTCGTGGCATCAACGTTAAAGAATCCGCCATGAAGTTTTCGCGGCGTCAGATCGACGAGCTCACGACTTGGGTTCAGCAAGATTTCGGTGCCAAGGGACTCGCATGGTTCCGTGTCGAAGACGATGGCACGTTGTGGAGCCCCATCGCGAAGAATTTCGAGCCGGAACACTTGGCTGAAATCAAAGAACTGCTGGGCGGCGAGCCCGGCGACCTGTTGATGTTCCTGGCCGACACCTGGGAGGTCACCTGCAAAGGCCTGTCCGGTCTCCGCAAACGCTTGGCTGCTGAACTGAAGCTCTACGAAGAAGGCGAGCTGAACTGCAGTTGGGTGACTGAGTTTCCGATGTTCGAAAAGGACGAAGAAGCGGACCGCTATGTCGCCATGCACCACCCCTTCACCGCTCCTCTCGAAGAAGACCTGCCGCTTCTGAAAGAGTCGCCCGAGAAGTGCCGTGCCCAAGCCTATGACTTGGTCATCAACGGCTCGGAAGCCGGTGGCGGAACGATTCGAATCCACAACAGCGACGTTCAATCGCAAGTGTTCGAGTTGTTGGGCATGGACGAAGAAACCGCTCGCGATCGATTTGGATTCTTGCTCGACGCATTGCGGTTCGGTGCACCTCCGCACGGCGGCATCGCCTTGGGCGTGGACCGCTGGGTCATGCTCTTCGCAGGGCTGGAAAACATTCGCGAGGTGATCGCCTTCCCGAAAACTCAGAAGGCTGCCGACTTGATGACCGGTGCTCCCGGTGAAGTCGATGCGGATCAGCTGAACGAACTGCACTTGCGAACGGTGTCGGTCAAGACCTGATCGAAGCCGGGATCGAAACGGCCGAAGCTCGTACACCCCGCCTCAAGTAGCGAAACACGTCAAGAGTTTCGGCATGCATGCTGAGGCGTCGAAAGTCTTGACGACTTTCGCTACGAAATGATCTTCGTTTCCTTCCCGGATTTCATCATCGCCGACTCAAGTAGCGAAACTCGTCAAGCGTTTCGGGCTGCATGTTGAGGCACAGAAAGTCTTGACGACTTTCGCTACGAGTTGAACTTCGTTTCCATCGCCGGATTTCATCATCACCGCTCAACGCCATCTCGGTCTACTTGGAGCCACCAGTGTTGGCGTGGGTGCCATCGTGGGCGGTGGGATTCTGGCACTTGCCGGAGTCGCGTTTGCCACCACCGGCCCATCCGCCATTCTCGCGTTCGCACTGAATGGCGTGATCGCGGTGCTGACGGCGCTCAGCTTCGCCGAGATGGCGTCGAAGTTTCCTGAATCGGGTGGTACCTACACCTTCAGCCGAAAAGTGCTTTCGGTCGAAGCCGCTTTCACGGTGGGTTGGGTCGTCTGGTTCGCCTCCATCGTGGCCGCGGTGCTGTACGCCATTGGCTTTGGCAGCTTCGCCACGCTGCTGATCAGCGAACTGTACGCATCTGGGATCATCACCTCCGCCGACGGTTCCGCCCCAGCTTGGTTAAGCGCGTCGTGGAGCCCCTCCGCGATTGCGATCGCCACCACTTTGTGGCTCGGCATGCTGATGACCTTTCGCTCATCGGGTGGAGGAGCTTGGATCAACGTTGCCAAAGTGCTCGTTTTCAGCGTGCTGATCTTGGGTGGATTTTGGGCGTTGACCCAGCAACCCATCGCTCAATCCACCCGGCAATTGCGTCCCTTTTTAGGTGCGGGCTGGGGCGGACTGATTCAAGCCATGGGATACAGTTTCATTGCACTGCAAGGTTTTGATCTGATCGCAGCGGTCGGTGGGGAGGTCCGTGAACCGGCGAAGAACATTCCTCGAGCAATGCTCTTTTCACTGGTCATTGCACTTTGCATCTATCTGCCGCTTCTGTTCGTTCTTGTCACCGTAGGTTCCGATGGCAGCCTGCCCATCCAAGAATTGGCCGCCGCTGATCCGGAGGCCATCGTTGCAATCACAGCACGCCACTACTTGGGCACTGCGGGCTACTGGTTGGTCTTGGTTGCGGCGGTGCTCTCGATGTTTTCGGCACTTCAAGCCAACCTATTTGCCGCCTCGCGAATTGCGTTGGCGATGTCGCGAGACCAAAACCTGCCCAGCTTTCTCAGCCGCCTGCGAGAAACTTCTGGATCGCCGTGGGGGGCGGTGTTGGTGACCTCCGCGTTGTGCTGCTTGCTGGTACTGCTGCTGCCTGATGTGGCTGCCGCCGGGGCCGCCTCCAGTTTGATCTTCTTGGTGACATTCGCGATCGCTCACTGGCTGACGATCCTGGTTCGCCAACGCAGCGTGCTGGCGCCGCCACCTTTCCGCGTTCGCGGATATCCTGCGGTACCGGTTCTCGGCGGTATGGCGTGCCTCGCATTGGCGGTGTTCCAAGGCATCGCCGTGCCGCAAGCGGGATTGATCACTGTGATGTGGCTGGCGATTGGCGGCGTGTTGTTCTTGAGCCTTTTTGCACAACGTGCGCGTCTGAAAGACGTTTCCAACATCGCAGCCAACCCAGAGCTTTCACGCCTGCGCGGCAAATCACCATTGGTGTTGGTGCCGATCGCGAACCCCAACAACGCTCGCGCCATGATCGCATTGGCTGACACGTTGGTGCCGGCTGCGGTGGGACGCGTGCTGGTGCACACCGTCGTGGTGGCATCGGATCAATGGGATCCGTCTATCGACCCACAACCTCGCGCGCGGATGCACTCGGTGATGACGGAAATCCTCACCGCTTCGACGGAGTTGGGTGTGCGTTGCGAAACGCTGACCACCGTATCGCCCTCACCGATGGAAGAGATCGCTCGCGTCGCGAAACTTCACCAATGCCAATCCGTTCTGCTGGGGCTGAGCGAGATCACTCTCGATAGCAATGACACGCCGTTGGAAGGTCTGCTGGGACAATTGGCCAGTGACGTCGTCGTCCTGCGAGCCCCCAAAGATTGGCATCTCGATGCCAGTCAACAAATTCTGGTTCCGGTGGGCGGACGGGGCGGACACGACTACTTGCTCACCCGATTGCTCAGCAGCCTATCCCGCCAACAACAGCGTCACGTCAAATTCTTACGTGTGGTCCCGACGGATACGTTGCGGTCAGACCAGAAACGGATTCGCAAAGAGCTGGACCGAACCTCGCGAGTCAATGCGGGCCGGGTTTGCGAACGAGAGGTTGTCCTGAGCAACGATCCGGTCGCCACCATTGCGGAACGTGCCGGGGATGCCGGCTTGGTCATTCTTGGGGCTCAACGTTTGGGACCACGCCGCAAACTGTTCGGCAACTTCACTCGCGAAATCGCGATGCACACCGATTGCCCAATGATCATCATCAGCCGCCGCGGCTGATGAAACTTTCGGACGATCTGCCATCTGTTTAGTAGGCATCTCGTTCAATCTGCCGCCGCTTGTAAACGCGCCATCGCGGACAGCAATTCGGCATCGGATGCGAATTGCACTTCGACCGTTTTCAGCCGCGAGGTGTCACCAGAGACGATCGCCAATTGACTCTTGCTGATCCCGAACCACTTGGCCAACGACGCCACCACCGCTCGGTTGGCTTTTCCGTTTTCAGGAACCGCGTGAACGGACACTTTCAGTGCGCCATCATGCAGCCCTCCCACACTGGCCTTCTTCGCTTTCGGAGTGACCCGCACCCGAAAGCGACACAACAAACCATCGCAGTCCATGTGTGGTGCCAAGTTCACAACTCAACACCTGCGCAGCGATCACTCGGCGGGCACTTCGGACTTGAAGTCGGATGCCCGACGTCCCAAGTTGCCGTAGCGGTGATAGTCGTGAGAGATCGATTGTTCATTCAGGTATCTTAAACACTCGATGCGACCGTGATCGACAACGGGTTCGTCAATGACCGTGATGAATTGCTTACCGCAGGCTCGTCGGATCGATTCTTTCGCAGCCGACACCGCTCGCAACCGACTGACGCCGCCTGCTTCAATCCGTTGTTGCAAATCGGTCTCCGACTCTTCGATGGGGTCGATGAGCCCCGGCAACCAATCCGCTGTGCTTTCCAACAATTCGAGTTTCGATTTTTCAATCTCGGGCGACAATGACAAAGTGAATTGGGTCCCCACGCAAACGGCGGCGGAAATAGCAACGATCGCGTCGACCAAACTGTCACCTTTTTCGATGCGAAGAGTCATGCCATCCACCGGCCGGTAGCGACGAATGTTGTCCTGCCCCACCAACTGGAAGGTGTCATGTTCCAAAGAGAAGTCGGTGGCGTTGGCAAAGGCTTGCGAGGTGATCGCACGCTCGATGCGGAAACGTTCGGACTCGCCAAACACTTGGTTGTCGTGATCGCTTCTTTGCATCCAGTCTCGCATCCGATCCAGCTCCGCATGGGACGCGTCCACGTCTTCTTGAATCGGCTGCCATGCTTCTTCGTGCTTCACGCGTGAAAGTGCCAACACGTAGTTGGGCCCGCCGGCTTTGATGCCCGGACCGTACGCCGACAATCCAACACCGCCGAATGGCTGACGCAACACAATCGCACCGGTGGTCGGGCGGTTGATGTAGAGGTTTCCGGCGGGAATCGATTCTCGCCACAGCTTCACTTCACGATCATCCAGACTCTCCAAACCACTAGTCAGACCATATCCGGTTGAACGCACCATCTCGATGGCTTCTTCCAAACGATTGAAACGCATCACTCCCATGACCGGACCGAATAACTCGGTTGTGTGAGTGAAGCTCCCCGGTTGGACGTTCCACTTCACGCCTGGTTTGAAAAGGGTCGGGTTGCCGTCGACGTGCTCAGACATCACCAACCAAGATTCGTCGCTCTCCAATTCCTGAAGCCCCCGACGCAGCTTGTCAGTTGGCGGATCGACCAACGGAGTCACACGCGTGTGCAAGTCCCATGCGGATCCAACCGGCAAACTTCGAACCGCGTCGGCTAACGTTTCTCGAAATTGTGGATCATCGAAGACTTCGTTTTCGAGCAACAGCAACGAAGTCGCACTGCACTTCTGACCGCTGTGACCAAATGCCGAATGCAAGACGTGCTTGATCGCCAAATCGCGATCCGCCATCGCGGTGACGACGGTCACGTTTTTGCCCCCCGTTTCCGCTAACAAGTGCAGGTCGGGGCGTACATCCAACATTCGCTTCGCGGTCGACGTGCCTCCGGTCAAGATGACGGTGTCAACGATTTCATTTTTCACCAACCACTGCTCGGCCACTTCGTCGTCGCAGATCACAAACTGCAATGCATTTTTCGGAACGCCAGCGTCCCAAAATGCTTGGCACATCAACCAAGCGGGTAGCAGCGTTTGCGTTGATGGCTTCAACACCACGGGGTTCCCGGCTGCGATGGACGCGGCGATGCCTCCGCACGCAATGGCCAGTGGAAAGTTCCATGGCGTGATCACAGAAACAACACCGCGGGGCTCGCAAACGATGCCAGCACAATCGTCCCACGCCTTCATCGTCAGCGGATAGAACTCCAAAAAATCGATGGCTTCGCTAACTTCCGGATCAGCTTCCGCGACAGTCTTTCCAGCGCCCGCCACCATGCTGCCAATCCAGTCGCCACGACGCTCGCGAGCAATCTGGGCCACCGAACGCAAAATCTCGTAGCGTTGCTCCACGGACATGTCTGCCGCCCAAGTCGATTCAGCCGCGGCTTTCACCGCCGACTCGACTGCCGGTGAGGTCGCCTTTTTGTAGCGACACGTGACCACGCCGGGACGCGAAACATCATCGGTCGTGAACCATTCCGCTGAGATCCGATCATCTGTTTGCAGTGTCTCGGACTGCAGTGTCTCAGCATCAGGCAAACCGACGATCACCGGAGTCACCTTCACCGAGTCGTCATCGCATTTGGTTTTCCAGCGATCGAGTGTTTCCTGTGCCCATCGCGAATTGTGCGGGAGTGACCAGTCAGTGTCGGGCTCGTTGATAAACTGAGTCCAATGCTTCGCCGCTGGTGGTTGCTGCGGCGGCAGGTGGCGGTTCTGAGTCCGTCGAGGTTGTACCGGCACATCATCGCAATCGAGCAAAGCGTCTTCGAATCGCTGAGCAAGCAATTCGAAATCGGGCGTGCCAGGCTGAAGCCGATAGGCGTGACGAAGAAAGTTTTCCGCCCCCGTGTTCTCATCCAACCGACGAATCAGGTAAGTGATTGCATGTAGAAAATCGGACTTGGTACACGCCGGGGCGTACAACAACATCGACGCATCCCGTTCGGTCAATGCTCGCCGCTGGTGATTGGCCATCCCTTCCAACATCTCGAACTGCACCGCATCGGAAGCTCCCAATCGCTGCGTCCAAAGCATTGCCAATGCCACATCGAACAAGTTGTGTGAAGCGACACCAACACGGATCGTTCCGGCTGCGGCAGCGGTGATCAGTTCCCGCAACATCCGTTTGAAGTTCGCATCGGTGTCATGTTTGTTGGTGTAAGGTGCCTGTGGCCAGCCACCCACCGAAGCATGCACACGCTCCATTTCCAAGTTGGCTCCTTTGACCAATCGAATCGTCAACGGAACCCCGCCGCCCTGCACTCGTTCGGCGGACCACTTGATCAGGTCTCGCATCACCAAGCATGAATCTGGCACGTAAGCTTGCAAAGCAATTCCAGCTTGCACCGAATCCAGATCGTCTCGCTGCAACGTTTCGCGAAGCACATCCGCGGTCAAATACAGATCGCTGTACTCTTCCATGTCCAAATAGACAAACTTGTCCTTCGCTTTGGAGCCATCATCCATGTGGTAGGCGTTCCGGTACAAACGCTCCAAGCGATCGGAGACCATCCGGATGGTGTGCTCGCGTGCCAGCGGAGAGACTTGGCTGTACAGCGTCGTGAGTTTGACCGAGATGCAGTGCACCTCGGGTAGGCGCAACAAATCGTAGAAAGCTTGCGTCCGCTTGCGAGTTTCTTCCTCTCCCAGCAAGGCTTCGCCGAGCAAATTGACGTTCATCGCGACGCCGTGGCTTTGTCGCGAAGCGAGGTGCGGCGTCAACAAGTCAGGTTCGGCCGGCAAAATCACGTTGGCCGTTTCCCGTCGCATTTTTTCTTTGACAAGTGGCACAGCAACGCCTGGCAGGTATTCGCCAAAGGACTGAAAGCCTTTGAGCATCGCCTGTTCCACTGGACTGAAGAACCGTGGGATTCCCTGCAGATCCAGCAGGTGAGTCATTTGGTCAGCGACTCGCGCGGGCGTGTGCGTGCGAAAGGCTTGGTCCGTCATTTCGACCAAGGTCGCCTTGTCCGCATCGTGGCCGATCATACGGTCCAATTCGGATTGCTGTCGCCGTTCTTGTGGCGTCTGCAATTGACGAGACTCACGTAGTAACTCGGCCGCCAATTCAATGGCCTCCGCGGCATCTTGCTTGGGGTCAAACCCCTCCAATGTTGACGACGAGGTGGATTGGAGTTGAGTCAAGACACGATCCTTAGCAAGAGTTTTTCGCGAATGCGAAGTTCTGAAATACACGAGGTTCGCCTAGTTTCCATTGATGGCTAAACTTTCGCGGCTTGCAACCGCCCCGATTCTCGATCGCGTCGCAACGGCATTCAGCCGGGACGCAAAGGCGACAACAATGACGACAGATTTGCCGCAACATGTGTTCCGTTTGCGAGTCCGCTATGACGAATGTGACCCAATGGGTCTGGTCCACCATTCGAATTATCTTCGCTATTTCGAAATTGGGCGAACTGAATTCCTGCGTTCCTCGGGGGGCAGGTATCGCGAAGTCGAAGAGGCTGGTCTATACGTTGTGGTCGTGCACGTTGATTGTCGCTATCGAGCTTCGGCCCGTTATGATGACGAGATCGACATTGTGACCCGGGTGGCCAAAGTCACCGCAGCAAAAATCATCCACGAATATGAGATTCGCCGCGGCGATGAACAACTTGTGCAAGCGACCGTGACTTTGGCGGTGATTGACAAGAACGGTCAATTGCAACGCGTTCCCGAATCGATCATGACCTAGGCCAACTGTACCGAATCAGCTTTTCGAGTCGTTTGTGATTCGTCCCGAATCGCGTTTCGGTGAGTCATTCCACTGCCTTCTGAATTTCCACTGAGTAACTTCCATGCAGCCCGTTCGCCCTACACGCAATCGCCGTGAATTCCTCCGCCAACTTGGTGTCGCGACGGCCTCCGGCTACGCGGCCTGTCTTGCTCACCAAATGAATGCGGCTCCCACCGGGAACGGATCGATGGGGCGGGGCAGGGCGGTTTGGGCCGAGGAGCTTGCACCCGCAGCGACCAATGCGACTGAAAACGAATCAGGCTATCTCAAACAGTCTTTGAAAGCGGGCATGATCCGTATCAAAGATTCCGACGCCGAAAACCCTTGGGTCGCGAAGTTTCGTGCTGCGTTGGACGCTGGATTCGTCGGGGTCGAGCCCAACACGTCGCCTGGATTGGACGTCGATGCAATGGTCGCCGCTTCGAAAGAAACCGGCCTGACGATCGATGGCACCGTCGGTGGTTACCACTGGGCGACGACGCACACCAGTCCCAATGAGGCCACTCGTCAAAAGGCTCAGCAACTGCTCGAACAATCGTTGCAGCAAACGGCGGATCTGGGAGCGAACACTTTCTTGATCGTTCCCGGCCACGGCAAAGACGGAACCGCAGAAGAAGTTCGCAGCCGCGCGTTCGATGCACTCAACCGTGCGATTCCGCTGGCCGAAAAGTTGGGCGTGAAGATCCTGATCGAAAACGTGTGGAATCATTTCCTTTACGACCACGCGGGTGACTCGAATCAGTCGGCCCAAGCTTTGGCTGACTTTGTTGATTCGTTTGATTCACCTTGGATCGGCGTCCAATTCGACTTGGGCAATCACTGGAAGTACGGGGACGTCGCGGAGTGGGTGAAAACCCTCGGTCATCGCATTGGCAAACTGGACATCAAAGGATTCTCTCGCGAGCAGGGACGATTCACCGATGTCACGGAAGGCGACATTGATTGGGCCAGTGTTCGTAGAGCTCTCGGTGAGATCAATTTCCAAGGTTACGTTGCCGCGGAAGTGGGTGGAGGTGATGCCGATCGTTTGAAGAAGATCAACGGTCAGATCGAATCTGCTTTGCATTGCAGCCGCACGCTCCAGCAAATCAAAGCGGAATCCGCGTGAGTTCGCCCGAGTCCTCCGAAGCGAATGGCGAATCAAAGCCCGTAGGCATCGCCGAAACCGAACACGTCAGTGTGATGCCGAATGAAATTGTGCAGTGGGTGCGAGAGATCCGTCCCACCACAATCATTGATGGCACCTACGGAGGCGGCGGTCATACTCGATTGCTGGCGGACGTGCTTGCGTCATCCGATGACACACCAGCCATTCAGCCACGAGTGATCGCGATCGACCGTGACCCGGCGGTGGTCCGGCGTGATGAACAAAAACCTTGGATCGAGGACAATCCGAAGATCGAGTTGTTCCTCGGTAGCTATGAAAGTGCACCGAAAGCTCTCGATGCGTTGGAACTAACCCACGCCGATGCGTTGGTACTCGACCTCGGACTGTCGAGTGATCAACTTGCTGACCGTCATCGTGGGTTCACCTTCACGATCGACGACGCGGAATTGGACTTACGGTTCGATCCGGAAAACGGAGTGCCAGCCTATCGTTGGTTGCAACAACACAGCGAGAAAGAAATCGCCGATGCGATTTACCAATTCGGCGAAGAACGTTTTAGCCGCCGCATCGCGAAACAGATTGTGCTGCGGGCCCGTGAGAAAAATCCGGTGACCAAAGTCGGTGATTTGGTCGAGATATGTCGTCGCTGTGTTCCGCGTTCACGCAATCACGACATCCATCCAGCCACGCGGACGTTTCAAGCCTTGCGAATCGCGGTCAATGATGAACTGGGCGGTCTGACTCGGACATTGGCATCCGCCCCCGACTGGATTGCTCCGGGTGGCCGAGTCGCGATCATCAGCTTTCATTCGTTGGAAGATCGAATCGTCAAAAACGCCTTTCGTGATGACCCGCGATGGGAAGTTCTGACTCGCAAACCCCTGCGTCCCACAGACGAAGAAGTCGAGGCGAACCCACGCAGCCGAAGTGCCAAGCTACGCGTCGCCACGCGGGTCGAGTGAATGCGGCGACTGTTGCAGGTGGGTTTGCAACGTGAACGCGACGGTCTCGGTGGAGGACCACCGAGCTACAATTTCGTTGGACTCGGTGGGGGACTACCTAGCTGTGATTTCGTTGGACTCGGTGGGGGACCACCTAGCTACGGTTTTGTTTGGTTCGGTCGGGACGACCGAGATACAGGTTGGCTGCTCAGTCGCCTCTTGAGATCAACCATCCTTCGGGTGGCGGTGGCAGATCAAACGCTTGGTGGTAATCGCGCTGACGCAATTCGATCCAGACCAAGGTTTCTTCAGCAAGCGACTGATTCACCGGAGACAAAGCAGATCTTCGAACCGCCTCGGTTACATGCTGTTTGGCAAGGGTGAAGTCTTGGCGTGCCGTTGCTGCGACGGCACAATTGATCAATGCCGCAGGGTTCCTTGGATGCTTTTGCAGCACTTCGTTCCAAACCTTTTCCGCCATCGGCCAATTGCCCGATCGAGCCAAGTCGTTTCCGCGGCGAATTGCTCGGGCACCCGGCAATAACTTGGGTGCCGCCAACTTGACTTGTTGTCGGTCGACGTTGGCCGCGAGTAATCGCTTCGTTTCTAGGATCGCTGCTTGGCGAGTTCGTTCAGCAACGTTCGGCAAGAACAACAGATGCGGGTACCGCTGTTGGATCAGTGCTTCATCGATCGTGACCGGCATTCCTGCCGATTCCGCACCGGGCTGCAAACCGGTCAGTCGCCAGGAAACAATCAGTTTGTCTTTGCGGTCTTCGTGTCCGGTGGCCTGCAAGACTTCGCCGTGAAGCAGGTATCGCAGACCTTGTTGACGAGCCGCTGCACTGACGGCCATGTCGCTGGGTTCTTCATCGGTTGCCGAGACCAAACGAATGGTTGCGGTGTCTTGCAATTGATCGGCCGCGATGAATCGCCATCCGTCGAGCTTCTCGGTGAGCAAAGCTTCCTCGATCGGATCCGCCCATTCATCGGGGCCGCTAACCCCCATGAACGCGACGCCGGAGGGTTCGACCTGCATGGATGGCGGTTGCCACACGTGGACGGGCGCTGAGGTGCGGCATCCGCAAACGAACGCCAAAGCGACGCAGCAGACTGCGCAGCGAATGCTCGCACGCAAACGGGAAATCCCAATCGCGACACAGAGTGGCTCGATGATCTTGGCCAAGCCAATCATCCGAAGCGTTTTCTTCCTTGCAAACGTAGCAACCAATCTCGCTGGAATCGCGAGGTTTGCCGACCGTAGCCAAACAGAACGCTTCGCGGCAAGTTATCTTGTGCGTGCTACCTTTGATTGTCCGCCCGTGAAACTCGCTTGCATCCCGCTGTTTTTGTATGGCTTCGTTGTTCGTCATTCGTGGTCGTGACCAGGGAAAGCACTTCCAGCTTTCTCCCGCGGTCACTCGACTGGGCCGAGAATCCAGCAACAACGTCCAATTGCTCGACAACGAAGCCTCCCGAAGCCACGCCGAAATTCGCGGGGACGGCACCGGGCGACGCTACGAATTGGTGGACCTGGGCAGCAGCAATGGGACGCTGGTTAACAATCGAAAAATCACGCGTCATGTCTTGAGCAGCGGCGACCGAATCGAAATTGGTTCAACGCTGCTGATCTTTACCGGAACCGGAAACGTTTCGGCTTTGGATGCCGCCCATGGTGTCGACATTGTTCGGCAAGTCCGCGCAGGCGATGCGAGCAACATTGTTTCGTCGCTTTCACGCGAAGGAGTCGTCTCGCCCTATTCGCGTCGTTCGGATCCCGATCAAGACAGCCGTTCCTCTCGGACGCTACCGCCGCCGATCGCACCACCGATTGATGTGGATGCGACTGACTCATCGCCTTCGTCGGAATCATCTCCAAGTTCATCCAAGCATGCCTCCGGTGACTTTCACGGTCCACCGGTAATCGGACGATTGGACGCGGACCGATCCTTGGAAGTCATGTACCTAACCGCGATTGCGGTGGGACGGACCGATGATTTGGACGAAGTGCTTGATCGAGTTTTAAAGTTGGTGTTCGACTGGGTGGAAGCTGATCGCGGTTGCATCATGCTTCGAGATCCAGAAACCAAACGCTTGACTCCTGCGGCAAGATGCGACCGTGAAAAGGCGAACTCATCGGCGCACCCACGGTCCGACTCGGGGCCTCAAGACCGCATCCAAATCAGCCACACGATTCTGGACTACGTGCTGCAACACAAACAGGGTGTTCGGACCAATGATGCATTGGATGACGAACGGTTTGATTCAGCCGCATCGATTGTTCAGGGCGGTGTTCGAGAAGCCTTGTGTGTGCCGCTGCAAGGCCGATATGAAATCGTCGGCATGTTGTATGTCGATACTTACACTACGCCCGGCGAATTGGTCCGCAAAGGTGGAGCCACACGCTTTCATGACGAACATTTGCGTCTGATCACCGCCGTGGGTCACCAAGCCGCGCTCGCTATCGAAGACACATTCTACTACTCGGCTCTGCTGCAAGGCGAACGATTGGCTGCCATGGGTCAGACAATTGCCACGCTGTCGCATCACATCAAAAACATTTTGCAGGGCGTTCGCGGCGGCAGCTATTTGATCGAAGCTGGTTTGCAGAAAGACGACACCGATGCCATTCGCCGCGGCTGGTCCATTGTGGATCGCAACCAAGAACGCATCAGCAATCTCGTTCTTGACATGCTGACGTTTTCGAAAGAACGCGAACCGGTACTGAAAGACGGCAATTTGAACGAGGTCGTCGGCGATGTGGTTGAACTGATGCAGAGCAGGGCAGGGCAGGGTGAGATTGAACTGAACGCCGAACTGGAACAGAGCCTGCCCATCGCTACCTTCGATGGCGAGGCGATTCACCGTGCGGTGCTGAACTTGGTCACCAACGCCATTGATGCGGCTGAAAAAACAGTTCTCGTCAAAACTTTTTATGATGCGAGCCAAGGCTGGATCGTGGACGTCGAGGACGACGGCGAAGGCGTTCCCGAGGAAGATCGCGAACAGATTTTTTCTTTGTTTGAATCGAAAAAGGGCGCTCGGGGAACCGGTTTGGGCCTGCCGGTCAGTGCCAAGATTTTGCGAGAGCATGGCGGTTCGCTCACCGTTGACGACGCACCGACCGGTGGAGCTCGATTCCGAATGGTCCTGCCAACCACCGGAACCGATATCAACGAACTCTCACGCAGCGAAACGCTGGCCTAGATCCATCCTCGGTCTGACGAACACGTCGACGTTATTTGAGTTGCAGTGACTCAAAGAACTCGGAAGGTTTGTCCAGCGAACTCTCGTTGGACCTCGGTTCACGCTCCCCACCGACGAGATCGCGAATTTCGGAGTAGGGTGAATACATGGTGACAATCAGGTTGCCGTTGTGCGTGAAGATTTCGCAGAGGGATCCCTCCACGCCACCAAAGCCCGTCAGCATCGTTCCCGCGACACCATTCACACCGGAACGCTCCACCGGGTATTGGTCTTTCAAACGTATTCGCATCGCATCGACCAACTCCTCAATGTTCATGTCAGACGAGATGGTCGATGGCAACTTGGCAACCACGAAGGAATACTGCGATCCGGTTTCGCGGCGACGGCCCGCCAACTCATGAACCGTCGTCCCAGGAAACTGCTGCGACTTTTCGCGGCGGTCTTCCCCCGCCGGCATCTTGATCGTGTAGCCATGAAACTTTGCCGTCGTCCATCCGCTGTGGCGGGTTGCCAAGTAACCGACACCCAACAATCCGCCGACGATCAGCACAACGCACATCACCGCGATCCCGGCCAGGATCCCAAGCACCTTCAGTGCATTCTTGCCCGCCGCTTTGTTTTTCTTCTTGGTCGGCTTCGGTGCCTCATACCGTTTGACGGGTCCCGATGGACGAAACACATTGCTGGGCGATTGAGCACTTGGCAACGCATCAAAGTTCGGCAGTCCCGCCGACGGATCTTCCAATACCATCGGTTGCTTCGGTGCCGGCACCGACAGAATCAATTCGCACTTCGGACACTTGATCTTGGTGGCTCCCGCGGTCGCCGGCAATTGCAATGTCGTTTTGCAACGCGGGCAAACGATTCGACGAGATGACATCTGGACCCTCCAACCGATCAAGCGACACGGCCACTCTCCAACGCGAAACCACGCATCCCTTCACGTCCACTTGGCACGTTCATTCGAAGGTTTGGACGACCACCACGCCGGCAATGTTCCCTTGGCCTGATTCCTCTGTTCGATTCCCGAGATCGCGAAGACGGATCGCCGGGAATCCAAACCTTTTTCGCAGAGCAGATTGCAGCTCAGGTGTGTGGAGCGTTTTTCAATCTAGCCGATTGCGACGGCCAGTGCTTCACGCATCACAGGCAGCACTCTTTCCTGGACCTCTTCCAGCGTGCCTTCCAAGAAGGCTCCGGCGGCGGCCTTGTGCCCGCCGCCACCAAATTGTCGAGCCACTTCGTTGCAATCCAATCCGCAGCGACTGCGAAAACTGAGCTTGAACCCGCCTCGCACTTGCCCGACGAAGATGACCGCTGCTTGGGTTCCTCGCACCGCCAACGTCAGATTGATGGCGTCCTCGGTGTCATTGGGTTCCGCACCGCATTGAGCGAAATCTTCTTTGTTGACCCAGGTGTAAACCAACGCGCCGTCCATTTCGGTAACAGTCTTCGAGAGGATCAGACCTCGAAGCTTCAACCGACCCAGCGTGTCACGTTCATACAAGTCGCCATACACCTCGCTGGGCACCACACCGGCGTCCATCAAGCGACCGATCGTTCGATAGGTGTCGGAGGTCACACTTGGAAATCGGAACCATCCCGTGTCAGTGGCGATCGCTGCAAACAAGGGCATCGCCATCGCACGGGTCAGTGGCACATTCAGCGCATCCGCGGCCTGCACCACCAAATGCCCGGTCGCTTCGGATTGATAGTCCTTGTACATCCGAGCCCCAAGATCATCTTCGCCAACATGATGATCCAACACCATCTTGTCCGCTCGCGAAGCACGGATGACATCGCCCATGTCGCCCAGTTGAGCCCAAGCACTGGTGTCGAGAATCATGATGCAATCGGCTTGGACGTCTTCGGGCTCGACGGAATCACCCAGGACCTCGATGTTTCCTGCAGGATCCAAGAACGACAAAGCCGGAGGCGTTCGGTGGGCATTGACAATTCGCACCTCTTTGCCGATCGCACGCAACACTTCCGCCATTCCAAGCTCGCTGCCTAACGCATCACAATCAGGTCGAATGTGACTGACCAAGATGAAGGACTGATAGTGCTGAAGTTGATCAACGAATGCTTTCCAGTTGACTCCCACGAGCGAAACTTTCTTTTAGGAACGTTGAGGCAGAGAAGAAACCGTCTCTCGAACGGTCTGTAAGTCCGATTGCAATTGTTGCTGCAGGGCGGCGGGACTCGCGAATTTTTGAATGCCGCGAATCTGTCGCACCAACGAGAGAGTCAGCATTTTGCCATAAAGATCCGCATCGTAGTCCAACAGATGCGCTTCAATCTTCGTCTCTTTTCGATCGTCAAAGGTCGGGTTGGGACCAATGTGAACCGCAGCGGCAAGCGACTGGCCCTCAATCTTCGCGACCGCGGCATAAACGCCATGCTCTGGGATCAGTGTTGCAACGTCCTCCAAATTTGCCGTAGGGAACCCGAGTTTGCGTCCCCGCTGTTCGCCCTTTCCGACAACGCCCGTCAGTTCGTATCGACTGCCGAGCATTTGGTTGGCCAACTCCAGATCTCCTGAAGCGATCGCCTCCCGAATTCGCGAACTGCTGACCATGCGGTCGTCTTGAACCGACGGCACCACAATCTCGACATCGATGCCACGCTGACCAGCCAATTCTTTCAATCGCGTGGTGTCGCCCGCGCGATCGCGGCCAAAGAAGAAGTTGGGACCTTCGATGATGGCTTTGGCGGCCAGTTGCTCCACCACCAGCCTCTCAAAGAATTCCTCAGCGGTCTGATTCAAAAACTCCTTCGATGCTTTGCACACCAACAACGCATCGACCGATGATTCCGCCATCAATTCGGCTCGGCGGGGCAGGGTGGTCAGTTTCGGCGGTGCTCCGTGTGGACGAAGGACTTCCGCCGGATGCGGGTCCATCACGATCGCGATCGCTTTTCCACCGACGCGGTCCGCATGATGACGAACTCGTTTTAACAAGACGCGATGCCCCAAATGAACACCGTCGAAGTTTCCAATGCTGACCGCACCTCCGCGAAGCGAATTTCGCAGGTCCAAATTTCCCGCAAGTTCGCTGAGGTGAATCAAAGAGGTCATTCAATCGGGGCAGGGCAGGGGAGACAAAAAGCGACAGCAACCGGATAGCCAGCAGTATGCCCGATTGCACGATATTTGGTTAGATCCCCGCGGTTGAACTTGCATGCGATCTCAGCTTCCCGCTTCCGATGCTCCGTTGGCCCGATTCAGTCGCTCGTCATTTCGTCGGCGATGTCGGCCAAGGTTTCCAGCACGTGCAACGCGGTCATCCCGGCGTAGCTGTGGCGGGCGGCGGATTCGTCACCGCTTCGTCCATGCACCCAAACCGCCAACTGGGCGGCCGCCATTGCATCCAGTCCTTGCCCTAGCAGCGATGTCACCACTCCGGTCAGCACATCGCCACAACCGGCGGTCGCCATGCCTGGGTTGCCCGTTGTGTTCTGCCAGACCTGGATCGCCGTGTCATTGGCGTCGCCGGGACTTCGCCCCACCACATGCGATGGTCCGCCTTTCACAACCACGGTGAAGTTCAAACGGCGAACGAGTTCCTCGGCGGCCTCCAACTGAGCCGACACATCTTTGGCAGATGCGTTCGTCAATCGTTGCAACTCACCGGGATGCGGCGTCAGGACACAGGGGGCATCCTCGTCGGATCGAGCAAACTGTTCGTCATCTAACCAGCCTTCCAAGGACAAAACGTTGATCGCATCGGCATCCAACACCAGCGGCAACTTTTTCTGAGACAGCAGGCCTTTGACCAACAAGCGACTTCCTGCCCCGGTTCCCATCCCTGGCCCGCAGCCAACCGCGGACAAGTCCGACAATCGACTTCGCAATTCCGACCACGCCAATTGAGAGAACTCTGAGCTATCGCATGGAAGAGAAATCGTCATCAGCGCAGGATGGAATCCAGCGACGCTCTCAAGAACAGCATCGGGTACCGCAGCGGAAACCAAACCGGATCCAGCATGCAGCGCTGCGATTGAGGACAACGAGATCGAGCCCGCCATCCCTCGCGAGCCACCCACCAACAAAACGCGACCGAAGTTGCCTTTGTGAGCGGATTGTTTTCGGCTGGGCAACTGAACCGGCGGCGGACTGCCGGCCTTGGTCAAAAGCTTGCTCATGATGGACTCGCCCAATTCATTGCGATGGATGGTTTCATCTTTCTCGTGGTGCACGTGCTGCACGGCGTTGTGCCATTCACAGTATCATGACAACACCGCCCTCGGCATTCGCCCTTCTGCAAGAAAACGCTCGCCATGCAGCACACACCGCTTCGTCGAATTCTGCTCGGCCTCGGTGTGTTCTTGCTGATCTGCGCGATCGCCACGGTGGCCTACATTCAAATGGGATGGACCGTCAGCGATGCGATCTACATGGTCGTCATCACGATCTTTGGCGTCGGCTATGGCGAAGTCAAACCGGTCGACACCCCGGCACTACGGACGTTGACCATCGCGATCATTGTGTTTGGCTACAGCGCGGCGATCTACACCGTGGGTGGTTTCATCCAATTTCTGGTCGACGGCGAACTTCAAAGCCTTCTGAGGAACCGCAAAATGAGCCAAGGCATCGCCAGTCTGCGCGGACACACCATCGTCTGCGGCTACGGACGCATGGGAATTCGGGTGGCGGAAGAACTTCAGCAACTGCATCAGCCGTTCGTTGTCATCGATGAGAACCCCGCCCGTGTGGAAGAGGCTCAGCAAGCCGGCATGTTGGCGATGGTTGGCAATGCAACCGACGAGGAAACGTTGCTCAGTGCGGGCATTCACCGCGCTCGTGGTTTGGCCACATTGTTGCCCGATGACGCCGCCAACGCGTTCATTTGTGTGACCGCCCGTGATCTGGCTGATTCCGTTGAAATCGTTTCTCGCGCGGAGAATCATTCGGCTCAAAAGAAGTTGATTCGTTGCGGTGCCAACCATGTGGTGATGGCCGCATCGATTGGTGCCATGCGGGCGACTCAGTTGCTGATTCGTCCCACCGCGTCGGCGGTCCTGGAATCTTACGGACTGTCCCACGGGATCAGTGAAGAGCTATCGGCAATTGGTTTGAGCCTGGAGGAATTGCGTCTGAATAGCAACTCACCTTTGGTGGGCAAACCTCTGGGTGATATTCAGGTGCGAGGCAACCGCGGTTTTCTCATCGTTGGCGTCAAGCGAGGTGAAGCCGAGATCCAAATGAACCCCAGCGGAAGCCTGATCTTGGAAGCCGACGACACCGTGATCGTGGTTGGGCACCAAAACGACATCAACGAATTGTGCATGGCCCACAATGTCCAACGGCAGGAGATGGTTTATCGCGGCGTCAAAAGCTAGCCGCACTTCGACTGCATGATCTGCCATCGAACAACACCGGGATCCAGTTGGGACAGCGTATCGAGCGGCACTGCGGCCGTGAACGAAGAGGCAACCAACCTGGGTCAGCCAACTCGGCGCAGCCACCTCCGCCGATCAGCGAAGCCACTTTCTGTCTTACTGCTCGTCCGACTTTGCCGTGGCGATGCTGTTGGCGATCAAGCCCGCGAAGTAGCCACCTTTGAAACCCGCGTCGATGTTGACGACCGCCACATTCGCCGCGCACGAAATCAACATTCCCATCAAGGGTGTCAGTCCCGAGAAGTTGGCTCCGTATCCGGTGCTGGCTGGAACCGCGACCACGGGGGTGGCAACATGTCCGGCGAGTGCCGCGGGCAAGGCGCCTTCCATTCCCGCGACGACCACAATCGCAGCGGCGGTTCGCAATCGAGGCACCGCCGACAACAAACGCTGCGGCCCGGCGACCCCAATGTCGTCGATCCGGTCGCAGGCGATGCCCATCCAAGCCAATGTCTCCGCCGCCTCGTCGGCGACGGCGGCGTCGGTGCTTCCGGCGGTCACCACCGCCACATGCGTGGAGTGCCCCTCGGCGCCGATCGGTTCCAAACTCTCATCGCCACAGCCGATCCGGAGCGTTCGGGCGGATGAATTGTACCGGGTGTTGCTGAAGACTCGACGAATCTGAGCCGCCGCGGTCGAGTCGATTCGCGTGATCAGACAGCCCTGGCCGGCGGCGATTTGAGTCTGGACAATTTGAATCATCAGCTCAGTGGATTTGCCCTCACCGTAGATCACTTCGCCAAAGCCGCATCGTGACGAGCGTCCAAGATCAACGGTGGCCCCAGGAACCACCTGCATTTCGGCCCACGACTCCGGCGAGCCCGACTGGATGGATTCGGCAGCCGCACTGACATCTGTCTTCCCCGATGCCAGGTCCTCAAGAATCTGAAGCAGGGCAGGGGAGGGCGGTTGATTGGAGGGTTCGTTCATAGCGTTCTGCTTGACTTTCCGGCCAGGATCCTTCTGACCGTCCTTGCGTGTTTCGCACCGGACAACTTAAATGCGAGACCTTCAAACATAGCCGATTCCCCCGCATTTGGATGCAGATCTGAGATGAAAAGTTGTGTGCTGGCCTATTCCGGTGGTCTCGATACGTCCGTCATTCTGGGCTGGCTCCAGGACCAAGGCTACGAAGTCCACTGCGTCTATGTCGATCTGGGACAACCCTGCGAAGACCGCGATGCGATCATGGAGAAAGCTCGCACCTGTGGTGCCAAGTCGTCTCGATTGGTCGACGTGCGTGAAGAACTCTGCCGCGATTTTGCGTTTCCGGTTCTGAAGTGGCAAGCCAAGTACGAGCAAATCTATCTGCTGGGTACCTCGATCGCCCGTCCGTTGATCAGCAAGGTTTGTTTGGAAGTGGCTCGCGAAGTGGGTGCCACCGCCTACGCCCACGGTGCAACCGGCAAAGGCAACGACCAATGCCGCTTCCAACTGGCTGCCGAAGCCTTGGACCCCAGCATCGAAATGATCGCGCCATGGCGGATCAAGTCCTTCCGCGATGCCTTCCCCGGACGGACGGAATTGATCGAGTACTGTGACGTCAAGAAAATTCCGGTCAAAGCCTCGACCGCGAAACCTTACAGCAGCGACGAAAACGTTCTGCACATTTCCTATGAAGCCGGCAAGCTCGAGGAATTGGACGTCAACGGAGTCGAGCTGGTTGAATTCGGAATGGGCGTCTCGCCCCAAGAAGCTCCCGACCAACCCGAAGAAGTCACCATTGGATTTGAGTCGGGCGTGCCCAAGACGCTCAACGGCAAAGCGGTCAATGCATTGGAAATGGTGGAATCGCTGAACACCATCGCAGGACGCAATGGCGTTGGCCGAATCGACATGGTCGAGAACCGATTCGTTGGAATGAAAAGCCGCGGTGTGTACGAGTCACCCGGCATGACCGTGCTTTACGACGCGTTGATGTACATCGAACAACTGACGATGGACCGCGACCTGATGCACCTGCGTGACCGCATGGCTCCGGAAGTCGCCGAGATGGTTTACTACGGTTTCTGGTACACGCCCAAGATGGATGCTCTGATGTCGTTCATCGAAACGGCACAACGCCCCGTGACCGGCGAAGTCACGTTGCAACTTTACAAAGGCAACATCATGGTTTCGTCGCGGAGCAGCCCGAACAGCTTGTACGACGAAGAGATCGCCACGATGGAAGGCGGCGGATCGTACAACCAAGACGACGCGGAAGGCTTTTTGCGAATCCAAGGCTTGCCATCGCGCGTTCAAGGTCGCGTCACCCCACGCAAGTTCTGATTGCGGTTGGCGATGATTGACAGCATTTCACGGCGAGGTTCCACCTCGCCGTTTTTTTGTACGCACATGATCTCAACGAACACGGCGTAGATATTCCGGCCATTCGCCTCATCCAATCAGCTCTTCCCGTCGCTCGGTGGTCCCCCACCGAGTTTGAACTCATCACGGCGGGGGACCGCCGTGCTACAGGGTTACTCGAGCCGCAGGCGTAGGCCGGAACAAGCCGCTTCGGCGCAGCTCCGGCAATTCACTCAACCTTTCCCGTCGCTCGGTGGTCCCCCACCGAGCTTGAATCCGTCACGGCGGGGGACCGCCGTGCTACAGGTTTGCATCAGCACAGGCTGCTTCGGCGATCTTGAGCGACTCGCTTGTTCACGACATGTCGGAGGTACATCGCAAAGCGTCCTTCATCCAAACTACTGACCGCTCGAGGCCCATTCATCGAGCACATCGTCGGACAAAGGTTCGCCACCCCGAGGTGTGAGCAACGCTTGGACCGTCAACGGCGGTGTGGTGTCGGGCAAAAAATAGCCTCTGCCATCCACCGTCGCCACGCAAACACCGCCTTCTGTCGCGCCACCCAATCCTTTGCCGGACGGTCCATTGATCGCTCCGCCGATCTGTTGGATGTCCACGTCATAGGGCTCCATCCAAGAATCCGTCATGCCGTCCATCGCACCTTCGACCACCAAAATGGTTTTGGTCGCACCGTCGGTCGCTGAAGCTGGACCCAAAGGCCCGGTGGCGGGAAACAGAGTCCCGGTCCCGGTGACCAATTGGTAAACCGTCCCCACACCCCAACCTTGAAGTTCGGGGTGGCGAAACACGGCGGGCATCTCGCTCCACATCAGCTGTTCGTTGTCACCTTCGTTCCAGGCAACGTCCTTGTCGATTCGGTTGTAGAGACCTTCTTCGCCCAAGTACGGAAGGATGGCGACTCGCCACGAATGCAGACGACGCCCCGAACGATCGGTTGTGTATGGGGCAGGGTAGGCTCCATGATCGGACGCGTAGGCATTCAGGGCCGAAGCGATCTTTTCGAGGTTCTTGATACTGCTGAGCCGCTGCCGACCCACGCGAATTTTGCTGGCGGTCTGACCGCCGATCTGAATCGCCGCCACCAAACCCGCACCAATCACCAACAAAGCCAACCCCGCCGCGACGTATCGGACGACCGATTTCTTTCTGGCCGCATTTGGCACGGCCTTTCGCCTCGAAAACGCAAAATCAGGCAGCGTGATCTCGCGACCACACACGGCACAATCGCCGGTCCGGCCGCTGTACTGGTCTTCCACCTCGGTTTGGGATTGGCAGTGTGGGCAAGTGAACAGAAACGTCATACGATCCTTTCGATCAAAACACGGATGCACCCGGGATGCGTCCCGAACATCACTTTAGCCCATCTCGTCGCGACCTGGATCCCAAAGGCACCCATGAAAATTGTCCTGCAACGAACTCAACACGCCAGCGTCTCGGTCGATGGACAAGTCGTGGGCGAAATTGATCGAGGATTGGTTGCCCTGATCGGGATCGGGCACAGCGACACAGAAGCCACCGCGGCGGCTTTGGCGGACAAGACCGCAGGCCTACGCATCTTCAGCGATGAAAACGGCAAAATGAATCGCAACGTTCTCGATGCCGGCGGCGACGTGCTGGCGATCAGCCAATTCACCTTGTTGGCAGATTGCCGCAAAGGCAGACGTCCGGCTTTCACCGATGCCGCGCCGCCCGACCAAGCCAAGCATCTCTACGAACACTACATGAGCGAACTTCGCAAAACTGGATTGACGGTACCCAGTGGAATTTTCGCGGCCGACATGGCTGTCTCGCTGGTCAACGATGGTCCGGTGACCATCATTTTGGAACTTTGAATCGGCCGATGCTGATAGCAACATGATGCGTGACAGCACTATGAGGCCCGGTGGAGCAGCAGCCGAACGGGTCTTCCACAACGCCCGCACCGCTTTCTTCATTCGCGCGAATGTGCGGAGATGGACGGTGATTAATTCAGCGTTGGGGCAGGGCAGGGGAGCCGGTTGGTCCGGCGACCCGTTCATGACCAGCCGGATTGAACTGTTGGCCATAGGCCGGCTGCTGATAGTTGGGTTGCTGATAGCCCGGCTGTAGATTTCCCGGTTGCCCGTTAGCAGGCTGGCCGTTTGGGAATTGCTGATGCGCAGGCTGGTTCGGCCAAGCCGGAACGGCGGCCGGTTGCTGGGGTGCCTCCCATTTTGGTGGCTCACGCGATTCCCATGGCGGATAGATCGCTGGACTGAAGTTGTCCAACGAACCGTCGTAGTCGCCCGGCGATGCGTAGCGGTCTCGGTCCATTCGCACGCGTTGTCGCAAACGATCCAAGATCTCGTGATCTCCCCAAGCCAAATAGATGAACAACGCGAGTTGTCCGTAGACAAAGAAGTTCGCCAGCGGACTGCTGCCAAAGAATTTAAGCGCCGTCCCGAATGACTTCTTCAGTCGCAATGACCCACGACTGAAATCCAACGCCCAAATCTCGTCCAGAATCAGGTGCGTCATGAAGCCGACCAGAACGGCGCCCGATTTGTAAACTCGGATCGCTTCGCTGGGGCAGGGCATCAACATGTATGCAATCAAGGCGGCCACCAACGCCGCAGGGATGCTGTGCCACATCCCGCGGTGGACCGTGAATTTACGGAAACCCTCCACGGCGACAAACCGAATCGCGACGTAGACGATCATGGCCGCCAATGCCATCGCTTCGTGCGACAAACCCATGTCACGCCATCGGTCGATCATTAGCATCGGCGCGATTGCGGAGAGAAACATGCTCGTTTCGCGAAGCGGAACCCCGGAATCGCTGTCCAAATCAGGCAACATTCCCGACACGCTGCACAAACCACCGGCCAGCAGCGAGCTCTCCATCGACATGCCTTGATCGACCACGCCCCAATATCCGTAGGCGCACCCAACCACGGTGCTCGTCGAGATATGGGTCTTGAAGCCAGCCAAAGGAACGCGACGGATAAATGGGATCGAACGGATAAGGTCAACAACATCTCTCTGCCGCCGCCCATGAGACGCCGGGGCGGAGCAGGGCGGTTGCGCACCGAGAACCATTGGCGATACCAAATCCGCGTCCGCGCCGACCAGCGGAAAAATTCAGTAGACAGCAAGAATCGAGACCGAGACGGCGCCGCTCGCCAAACCGCAACACCGTGTCGCAAAAAATTGCTGTTCGCCCTGCCCCTCCAAATTTGCTAGAAGCGGCACAACGGTGTTGACCCGTTCCGGCGATAGAAGTGCGCCCATGCAGACTTACGACATCCTGATGACGATCATTTTGGTCGGCGCCACCCTGCTAGGCGCGATCCGTGGATTTGCATGGCAACTCGCTTCCATCGCTTCCATCGTTGTCAGCTACACAGTCGCTTATCGCTACCGTGAACCGTTCAGCCAGAACATTCATGCCGCGCCGCCATGGAACCAGTTTCTGGCGATGTTCATCCTGTTCGTCGGCACGTCGTTCGTGATCTGGGTCGCACTCCGCATGGTCAGTGGAATGATCGACCGCATGCGACTCAAAGAATTCGACCGCCAGATCGGAGCCTTGTTCGGCCTCGCCAAAGGCGCGTTGCTGTGCACCGTGATCACGCTGTTCGCGATGACTCTATTTGGCGAGCGAACACAGCAAGCCATCGTGGCCAGCGAAAGCGGACGGCTGATCGCTCGCGTGCTGGACGAATCCGATTCGATCATGCCGCCTGAGCTTCACGGCGTGGTGAGACCGTATTTGGATCAATTCAGCGAGGACGAATCCGGCGCAGCGAACTCGTGGTTTTCGAGCCACTCGCCAAACCAGCAACCTGAATCAGGCTGGGCGAATCCATCCGCCCAAACGCCGGCCGAATTCGCCAGCGAGGCGATGCAAAATCAGACAGCCAATTTCACCCCAAACGGCATCCAAAACGGTGCGCCGGCGAACGGCTTTGGCGGCTCAACATCGCCTCAAACATTTAACCGTTTTGGCACCGCAACGCAGCCGCCATCCACGCCCGTGAACTCACGTCAGTCGGCGCCGAATTGGCAACAATCCGCGACGCCGCAATGGGCACCACCGCGACGTTAGCCAGCGTCTCGCTCAGGCCGGGGCACAGCAAAGCTTCGAGCCGTCACGCCGCGAATCCGCCCGCCAGGGCATGGACCACGATAACGTCACGCGAATGTGGCCTGAGCACGGAAAACGCCTGAAACAAGGGTTTTACGCACCTCGAATACAACATAAGAGGCATTATCGGACGTTGCGGGGCGGTCGAAATCGCCCAGGAATCGCTGGTCTCCCGGTCCCGCGACGGCGACGGCACACCGCGCGCGGACGCTCGGCCAACCTCAGTTCTCTTCCAAGAACACGCCGATGCGACGGAACTTCTCGTAGCGTTGCTGGAGCAATTGATCGGTCGGAATGTCTTCCAACTCTGACAACTGTCGCGACAGATAAGTCTTCATCCGCGAAGCCATTTGGTGATGGTCACGATGGGCTCCGCCGAGCGGTTCTTCGAGCACGTCATCGACTACGCCGAGTCGCTTCAAATGATCGCTGGTGAACCGCAACGCGGCGGCGGCTTTGGGTGCGTGTTCGTGGCTCTTCCAAAGAATTCCCGCACAGCCTTCCGGACTGATGACGCTGTAGTACGCGTGCTGCAAAACGGCCACACGGTCGCCAACTCCGATTCCGAGGGCGCCGCCGGATCCGCCTTCGCCGATCACGACGCAGATGACCGGCGTTTTCAGATCACTCATCATGAACATGCTCTCGGCGATCACCTGAGCCTGCCCGCGCTCTTCGGCCCCGATCCCAGGATACGCTCCGGGCGTGTCAATGAAACAAATGACCGGCAAGCGATATTTCTCGGCCATTTTCATTTTCACCATGGCCTTGCGGTAACCTTCCGGATGAGCGCAACCAAAGTGACAAGCCGCACGTTCCTTGTAAGTCCTTCCTTTTTGGTGACCGATCACCATGACTTTGAAACGATCCAGTTTTGCAAAGCCCGTCAGCATCGCTCGGTCGTCGCCAAAATGCTTGTCACCGTGCAACTCGACGAATTCGTCAAACGCCAAATTGAGGTAATCGCGCGTGTAAGGACGATTCTTATGACGAGCCACTTGGACCGTTTGCCAAGGATCCAACGATGCGTACGTTTCTTTCAGTTTGGCAACACGAGCCAATCGCAACGAACGAATCGCTGAGTCAATTTCTTCGCTTCGATCGGTGTTCCGTTCGAGCGACGCAATTTGCTCTTCCAGGTCCGCGATTTCGTTTTCAAATTCCAATCCGGGGCCAGCCATCGCTCAGGTATCCTCTTCTTCGTCGCTAGTTTGTTCGGGGCGTTTGATCATGTCTTCGGGTGACTTCATCGAGCCGTCGTTGTCGAAGACACTGACTTCCGGACGCCGTGGTCGCTTCCGCCAAATTTGCATGTTGCGGAACACTTTCAGAAATTCCCACACCGACGGCGGTCTCGCATCAGGCGATTTGGCCATCATGCTTTTGACCAGATCAGCAAACTCTTTGGTCACGTTGTCGTTGTAGACAATCGGGCTGGGGATCGACGCCGAAAGGTGCTTCGAGAGCAAATCGTTTGGCGTCTGTCCGGTGTACGGTGGCTTGCCGGTGCAGGCTTCAAACAGCACACAACCGAACGAGTAGATGTCGCTGCGCTCGTCGCAGAGCTTGCCGCGAATTTGCTCGGGTGCCATGTAGCTTCGCGTGCCTTGGATGTTCTTGGCTTTGTAGAACATCTTGCTCAAACCGGTCCGCTTCGGCTCGCTGATCGTGAAGTCAATCAGCTTGGTCTCCCCCGTTTCGGACACCAGGTAGTTGTCCGGTTTGATATCGCGGTGGATCCAGTTCTTGGTGTGCATGTAATACAGGCCTTCGGCGGCTTGCTCGATGATCTTGTCGAGCATGTAAGCCAGCGAATCCGGTCCCTTGCGAAGCGCCTGCTTCATGTTCATTTCGCTGAACAATTCCAGGACGAGAAACGGTCGTCCATTTTCGACCCGGTGATCGATCATCTTGATGATCCGCGGGCTGGTCAGCGATTTCCCCACGTTGTATTCGTGCTTCAGCGAAGCCAACTCCGCTTTATCGTTGGAAACCGATTGCCGCAGGATTTTCAACGCGTATCGCTTTTGGTCGCCCTCGTCGATCGCTTCCCAAACTTCGGCGGTCGATCCGATCCGGATCAGACGAGCGAGTCGGTAGGGGCCTAAAAAGTCGCGTGATTTGGACATCGAGCGGCTGGGGCGTGTCGGAAGCGGAACCATCGAGTTGAACGATCAAAACGATTTTGTGGCTTCGCATGATAGTCCAACCTCCCCCACAGCCGAAAGACGTGTGTTTGCCCCGGTCAGCTGTCTCGGCCCACCCCGACGAGCGGTGTTAGCGGCCCGATTTTCGGAACACCCTGCCCTGCTCCGACGAGACGGCTCATTTGAGATATGGTGCTTTCGCGAACGCGAACTACTCGGTTCAGTCAGCCGTGCTGGTCGCAGAGTTCCTGATACAGATCACGAATCCGCTGAGTCATGGTTTGGTGCCGGAACAAATCGGTGAAGCGTCGATGTCCCTCGGCTCCCATTCGATGCCGAAGTTCCGAGTCCCCGACCAATCGACCGATCCGATCCGCCAGCGGACCAATCTGCCCTGCCCCGACTAAGTAACCCGTCTCGTCGTCGATCACCACTTCGCGGGCGCCGTCGATGTCGTAGCTGATTGCTGGTCGTCCCGCGATCAAGGCTTGCGGAAGCGCTCGTGCCAATCCTTCGCGATAAGACGCATGAACGAGCACGTCCATCGCTCCGATCATGGCGGGAACTTCGGATGGCGGCACCAGACCCGCGAAAATGAAATGCTCCTGCAAACCCAGCGTCGCGATTTGCTGCTGCAATTCCTCTCGGAGGATACCATCGCCAACCAGCAGAAAACGAACGTTTGGATGCGAGTCCGCGACCTGCTTCGCGGCAGCGATCAAGTCGGCATGACCTTTTAAATGAAAAAGGCGAGCCACCTTCCCGACCACAACATGTTCCTCTCGCAAACCAAACTGGGTGCGAATTCGTTCGCGATGGTCCGTCGCATGGACAAACGGATCGACATTCATCCCGCTGTGAATGGTCACAAACTTATCGCGATGTGTAACGCCGGCGTCGACCATCAGATCTGTCATCGCATCGGCAACGGAGATCAATTTGTGGCAGCGAGCGGCGGCCCAGCGTTCGCAGCGAACGAAGAAGTCGTGAGCCGATTTGGATTGATAATCGTGGAAAGGAGCGCCATGAACCGTGTGCACAACCACCGGTCGTTTGCCGGTCGTCCGACGTTTCAGGCCCCAGCCAACATACCGACCGAGCAAGCCACCCTTGGCACTGTGGGTGTGAACCACATCCGGATCCAACTCATGCAAAACCCGCCGCAATTCGCGAGCTGCTTTCCAGTCGTGGACTGGATGAATGTTGCGTCTCAGGGAATCAATCAACTGAATCGGCAGACCGTCCAGATCGAACCGCCCTGCCCTACCCCGGGGACCTGTGTCCGCAGCGGCAACCGGCGTGCGATCCCGCAACAAGTCTCCCTCCGGTCCAACGGCTGGCCCGGTAATGAGCAAGACCTCGTCCCCATGCAGGTGAACGAGGTCTTGGCAATTATGCAACGTGTTTTCTTGCGCGCCGCCAATGATCATTCGGGTGATCACATGGGCGATACGCATGGAGGTCTTAGGCCCCGAATTCTAGGCGACGCACGCCGAGTTGCTGTTGCAAACGGTTGACGATCGCGGTGTGCATTTGGCTGACGCGAGATTCCGAGAGGTCCAACGTGGCCCCGATCTCTTTCATGGTCAGCTCTTCATAGTAGTACAGAATGATGATCAGGCGTTCGTTGCGGTTCAACCCTTTGGTGACCAAACGCATCAGGTCATTCTTTTGGACGCGACGGGTGGGGTCTTCGCCCTTCTTGTCTTCCAAAATGTCAATTTCACGGACGTCCTTGTAGCTGTCCGTTTCGTACCACTTCTTGTTCAGCGAAACGACGCCCACCGCGTTGGCCTCGGTTTGCATCTTTTCGACTTCTTTGACGTCGATCTCCATGTGGACCGACAGCTCTTGGACGGTTGGAGCGCGACCAAGTTTGGTTTCCAAAGTCTTGGTTGCGGTGGCCAGTTTGCTGGCTTTGCTGCGCACCAAACGAGGCACCCAGTCCATCTTGCGAAGTTCGTCGAGCATGGCTCCGCGAATTCGGGGCACGCAGAAAGTTTCGAACTTCACGCCGCGTTCGGTGTCATAAGCATCGATAGCGTCCATCAGCCCAAACATGCCGGCACTGATCAAGTCATCCAGCTCAACTCCATCGGGAAGACGTTGCCAGATGCGTTCGCCGTTGTAGCGAACCAATTGCATGTAACGCTCGACCAACTGGTTCCGCAGCGGCTCGTAGTCAGGCGCGTCCTTCGTTGTTGCTTTGAAAGAACTCCATACCTTCAAGATCGGGTCGTCAGCAGTTGCGGTAGCCGGCATCGAATCCTCCGTGATGATCACTGATTGCCAAAGTCTTCTTCGCACCGCAATCGCGACACGTGTCCGTCATCAGCAATGAAATAAGTCTTGGTGTGTGTTGCGAACGATCCCGTCAGCCAGCTTCCGTGCCGTCAACGTTGGGTCGTCCCTTGGTCGGTTGGTTGGGTTTCATCATCGAGTCCCAATTCGGCGACTCCATTCTGAAACCACTTCACTCGTTTGCGATACAAATCTTCCACGCCGTCTCGAATCAAATGATCCGCAATGGCTCCTGCCAATCCTCCGATGCCCATGAAGATAATCAACGTTCCGATCGCTTCGGCAGCGACGGTTTCCGCCATCTCTCCGTTCCACAGGCCTCGCAGGACAACCAGTCCCATCGCGAGAGAACCAAGTGAGAGAGCCAATGATCGGGTCACGTCATCATCCAGACAGTGAAGGCTGGCCAGAAAATAAAAACGGGTCGAATTCTTCTATCCCAAACTCGTTAAACGGACGCTTCAAAAAAAGTCTCAAGTGGCTTTCGTCGATCGCGTGCCGTCGCAGTTCTGAGTATCGGTCAGCTTCCCGTTGATACTTCAGTCAATTTCTTTGAAATTAAGCCGCCTCGCCGTAGTGCAATGATTCGTACCCTTCCATTGTCTCGTAACCCATCGCTTCCATCCCGGTGGTCGGCACGTGCGGCAACAACTGTGCCACCAAGCCAGCCGCATCGGCGACGGCGATGTCATCGGGGACCTGTTGTCCATTGGTCAGATAGCTCAGCGGCGGCGCCACGATGCGTTGTCCAGCCGACAAAGAACTGCTCGTCAGCGCCGCCAACACGGGCGCGGTGCATGGCGTCTCATCAAGCTTGGTCAACGTGACCGCGTTGGCTCGCACCGGCGCAAAGCCTTCGAGCGTTGTGCGGATATTCTCGCCCGAACTGGTCGCACTCAAAACCAAGTGCGTTTCGTCCGGATGAGCCGCCCTCAGAAACTCAGTGAGTTGTTCGATGCGAGCGTCGCTGCGGGGACTTCGTCCTGCAGTATCGATCAACACCAAATCGACGTCGCCCAAAGCGGTGAGCGCCGACTCCATCTGTTCGGGTTTTTCAACGACCTGCATGGGCAGATCCATGATTTCGGCATATGCCTTCAGTTGTTGCACCGCGGCAATGCGATAGGTATCGATCGTCAGCAGCCCCACTCGACGTCGGGCTTCGATACGGAAACCAGCCGCAAGTTTCGCGACCGTGGTTGTTTTCCCCACGCCAGTCGGCCCAACGAGCGCGACCACATGGCGGTCGCCGGGTTGCGTGCGAATGGGTCCACATAAATTCAATTCACGAGCCACCGCACGCTGCAGGTGTTCCAGCCAACGCAAATCGTTTTGAGGCCCGGAATCAGTTTGTGCGATCCCGGCGGCAAAGCTGGATGCGGACGCGATCCAACGTCGTGCGGTGTTCTCTTCCACCCCCGACTGAAGCAATCGCAGTTGCAGTGCTTCCGCGGGAGTCATCTCGGCATTGCCATAGGCCGATCCCATTCGACCGCCCTGCCCTGCCCCATCGTGATGCATCGGTGATGGCGAATGTTGCCCGCCCAAGTTCACAGTTTGATAGGCCGAACCACTGGGTGTTCCTGAATTCGCACCGTACGCTGCGGCGGCGGTTCCTGTTGCGATGGATCGTACATCGGCCGGACCGTGCGACTCCATGTCGTGATTGGCCGGCGACGCAGCGGCATCCGTCGAGGACGAACCAGCGGCGGACGTGCCGTGCAGACCGGCGGTGACTTCCACATGCGTGCGTCCCAACCATCCCATCCAGCCGTTACGCACCTGTCGCGTATGAAGCACGGAGGCGTCCGGGCCCATTTGTTCTCGGATGTCGGCAAGCGCCGCTTGCAGATTCGCTGCTCGGAAGGTTCGGATATGCATCAATCACTCACCACGCCGTGTGACTGGATTTTCGTGTCTTGCGTGATCTCGTTGTACGAAAGAACACGAACGCGGGGCATCGTTCCAGCGATGATCTGACGTAGTCCCGGACGAATGCGAGGACTGACCAAAATCACCGGAGTATGTCCCAGCGTGATTAGTTTCTTAACGGCTTTGGAGATTTTGTCGCAAGTCGAGTCCACGGCTTGTGGGCTCATCCGGACAAAAAGTCCACGCTCTGTATGTTCGATACCGGCCGCGATGCGGTCTTCCATGGCTGGCTCCAACGCGATCACGTGCAACTGCCCCAGCTCGTCTCGATAACGAGTGCTGATGGTGCGAGCCAAACGATGACGGACGTACTCACTGAGCCAAATGGGATCCTTGGTCCGTCCAGCGTGATCGCCAAGTGTCTCCAGGATGATCGCCAATTGCCGAATGGGCACGTCTTCTCGAAGCAGTGTTTGCAAGACTTGTTGAACGTCGCTGACCTTCAACACATTCGGGATCAATTCATCAACCACCGCCGGAGCGGCTTCTTTCAATTCATCCACCAAGTGTTTGGTGGCGTCGCGAGTCAGCAGTTCATCCGCGTGCCGCCGTGCCAGTTCTTGCAAGTGAGTCGCCAAAACCGCGGCCGGTTCCACGGTGGTGTATCCGTAGATGGCCGCTTGCTCACGACGAATGGGATCGATCCAAACCGCTGGTTCGCCGAAAGTCGGATCCTTCGTTGGTTCACCTTCGATCACACCCGTGGTGTGGCCGCTGTCGATTGCTAGCAAACGATCGGGAAGCACGCGTTGTTTCGACAGTGGGTTCCCGGCAATACGGATCTCATACTCGTAGTCATGCAGGTTCATGTCGTCGCGAATGCGGACCTTTGGCAGCACAATCCCAATGTCACCGGCGATGGAGTGCCGCACACCGGTGATTCGCTGCATCAAGTCGCCACCGCGATTTGGGTCGGCCAACGAAAGCAACCCCAGACCGATCGCCAACTCCATGGGGTCAACGTTCAGAAAGTCTTCCACTCGTTTTTCTGGCGGTGCCGATGCGGCGGCTTGTTCGGCTTCTTCCGCGGCCAGCTCGTCTTGTTCGCTCTGTTTGTTTTGACGGTTCATGACGACCGCCAAACCGATGCAACTGGCTCCCAAGGTTGCCATGGGAAGTGCTGGCAAGCTGGTCAGAATCAACAGCGAAAGAAATCCACCAGCCACGGCCAATGCTTTGGGGTTGCTGAACAACTGCTGCAAAAACTGTTCAGGCAGGCTGGCTTTGCGAGCACTTCGCGTGACCAACAAACCGGCGGCCAGCGAGATCAACAGGGCGGGAACCTGACTGACCAAACCGTCACCGATGGTCAGTTTGGTGAACAATTGGGCGGCTTCTGAAACGGTCATTTCGTACCGCATCACGCCGATATAGAGCCCGCCGGCCACGTTGACCAACGTGATCACGATCCCCGCGATCGCATCCCCGCGAACAAACTTGCTGGCACCATCCATGGCCCCATAAAAGTCCGCTTGGTTGGCGATTTCTTCGCGGCGACGCTGAGCCTCTTTTTCGTCGATCAGACCGGCGTTCATGTCCGCATCGATCGCCATTTGTCGGCCGGGCATCCCGTCCAACGCGAATCTCGCGGCAACTTCACTGATTCGTGTGGCACCTTTGGTGATCACGATGAACTGAATCAACACGATGATCACAAAGATGATGATTCCGATCTCAATCCGGTCTCCCGCGACAAACTCGCCGAAACCTTGAATCACACCGCCCGCGGCAGCACCATTGCCAGACTCGGTGCTGGTCAAAATCAGCCGCGTCGTGGCGACGTTTAGCACCAATCGAGCCAACGTGGTCGCCAACAACAACGACGGAAAGATGCTGAATTCCAGCGGAGTGGCCACGTAGACCGTGGTCAGCAAAACGATCACCCCGACGGTGATGTTGGTGGCCAACAACAGGTCCATCAAGAACGGCGGCAAAGGCACGAGAATCACCACCAAACAAGCGATGATGCCAATCGGCAACACCAAATCTCGGTAGCGCGTCAAAGACTGCATTGACGGTCGTTCCTTCGGGCTCAATCAATCAAGGTGCGGGCGGCAGCTTCCTCGCTGCAACGCTTCGCCGACGGTATCAAATCTCTTTTTTTGTCGAAAGTGAAGAATTCGACTCAAGAAAACGCGAAACCCCGTTGAGTGGCCGAAGGTTCACGGCGTGGATGGTTGAGACGCTCAGTCGCTAAGACTTCACCCGCAAACCGGCGAATGCTTTTTTCAGCCCCAGTCGCTGGATCTCTTCTTGAATCGCGGCCGCATCCGCGTTCTCCAGCGTCAGCATGATTTCGTCGGCTAACAACTGAGCAAACAAAGCTCGGGCCAGCGGCAATTGCCGTTTCACTTCCTCGGCGGTGACTTGGCGTTCCGCAAGCTCCGCGACGCGACCAGCGATCACCTCGGACGATTCCCCCGAATGATCGGTCACGATTCGCAAAACATCATGGACGAGATCTTGATTGGGTTCGTTGACCGATTCGGAGGTATCACTGACCGGTTCATGACCAGCACGAACAAGCCGAATCCGATCCGCGTGCTGAACCCGTTCCAACGCCCGCCAAGTTCGGTCCATCAAACCGTCTCGCCAATACCTCAACCAGTGCTTGGACTCAGTCTTGGCGATCTCGAGATTCAGCTGAATTTCGGCATTCGATGACGACTCTTGCTTCGCCTGAGTCTCCACCTCGGTGGCCCTTGCCTTCGCGGCGGAACGCAGACCAAGAATCAAAAAATCGCGAAGTCGGCCTTGGTCGTGTCCGGAATAGCCCGCTTTGACCAAATGGGAAATCAAAATCGCGAGTGCCCGTTCCGCGTCCTTTTCGTTTCCAAGAACGTCGACCAACAACCGTTTCATCGGCGGCAGGTAGCGGAGCACGAATCCCGCCGCACTTCCCGCCCCCGTCCAGGTTTGCTTGGAACGACTCAAACGCACCACAGACGACGAGGTCATCGTGGATGTGGAACCGGCTTCCGAAGAAGTCGTGTTCGCAGCAGAATCGGGTTCAGAGGAAGACACAGCCGGTGGGTTCATGCCCGCATTGTAACTCAGCGACGAGCGTCTGATCCACAAATGCACGCGGGCCACAAATGCCCTCGGGCGAAGAACTCATGTCAAATTGGATCGCTCCGGCAATACCCATTGAGCCAGCTCGTTTGCCGACTCAGGGTGCCGGTGGCTCCGTCTTCCAACGCACCGCCATCGCCGGTGCCAATTCGGGCGATCGTTCTTGGGAATGAAACCGACTGGGGTGGTTGGTCCACGACTTCGTCCACAGCACCAACGTGACCACTCCTGACGACGTGCGAAGAAACTCGTCCATGGCTTTGGAAACGAATCGAACGGCGTCGGGTTTGTCCTTCAGCACTTGTGCGGCGTTGTCAAATTCAAACTCGCCCAGCGGCACCAACTGCTCGAACCCGTCTTTCCAAGGTGCCCGCTCGTATTTGAGTTGCGAGTCCGATTCGGAGGCCTCCTGCCACTTCCGTGGCCCCATGCCATCCGCCCCCAAAACGTCATCCGGCCACCCGTGCACCTGAACGTTGAAAAGTGATGCGAGGGAATCAGGAGCGACGCTCAGCAACAAAGCCGAACGGTCGATTCGTGCCAACACCGATTTCGCTGATTCTCCGCCGGCCCCGGATGGCGGATCCAATTGCGTCAAGTCGAAACGAAGCACGGCGATCTTCAACGCATAGCCTTGCTCTTTGCCAGACCGATGAACTTCCACATACGGCTTCTTTCCAAAGTTCTCTCCGGATCCTCGCTGCACAAACGTATCCGCACCTTGCCCCGCCAACGTTCGCACGGTTTGGAACCCGAGCAAATCACCCGTGCGAAGGTTCTCGACAACGTCCATCTGCGTGCGTTTCGAATCCACCACCGCACCGGCCGGAGACTGCAGTTCGAACAAAATATCGAAACGTTCCTGTGCCAAGTTGCTGGCTAAGAACTGCACCTCAATCGATTGAGTCTCGCCGGGACCAGGAAGCTGCCGCGGTGAGAACGATCGAGGAAACGCCGGGGCCTTTCGTTTTGGCATCCCTTCCTGCTGAAGGTAGGTGGTGATGCGCGCAATTTGCTTGGCATCAGAAAATTGAACGCGAGGATCAGTTTCCGACGATTCGGCTTGATTGGAAAGCTGCAGCCGAAAACGGGCCATCTCACCAACCGCCACTTCCGGATTCGCGATCACATTCCCGGTCAACTTCAACTGTGTCAACTCCGACGCTAAAACCGCAGGAGCTTCGGGTTTGGCTTCGATAGCAGGAACCGACGCAAGTGACTGAGTGGCTTGCTGCGACGTACCCAAAGCCCACCAACCCAAGCCAACCACGATGCCCAGCACACAAGCAGCCAACACAACGATCCAAGCCATTCGCGAACGGGACGGTTTTGGCTTCGCGGATTGTTCAGCCTCGCCGCTTGGAACAGCCGCCCCAACGCCTGAATTCACGGGGTCGATTTGGATGGCCAACGCAGATTGCTTCTCAGCGTCCATCTCCGACCGAATTTCTGACAACCGTTGTCGCAATGCCGTGGCGGATTCATATCGACCACCTGGATCTTTCGCCAACAATCGCATGATCAATTGTTCTAATGCGAGGGGCACCTGAACCGGTTCGCCGTCGCGAGTTTGTTCCGACAATGGCAACGGTGGCTTGCAGAGAATGTTGACCAATTGCGTCGGCGTGTTGTTAGCGAGTAACGGAACCTTCCCCGCACACAACTCATACATCACCACGCCCAACGAGTAGAGATCCGTGCGTTCATCCACATGATCGTTGCGAGCTTGTTCGGGTGAAAGATATCCCGGCGTCCCCACAACGCTCTCGCCTTTGGCCAATCCTTGAACGGCCGACCCAGCCAGCGCCAAACCGAAGTCCAAAATCTTGACACGCTCCGTTGGCGATTGCAGCCACAAGTTCGCTGGCTTGATGTCGCGATGAATGATGCCGCGCTCATGGGCCGCCTCCAAACCTTGTGCGACTTGATCGGCGATCGCCACCACTTCCTCCGAGGTGAAGCGTCGTCCTTGCTGCAAGGCTTCTTCCAGCGTGCTTCCCTGCAACAATTCCATGGCGAGAAACGGCGTTCCGTCACGCTGCCCAACCTCAAATAAAGTCGCGACGTTGTCGTGGTAGACCGCCGCCATCGAACGCGCCTCTTCCAGGATACGTTTGCGGCTATTGGGCGATTTCGAAAATCGCTCGTTCATGACCTTCAACGCGACCGTGCGTTGCAGTCGCGTGTCTTCGGCGCGATACACCTCGCCCATCCCGCCTTTGCCCAGCAACTCCATCAACCGGTAGGGGCCAATGCTGCCCAGCGTGTCCGGCAAGTCACCCGACGTTTCGGGCGCGGCATTCGGTACGGACGACGGTTCGGTCATTTTCGGCGGGAGCTTATGGTGGCATAGATGACCCTCCGGCGAATCGGCCGGTGCCGAAACTGGCGTGAAAGAGTCCAACACCGCAGATTAAACGGTGCCACCTCGGGTCGCAATTGATCGGGGCCCAATCGCATCTGAGCCCTGCCCCTCCACGGTGCTACGCCGCTGAAGAGAATCAGTCACGGGATGCCTTGATGGATCGGGCATGGAATCCCGAGCGTGTCCTGATACGATTGCCAAACGTTCATCCCTGACGGACGTTTTTGAAGGCGCGGCCCTTGTCAACTTCGCCGCCCTGCCCTGCTCCGCAACTCTCAACCGGCCAAGCTCGTGTCACGATCCGCGATTCAAGACCTCTCTGATGGGCAAACACTCGCCCAGTCGTTCCAAGCTGCCGACAAACAGTTGCGGGTCAATCGCCAGGGCGGCAAATACATTCTGCTGAAATTATCGGATCGATCCGGCACGATCGTCGGCATGATGTGGAATGCCGACGAGACCACATTCGACACGTTTGACCGTGGCGACTTTATCCACTGCAGCGGACGGACGCAGATTCACAACGGTGCGTTGCAGATGATCGTCACCGAAATCCAGCGAATGGATCCGGCCGAGGTGGACTCCAGCGATTTCGATCGCTTTGACGCGGATCAAGCCGAATCGAACCTGACCCGTCTACGCGAATTGTTGGCGACGATCTCTCATCCGCATCTGGATGCGTTGGTGCAAACATATTTGAAAGATGAGGCATTCCTGCAATCGTTCCAGCTAGCCGCGGCGGCGGTTACCAACCATCACGCCTATCCAGGTGGATTGCTGGAGCACACGGTCAACATGATGGAATTGGTTCGACTGATTTCCCCACGCTACGGGAACTTGGACACCGATCTGTTGATGGTGGGCGCGTTCCTGCACGACTTAGGCAAGATCGACGAACTGAAGTCCAGCGGCGAGATCAGCTACACCGATCGAGGCCAATTGGTGGGTCACATCGTCATCGGCGTGCAGCGGTTGAACGAGAAAATTGCCGAAACGGAATCCGCCAGTGGAAACACATTCCCAACCGAACTACGTCATCAACTGGAACACTTGGTCGTCAGCCATCATGGATTGCAAGAATACGGCAGTCCCAAGATCCCAGTGACGCTCGAGGCGATTGCATTGAACCACATTGATAACCTCGACGCGAAACTCGCGTCTTACACTTCGATCATCGAATCGGACGTGGCGGCGGACGGTAACTGGACCAATTACCACCCATCTATCGGACGAAAACTTTGGAAAGGTCAATCATGATCAACGGTGTCGATTCAACCAACGCACCGCGAGCCGTGATCTTGCTTTCAGGTGGCTTGGACAGTGCCACCTGCGTGGCAATCGCGCGAGACCAAGGTTTCGAGGTCCATGCGATCAGCTTTCGATATGGGCAACGTCACAATGGCGAGCTGGACCGCGCGGCCAAGCAGGCTCAATTGATGCAAGTGGCGTCGCATCGGATCATCGACATTGATCTCGCGCAGCTTGGTGGATCGGCGCTCGTGGACTCATCCATTGCCGTTCCGAAATCCGATCACGTTGACAAAATCGCGGGCGATATTCCGGTGACCTATGTCCCGGCTCGCAACACGATTTTCTTGTCGTACGCGTTGGCCGTCGCGGAAGTGCTGGGGTCCCGTGACATCTTCATCGGCGTCAATGCGTTGGACTACAGCGGCTATCCCGATTGCCGTCCCGAGTTCATCGATGCTTTTCAAACGATGGCACGGTTGGCAACAAAAGCCGGGGTGGAAGACGAGCAATCGCTGTCCATCCACACACCGCTGTTGCATTGGACAAAAGCCGAGATCATCCAACGCGGCATCGAACTCGGCGTGGACTACTCACAAACCCTGTCGTGTTACGACCCGCAAGGCGCCGGTGAAGACGCACGGCCCTGCGGCCAATGCGATGCGTGCTTGTTGCGAGCCAAAGGATTCGCCGAGAACGAAATCGCTGATCCAGCGTTAAGCTGAATCAGCGTTTTGGCGAGTCGCTCACTTCAACAGGAAACCGTTCAGGTTCCAGCCCGAGTCGGTGGTCTCGACAAAGCCGAATGCATTGCGAAAGTATTTTTCGACTTCCGAAAACGCGGGCCACTTGCCAACGTTTAGACGTTCGATCGGCTCGTCTGATTCGGCTTCATCGTCTTCAAACATGCGACGAACCAAAGACGCCAAAACAGAATCGCTGTTTTTCAATTCGCCCTGACGTTGCAGTTCGTACTTCGCACGAAGCGATTGACGCAGTCGTACCACTCGTTGGAACGCGACTTCATCGGCACCCATGTCGCGAGTCATCTGCAACAGGTCTTTGACCTCGTCCAAGTCAGCCAACTTTTCGCCTTGGCCGCTTTGCATGCGTTTGGCCACGTCCACCAACAGGTCCACATGGCTGCTGAAGACCAGATGAGGCTTGGTTGATCCTTTTCCGGCCGGCACCATCGCGATGGCCCAAGTGTTCAGGATCGGAGCTTGTTGTTCGTCAATTTCTTCTTCAAAACCAAGGTCATCGAAGAACTCGTCATCCAGTTCGTCTTCACCGCTGCCATGTTTGACTTGCCAAATCTCGACGCCCGGAACGGTGTCGACTTGAAACACGTCAGGTTCGACTTCCATCGCTTTGCGAACCGCGGTTCCGATCGCTTTCGCATCACGAACTTCGATTGCCACCAACACCCGTTCGGAATTGACCGTCGCCGGTAGCGTGTTGTCGGTTAGCAGCAACAAGTGTTCTGACAAATTCGGCAGCACATTGTTTTCAATGTCGATCTGGGGGCCTTCTTCGTCGTCACGAATTCCTTCGATACTGGGACGAAAGATTTCATTGTCAAAGGCTTCATCGACGAGTGTTTCCGCGGCCCAGAATGCTTCTTCAATCTTCCAATTGATTCGCGAAACGCTGGCGGTGTTGGCTGGGACCCAGGCAGGGATTTCATCCAACTTGGTGTTGGGGAACTGCAACATCCGTGCAGCCAAACGGTAGCGACTGGGTTTGTCGGTCACTGGTGGAGCATGAACGTAGCCACGGTGCAGCAAGTCGAATTTGCCTTGACCGACAACCACGATCCCACCGGCGGCTTGCAACGCGTCGAAACCTTGGTTTTCGAGCAGATTCAAAATCCGAACCTTGTTGCCTCGATCGACCTTGGCGACATCGCGAATGATGCGGCCCATGGTCAACGGCTTGACGAACCATTCCACCTGCGAGCCTTCTTGCTCAATGTCACTGCGAGACAGAGCTTGTTTCCAAACCGTTCGCAACAACGGAGCCTTGTCGAGCGAATCGTCGCGTCCGTCGTTTTCGATCGCATCAAGCACTTCAAAAATGACCGAATCGCGATCCGAGGCGATCAAACGATCGTCGGTCAACGACACGACGACTTGTTCAATCTTCAATTGGCCCGGTCGCGTCTTGGGTCGATAAATACGGACCGTCTCTCCGCCTCGGGTGACATCTTCGCGGGTGGCTCCATCGGCCTTCAAATCTTGATCGACACGTGCGAGCACCTTTTCGGCTTCCGCGTGTTTCCCACGAATGTCCGCGACAACGCAGACCGACGATGGGCGTCGATTGTCATTTTCAAACGGCAACCAAACGGCGATCACTTCGCCGGTGGCGATTTCATAGATTTCTTTGGGACGCAATCCAACCTTGTCACCCAGCTTTTCCCACACGGCACCTTGGCTGCCGAAGTTGGCTTCGATCAACGGTTTCATCGCGGGATCGTCCGTGATGCCGGACAGAGTTGTCTTTTGCCAGGAGTCACACAGGACCGTGAGATTCGGAATGCGAACAATGCCGGCCGCGGTATCGGGCAGCAACTTCAACGCGGTCATCAAAACAGGACGCTCGGTCTCGGAGGCTTCCACGGCGGCGTCTGTTTCTGCTTCTTGAGCGTTCAGTTGTGATCCAAACAGACACAGCGTGAATGCCGCTGCCATCAATTGGAGCACCACTCCATCGCGGGTCCTCGGTCGATCGACGATGTTGCGTAAATATGTTGGTGTGGGATTGATCACTCGCTTGTCCGCCACTTGCACCCGTTGAAAATTCATTCAAGATCCGTCTGAAACCGTCGGATTTCACTTGAGCCCTCGTCTCGACATAATCGGCTCAACCGGCCGATATCGTAAACCCTTCCATTTCGGGCCGAAATGCCGATGTCACCTTCCATCGCCTGATTTGTGCCCCCGAAAGAGACCAATATGACCGAATCGCAGGAAACCCCGTACCAAAACCCCCTGATTGAGCGTTACGCGTCAAGAGAAATGGCGTTTCATTGGGGGCCGCAGCGGCGTTTTGCATCTTGGCGAAAGGTCTGGATTGCCTTGGCGGAAGCCGAGCAGGAACTTGGCATCTCAATCACCGACGCTCAAATCGCTCAGCTAAAAGAATTTGAAAACACGCTAAACCTCGATGCTGCGGCGAAATACGAACGCGAATTGCGGCATGACGTGATGGCACACGTGCACGCCTACGGGGACCAGTGCCCGGATGCTCGCGGGATCATTCACCTGGGCGCCACCAGTTGCTTCGTGACCGACAATGCCGATCTGTTGCTCATTCGCGAAGCATTGGAACTGACAGCTAAACGACTGGCGGCGACGATCGACCAAATGGCCAAATTCGCGGCCGAACACCGTGACCTGCCCTGCCTCGCCTTCACTCACTTCCAACCCGCCCAACCAACGACGGTTGGCAAGCGAGCTTGTTTGTGGATTTATGACCTGGTCCTCGATCTCGAAGCAATCGAACATCGCCTGGAGATGCTTCGTGCTCGTTCGGCCAAGGGAACCACTGGAACGCAAGCCAGCTTCCTTGAACTGTTCTCCGGCGACCAAGCCAAGGTCCGCGAATTGGAGAAACGTGTCGCTGAGAAGCTCTCTTTCGATTCGGTCTACGCGGTGACGGGGCAAACGTATCCGCGCAAAGTCGACGCTCAATTGCTGGATGCTTTGTCGGGCATCGGGCAGAGTCTGCATAAAATCGCGACGGACATTCGGCTGCTCGCCGGTCGCAAAGAAGTCGAAGAACCGTTTGAAAAGAAACAAATCGGCAGCTCGGCAATGGCCTACAAACGCAACCCGATGCGAAGTGAGCGAATCTGCGCTCTTGGTCGGTTTGTGATGAGCTTGCAAAGCAGCCCCGCGATGACCGCCGCCACGCAGTGGATGGAACGCACACTCGACGACAGTGCCAACCGCCGCCTGGTCATTCCGCAAGCGTTCCTGGCGATCGATGCGGCGCTAGTCCTGATGCAAAACGTTGCCGACGGCATGGTGGTCTACCCCGCAACCATCGCGAAAAACCTGAACGCAGAACTGCCATTCATGGCGACCGAAAATATTCTGATGCAAGCTGTGGCCGCCGGCGGCGATCGCCAAGACTTGCATGAGCAGATCCGAGTTCACAGCCAAGCCGCGGCGTTGGAAGTCAAGCAAAACGCTCGCGACAATGATTTGCTGGAACGTTTGAAAGGCGACGAGAATTTCGCCGGCATCGACCTGGACGCGGCCTTGGACCCAGCCGCCTATGTTGGACGCGCGCCGCAACAAGTCGACGAGTTCATGGAAGCGGTGATCGAGCCCATCCGTCAACGCTACTCCGGTGCGAGCGACCTCAGCGTCGAAGTCAAAGTCTGACGTTTTCTAAGCTGAGAAACGAATCGATCGAAACGACAAAGATCTTGCTGGCTCGTTTGAACCAGCAAGATCTTTTTGTTTTCAGGGCGACCCGTTCGGGCCTTCGAAGATCTGCTTAGAACAAGAAGATCGTGTCGATACCGAACGTGGTTTGTTCGTCGTCGTCGTTTTCCAAGATGCCGGTCACGTCCGCACCGTCGGCCCAGTCCCAGCGAATTTCGGGACGGATCAAAAGGTTGGCGTGAGGCTTCACGTTGGCACCCAAGGTCAATGCGTAGACGTCGACGTTGCCGTTGAAGACACCCGCGTCGGCGTCGTACCACTCGAAGCGGCTTCCCAGTGCCAAGCAATCGCTGACCGTGTAGATCAGGTAGTTGTTCAGGCCGTAGGTTTCTTTGAAGTTGCCACCGTTGCCGTCCTCTGCGTCGATGTAGTCCGACTGCAAGACGTATTGCAATTGATCGGTCAACGTCACGTCGGTGACGATCGAGTGCATGTAACCTTGCGAAGTCGTGCCGGCTGGCTCATCCGCGAAACGTCCCGCGACCGTTGCGTAGGTCACCGTGACGTCTTCGCTCATGGCCAACGAAACACCACCGAGGAACGAGTCGCCGTTGTCTTCGAAACCGCTGTCCCAACCCAGCGTGTATCCACCGTAAACAGTCAGGTCATCGCTGGCGTTGTAGGTTGCCAAAGCACCGGTGTGGGTGAATGGCTCGCTGTTGTACATCGTGTAAGCGTGGCTGTAGAAGAAGTTGTCCGGAGCGGCAACGACTTCGTAACCAATGATGGTGAAGAAGTGACCAAACTTCACCGAGAAATCGCCGTAGCCGACTTCTCCGTAGACCTGCGGCAACGCACTGCCGTACTCACCGTGGTCCCAACCCGTGTCCCAGTGGCCGTTGTCAATTCCAAAGGCTTGGGTGTCCTGGGCGTCGATGCCGTACACGTAGTCGATGCGTCCGCCGAAGTCGAAACCGTTGCTGGTGTCGAGGGCTTTCTCGGCGTAGAACCAAGCTTGATGCAGGTTGTATTCGTCGGGACGATTGTTGAACAAAGCGTTGGCATTGCTGTGATAGCCCATTTGCACCCATCCGCCGATGGTGTAGCCACAGGCTTCGCCAAACAGGGTGAACGGGTCGCCAAGTTCGCACTCAAACAACCCACATCCGCCGTCGTCGCAATAGCCGATGTCACCGCAGCCCATATCGCCGCAGCCGCCATCACAGCTGATTTCGCCACAACCACATTCCATTTCGGGGAATGTGTCGCAGGATTGGTCACACCCGGCGTCAAAGTGCCCCACGGGGACGACTTCGGCTTGGGAAGTTGGCATTCCACTCTGGTAGCTTGCGTCGGCCACGTACCGGTCGGCAGCAGAAACGCCATTGAGGCTTCCCAATCCAACCAAGCCACCGAGGGCCAACCACAAAGCAGCTCGTTTCGATTTCATCTTGCTCGTCCCTGATCAATTCACAATCGAATCACCTCGCACGCGGCGACTGCCGCCGTCCATGGCAGCAAACCCGTCTTCCGCGTCGACCGCCAAATCCAGGCGATTCGTTGAAGGGATGTATCGACGTCGCGGCGCGTTGCAATTGAGACCAACGATAGAGAAACCGCAGCCGGAATGACCGGAAAATCCGGACCCGCGTTAATCTGTGCGGGTTACGAGGACCTTCCGTGGCGGAAATTGCCCTCGGCGAAACCGCATCGGATCTTGAGCCCAAAACGAAAAAAAGCCGGCTCACCGCATTGCTGCGATGAACCGGCCTCTTGGGTCTCACGAAATCTTCGTTCGGGGCGGCTTAGAACAAGAAGATCGTATCGATACCGAACGTGGTTTGATCGTCGTCGTCGTTTTCCAGGACGCCGGTGGTGTCACCGTCAACCCAATCCCAACGAATTTCGGGACGAATCAAGACGTTCGAGTGAGGACGGTAGTTGATACCGGTCGTCAAAGCGTAAACGTCGGTGTCGTTGGCGGTGAAGACGCCTTCGCTGTCGTACCACTCGAATCGGCCGCCCAATGCCAAGCAGTCATTGATGTTGTAGATCAAGTACTGGTTGATGCCGAAGGTTTCACGAACAGTTGCACCGGTTTCGTCTTCGCTGTCCAACAAGTCCGACTGGAAGATGTACTGCAAGTTGTCGCTGACAGCGTAGTCAGCAACGATCGAGTGCATGTAACCCTGCTCCACTCCACCAGCGTTGTCTTCGTTGAAGCGGCCGATGGTGGTGGCGTAAGTCAGAGTCAGGTCGTCGGTCAAGCTTGCGGAAACACCACCGAGGAAGCTGTCGCCGTTGTCTTCGAAACCGCTGTCCCAGCCCAGGGTGTATCCGCCGTAGACGGTCAAGTCATCCGACACGTTGTAAGTTGCCAAAGCACCGGTGTGGGTGAATGGCTCGCTGTTGTACATCGTGTAAGCGTGGCTGTAGAAGAAGTTGTCCGGAGCGGCAACAACTTCCCAACCGATGATGGTGAAGAAGTGACCCACTTTGACCGACAGGTCGCCGTAGCCCATTTCGGTGTACAACTGAGGAATGGCGTGACCGTAGTCGCCACCGTTGTCCCAGTCGGTGTCCCAGTGTCCGTTGTCGATGCCGAATGCCTGAGTGTCAGGTCCGTCGGTACCGTAGACGTAATCGATGCGTCCACCGATGTCGAAACCGCACGACGTGTCGATGGCTTTTTCAGCGTACAACCAAGCTTGGTGCAACTGAACTTCGTCTGGGCGGCTGTTGAACAAAGGCAGAGCTTTGCTGTGGTAGCCGATCGATGCCCAACCGCCAACTTCGATGCCACAAACTTCGCCGAACAGCGAGTATGGGTCATCCAAGCAGCAGTCGCCCAATCCGGGCAAGCAGCTTCCGACGCCACATCCGCATGCTGAATCGCATCCGCTGTCGCAACCGGTGCTGCATCCGCAGTCGCCCAAGCATCCAACGCTTTCGCAACCACAGGTCACTTCTGTTTCACATCCGGTGTCGCAACCGCCAACAGGCTCGCAACCACACACGGGCTCACCACAATCGCAAAGCGATGAGGTGCAAGAAACCAATCCAATATCGTTTGCTGATGCGCCGGTCAGGTTCGTTGCGTTGATTCCGCATGCAACCGCTGCGATCAGAGCTAGTTTACTAAGCTTCATTGCTTTCTCCGTTTCTATCCCAATCCAATTGGGTCGTTTCGTGTCACCAAGATTCAAAATGGATGCTGCTGGAACGTGATGCTGTACCCCAGTCGATCTGGAGGGGCCGGTCTCTCGTTCCCGTAGCGATGAAACAAACACAGTCCATCGCTTCTCAACGCACACGCTGCCTGCCGCCGATGGCACATCGAAACCAACCCACGACCAATCGTCTTGTAACGATCAGCTTCGCGATGGGAAGGACTTTCGAGTGAGTTGAAAGCAATCCATCATGTCGTCGGGGGAATTCATCGGTGTGTTTCCGGTTCCGCTCCCCGATCCGTCTTCAAAACCGCTCAGAAACAAGATGCGGGGTGCGCAAGGCGCCTGTTGCTCCTCATCTGCGGGTCGGATGGCCCGCTCCGGTTGCGTGGACTTTTCCGGCGACGACCTCATCGGCAATCGCAAAAAGCCAATGCCCTAGGCCAATTCGGCGGTCGGGTATCAACCCCCGAACCGATTTGAGAATCCTGCTTTCAAAAAAACGCTTCTCTCGCTATGCTGCGGGGCTTCCCCCGGAAACCAGCGAAATTGGCGGGGATTTGACCGTCTTACAACACACACATGACAATCACCGCGAGCGGTGGCGGAGAATCAGATGGCACGGCAATGCGAAGCGTGCGGCAAGAAAGTCCAAATGGGCAACCGAATCGAAACCCGTGGTAAAGCCAAATACCTGGGTGGTGTTGGTACGAAAATCACCGGTTGCACCCGCCGCAAATTTGTCCCGAACCTTCAGAAAGTTCACGTGACGTTGCCCAACGGCAGCAACAAGACCATGCGTGTTTGCACCCAGTGCATCCGCAGCGGCGTCGTCCGCAAAACGGTGAAGACAAAACCGTTTGACGTCAGCGGCAGCAAAAAGTCCTGATGTCCAACTCTGGAAACGGCGGATCAGTCGATATCCAAAAGCTTGCTCGGTTGGCGCGTTTGCAGCTGACCGAACAAGAGCAAGCTGATTTTGGACCGCAAATCGCCGACATCCTTGGTTTCGTTGAACAACTCTCCGAACTGGACACTTCTGGTGTCGAGCCGATGACCAGCGCGCTGGACGTCGACAACCGCTTTCGCGACGACGTCCCCGGCGAGAGCCTCACGTCCGATGTCGCGACCCGGAACGCACCGGCCGCACAAGATGGGACATTTCTGGTCCCACCCGTGCTGGGCAACACTTCGGCGAAGAAATAGCTGGCTGAGAAATGGCCCAGACCTTCGGGCCCCAGGCTTCTGATTCGGCGACGTCGAAGGCGTAACATGCCATTTCGCGACCTCTCCTTGGTCGCCTTCGCTTGTGTATCAAGCGATGCGTTACTCTGCTGGCTCGTCCGACGATGGCTCGACGACAAGCAGATTGCTGGCCAAGTCTTCGACCACGCGAGATTCCAAACCATCGTCGGACACTCGCATTCGATCGACCGCCTTGGGCTTCACCCCCTTCGGCAACCGACCCAGGTGGAACACGGGCTCTCCCGGAGAAACCGCTGGGAGCGTGGTCATCCCAATGACGATGCCATCAAACGGTGAAATCAACACGCTTCGCTCAAACCCTAGCAGCGTGGTGTTGGTCGCCAGCGGCTGATCTTTCTCAACAAAATCACCTGGCCCAACGTGGAACTGAAGAAAACCACCTTTCTCCGCACGCACCCACTTTGCTGTTTCAATGTGGAAGCGGGCCTCGGGTAACTCCACATCACCATCGACCATCTCCAGCTTGGCAAGAACATTGCGGATGCCTCGCACCGCGATTTCCACAATTCGCGGCTCCGCCTTCCAGACCTCGCCACCCTCCATGATGATTGTTGGACATCCCGCCAAACAGGCCTCGCGGCGTAGGGCCCCCGCGGGCCCGCGACCATTCATGATCACATCGGTACCAAACGATTCGGCCAGCATCTCGACCTTGGGGTCACTCAAATCCCCGCGAACATTGGGATAGTTGGTTCGCCGCACGGACGCGGTGTGGAGATCGATCCCGTAATCCGCACGCCCAACAATTTCGTCGAAGATCGTCCGCGCCATGCGACTGGCCAACGACCCAGAAACCGATCCGGGGAAACACCGATTCAGGTCCCGCCGGTCGGGCAGATAACGCGAGTGACGCTCAAACGCCAACAGATTCAGAACCGGGACCAAAATCAGAGCCCCGGACCGCAACTCCAGTTGGTCGTCCTGAATCAACTGCCGAACCGCTCCGGTTCCGTTCAGTTCGTCACCATGCAGTGCCGCGGTCACGAACACCACGGGCCCCGGCTCAGTCGCGCGGCGCACGAAGATAGGAATTCGCAGGGATATCCCCGAATACGATTCACTAACCGCCAAATGCACCACTCGCTGGCTTCCGGCCGGAACTTCCTTCCCGGACCAGTCGCCAACATGTTTTCGGCTTCCCATTGTTTCCCTGAACTTCCTAGAGATCGACGACCGTGTCGCTAGCCGAGTCGTCTTGGTGCTTTTTCAATTGCTGCATCGCCCCCAGCGTCGCGTCGCAATACAGCGAAACGGCCGAGCCCCAAACGGCTTCCTTGGCAGCCTCGCGGGCTCGCTGGAGCAAACGATCCACTTCTTGCCAATCCAGCATCCAATTTCGCTCTTCCGAGGTTTGTTTGAGCTGCGTGATGACATCATCCAATCGCGTGACAAACGCCTGATGAGAATCGGCTTTGTAGCGTCGATAGGGTCCGTTGCCGATAGCTGTTTCCCCACTACCCATGTCCAACGGTTCACCGCCGGACGCGGAACCGCCCTGCCCCGTCTCCATCGCACCGGTCGTCCCAGAAGAATCGCCGGACAAACCAGAACGATTTACAGAGCGACGAGTTTTGAGCGGACGCCGGCGATCGTTTGGTTTGAAAATGCCGCTGGCCCAAACCGCCGCCGAGATCGAGCCCAGAATGAATGCGACAATCGCGGAGCCCACGAATCGCGGGCTGACGAGTGCCGATGCGATGCCAAACCCGACCGCACCGGTCCAACAAAACGCCGTGGTCCCAATCAGCGCGCGGGAGGAAACCTCGTCGGCACCGATGGAACGAGCCTTTCGAGGAGGGCCATGGTTTTCGGTGATCGACTCGTCGGTGACTTCGACGATGATCAGCGTGATGTTGTCCGGTCCGCCCCGCAGGTTGGCCAAATCAATCATCACACGCGAAGCTTTTTCGACGTCGAGCGACTGCAGCAACACGGCCAGCTCGTCATCCTCGATTTGCCCCGTCAGCCCATCGCTGCACACGAGGAAACGGTCGCCCACCTCGATATCAAACGGCCCCTCCAGATCAACCAACACCTCGGGCGATGGCCCCAGGGAACGAGTGATGACGTTCTTGGGAATGGATTTGCTGAAGATGCTGTCGCTGTGCACCTTCCCACTGGCCTGCATCTCCCACACCAGAGAGTGATCGAAGGTCAACTGCTCCAGGACGCCTTGCCGCAAACGATAAACGCGAGAATCCCCCACGTGAGCAACGAACGCGGCGCCGCCGACCAAGACCAGCGAACTGGCGGTCGTTCCCATGTTCAGGAATTCTGGATTGCTTTGCCCGCGAGCATAAATGGCGGCGTTGGCGAGGTGCACGGCCTCGGCGATCGCGTGCTCCGGCACGTCTTCTCGAGACTTGTAATAGTGCGCCGTGATGCGTTCGCTGGCAATTTGAGAGGCCAACTCACCCGCCGCGTGGGCCCCCATGCCGTCTGCGACCACAAACAGGTGCCCTCGTTGGTTCAGACGCTCCTCGGACTCAGCGAGCAAGACCGCCGATGAATCCTGGTTGTTCGCACGTCGCATCCCAACATGGGTCTGCTCAGCGAACTTCACTCCGGGGTGCCATGAACCTGACAAACGATTAGGACCGAGAACTTGTGACCGTGAACACTGGCGAAAGGTTCGCACTGCCCTTCTGGACAATGCGACCACGCAGATTGTAAGTGCCCACGTGGCAGGAACCTAGTGTATTGAAAAGGTACTGACCACGATTTTCGCAATGGATGCGTCGCCGACCGACGAGATCCGCCAAGACACACAGGTCTCAATCGGCCGATGCGATCAACTGGGTGGCCAACCGGCACGCCGCGAAATAGTCGTCAATCAACAAATGTTCATCGACGGTATGAATCGCGGATTGACCACACCCCAGCGTCACCGCCTCAATCCCGTGCCGCATCAGCCAATTCGCGTCCAAACCACCGTTGGCAACCTCGCATCGCGGCGTTCGTCCTAACTGCGAGATCAATTCGGTCGCGGCGATGACCGAGGGATGATCCTCCGCCAATCGGAACGCTTCGTAGTCCACGCGACGAGTGAATTCCATGCTTCCCGTGCGACCTTGCACATCCTTCACCGAAGCCACCGCACGCTCGAAAGCGGACTGCATCTGCGAAACAATCTCCCCACGGAAATCGGGGTCGTGGCTGCGAGCCTCCGCACGCAACTCCACCAACGGTGTGATCACATTGGTCGCGTCGCCACCCTGGAAAACACCCACATTCGCGGTTCCCCGTCGCCCTTCCTTTTCCACCAAGCCGAGCCAGCCATCACGATGCAAACTGGAGATCGCCTCCGCCGCAATCACGATCGCGCTGACTCCCTTCTCCGGTGCCACACCGGCATGAGCGGCATGCCCACGAAGCGTGACCTGGATTCGTTCGCCGCCAATCGCCCCGTGCCGAATGGTGTTGATGCCGCCTCCGTCGAAGTTGAAAGCTCGATCCACCCGTCCCACCTTCGACACGTCTAAATGGCGTGCACCCTGCAGCCCCACTTCTTCTTGGATCAGAAACGTCACGACGGCGGGCGGCACACGCAGCGTCGGATCATTCGCTTGGCGGACCAATCGCTCCAAAACCGCCGTCAAAATGGCGGCACAGCCGCTGCGATCATCCGCTCCCAAACCCGTTGGGCCATCGGCGACGACAATTCGCCCTAGCTCAGCGTCCTCACGGATCACCGGGTCACACCCCACACAAATCGGCACAGTGTCCATGTGGGCCGAAAGCAGCGTCCGAGGCAGCGACTCATCGCCGGGCAAAGTCACAATCAAGTTGCCAGCATTCCCTGACAACCTGGTCTTGGTCCCGGCATCATCCGAAACGATGGACGACGCATCAACGCCGGCAGACAACAAAGCTTGCTGGATCGCTTTGGACACCTCCGCTTCGTCGCCGCTCTTCCCCGGCAGTCGCGTCAGATCCAAAAATCGCTGCAATGCCGCTTCTTCGTCAATCGCAGGCCACTCAGCAGCTTGATTCACGTTGGCGTTGGTCACAGCGAACGACGATCACGCGACTGCGATTCGCTTTCCACCCGCACTGGCTCCACGGCCGATTGCCGCGAGGAAGAATTCAATCGTCCCATCGCGAAGTAACCCGCGACCAGCAAAGCACCGCTGACAGCGATCGACGCCATCATCGGCAGCACGTGAACGGGTTCCGTGGCGTAGTGAGCCACGCCCTCCGAGTTCCCATGGCCGGGGTGAGCGAACGTGGGTGCGGCACAAATCAATACGGCAAACATGCCTAGAAGTGAACGTGACAAATTGAACTCACAGATGGTGAAGAGAAGGGAACCGCCCTACGCGGGCAGGCCATGCACGGCGAGATGATTATACGCCTTGGTCGAGTTGCTGTTGACGCATCCGGCGGCGAATCCGCTGGTCTTCCGTCACTTCGCTGGCACAGCGCGGGCAGGCGACCCCTCGTTCAAACTCGGCGTCCCGCATCATTTCTTGCGTGACCGGCCAACCACAACCGTGACACAACTCGTATTCCCCGGCCTTCAATTGGTGATCGACCGCCACCCGGTTGTCGAACACAAAACATTCTCCCCGCCAACGAGAATCTTCCTCCGGCATCTGCTCCAGATAATTCAGAATGCCGCCCTTCAGGTGATACACCTCTTCGAATCCGCGCTGCTTCAGATACGCGGTCGACTTTTCGCACCGAATGCCGCCGGTGCAGAACATGGCGACTTTGGTGTGCTTCTTCGGATCCAGATGTTCGTCAACGTACTGCGGAAATTCGCGAAAGGATTCGGTTTGCGGGTTCACCGCTCCCTCAAACGTTCCAATCTCGATCTCGTAATCGTTACGGGTGTCGATCAGGGTCACGTTCGGATCATCGACCAACGCGTTCCAATCACGAGGCTCGACGTAGGTCCCCACCGATCGCAGCGGATCGATGTCCTGAACGCCCATCGTGACGATTTCGCGTTTCAGTCGAACTTTGGCTTTTCGAAATGGAATCTCATCGCAGTACGACCACTTCACATCCATTCCACGAAATGGCGTCGCGGCGTCCTCCAATTCCATCGATCGCAACCACTGGATGAACCCTGGCATCGCGGAACTTGGGCCAGCGATCGTCCCGTTGATTCCTTCCCCCGCCAACAACAGCGACCCGCGGATGCCGTCGTCAGCCATCCGCCTGCGCAATGGTTCTCTTAGGGACTCAAATTGTGGCAGCGGCGTGAAGCAGTACAGCGCGGCCACCGCCACGGAAGCATCCATGCCAGATTTTGGTTCGGCGTCAGATTGAGATTCGGTCATGGCCGAAAAGTTACCAATTCATTTGACCCATTGCAGCCAAGCGTCGACGTACGCAAGCGGCGTCGTCTTCATTCCGGATTGAAAAGCTGCAGGAAAGGGTTGCCCAGATTGCAGGCTTCGCATCACCGCGTCGAAGCCACGACGATTTTGACGCGAAAGGAACGATTCGGCCAGGGCGACTGCCATGCGATCCGATCGCTCGGGCGGCAACTTCCCATTCAAGAAATCTTTGCCCGATTTCAAACTGCCCACCGCGGTGATCAGCTCGGCCTGCCGACGCATGTTCTCGTTGCGGTCGCGTTTGGACTCACCACCCGAGATCGTCGTCCCCAAACCCTCAGCGAACCATCGCGGAACCCCCTCCCCGCGGCTGACGACAGCCAAACTGGCCACGGGTGCGGCGACGCGTTCAGCGATTTGCTCTTCGTCGTCACGTTCCGACGCCACCACGGCAACGTAAGATCGGATCCCATCGTATTTCCAGTGCGAGCTCCAATCCGAAGGCACGCTGCGACCTTCCACCATTTTGGAGAACTCGCTGTAGTTGTATCGCTTGGGCAGCACGTAGATCGACGCCTTGCCGTGGAAGTAGTCCTCCGGTGCCCCGCTCGCGGCGGGAAGAAACTTGCGAGCCGCCGCCAGAGCTTTCTCTGCCGACTGAGCCACGGACTCCAACGTCGCCGGTGAAACCTCACCCCAAACAGCGAAGTGATCGCTGCTGTGTTTCTGCAATCGCGAAACGTCCGCGCCGGCCAAGCGGAAGTCTTCTTCGGCAAGATCCGCCCGACGCTCGCTGACTTCGGAAGACGCCGCCGCGGCCAACCACGCTTGGGCTGTCACGACTTTCATCGGAGTCTGCACCAACGCTTGATCGACCTTGGCTCCTTCGCTGATCCAAGTCGAGATGAGCTGGATCTCGTTATCGGCGAGTGGCGGACGACCTCCGGCTGGCATACGGTCGCCCGCGGTGCCGCGAAGCTTTTGAACGATCAAGCTGGACTCACCATTCCCAGGGCTCAATGCTTGGCCACTGTCGCCACCACGCAGCAACTGAGCGAGCGTGTCCATTCGAAGTCCGCCGCGAGTCTGCATCGCGTCCAGATGGCACCCCGTGCAATTTTTCACCAGCAACGGTGCCACGTCACGAGCAAACGAAACCGTTTCATCGCCGGTCGGCGCGCCGACCATGGTCTCCTTGGGCGGTTCGGGGGTTGCGGGCGCGTCCCCGGAGTTGCCTCGCAAACTGGTCAGCATCGCCGTGGGATCCGGACCATCGAACTTGGCACCTTCCAAGATCCATTGCTTTAGAGTGTTCAACTGAGCGGGGCTGACCTTGCCGCCGCCACGAGGCATATCGCCGGTCTCGATGGTTTCAATTAAACGACTGGCGACCACGTCTCCGGCAAAAACCACCACGCCTTCCGGTGGGCCCTGCATCAACTTGGCAAAGCTTTCGGTCGAGAAACCTCCTTTGCTTCCGCGGATGTGGCAACCGCCGCACTTGTCGACCAAGATCGGCGAGACATCGGAAACAAAACTCACTCCCTGGTTGCCATCCCCGCCTGAGTCATCGCCTGGGGGCATCTCTTCGGCGGGCTTCGCAGACGACGCCGCGGGTCGCTCGGGAATGCGAAACGGCGGCAACGTGATGCCTTCCAACTCCAACATCGCGCGAGCGTTGACGATGCGTTTCATCAAAGGCATCAACGCATCGTGCATCTCGGCCGACGAAACCTTTTCGGCAACTTTGAGCTGATCGATTGCCTTTCTCAGTGAGGCCCCCGACGCGGGGTAGTCGCCCTTGGCGTACGCGGCACCCGCACGTTTCACTTGCATCTCGACCGACTGCACGATGGTCCGCGAACGAGCATCGAGCGGTGGTCCGCCCGCTGCCGCACCGGCCACTTGTCCGTGAGCCGATTGCACCGCGAACTCGGCTGGACCACCGAGTGGCAGCAAGCAGCCCAACGCCGCCGCAAGAGCGAACGAAAGGAGAGATCGCCCTGAGTTCCCAGTCCGTTTTGAATGCCAAGCTCGGCCTGCGTTCCATTTCGAAACGATCTGAATCATCGTCACCAACATCGTGAATTTGAGTGTCTGCTTGCTACCTTCATCATAGACCACAAACGCACAGAATCCCGAAAAAGACTCACCGACGTGGCTGAACCGCCCTGCCCTCCCCTCTGTGGTGCCCGCCCGTATCTAGACAGAAGCTCCTGCCGCACCAAACGGATACGCCGGCCGGCCGGCCTTCGCCTCCGACTCCGTCTCTGGGCTGATTCGTATCCCCTTAGCCCTTTCCCGTTTCCCCCCTGCTCTTTTACACTGCCGCATTGGCTTTTCCCGCTAGTATCCGGCAAGAACACGATGACCTCTCCCGAGAACACCACCTCGTCCGCCATCGCTGAAAAAACCTGGCTCACCGATCAACGCATCTTGGTGCTCGATTTTGGATCGCAGTACGCTCAACTGATCGCTCGCCGCGTCCGCGAACAGAACGTCTACTGCCAGATTGTTCGCCACGACATCACGGCGGAACGCATCGCCGAACTGGCACCCAAAGGCATCATCCTTTCCGGCGGTCCCAACAGCGTTTACGAAGAAGGCGCGCCGAAGTGCGACGAGGGTCTGTTTGATCTCGGCATCCCCGTGCTTGGGATTTGCTACGGCATGCAGCTCGCCTGCCAAGCCCTCGGCGGCAAAGTCGACAACACGCCCAGCCGCGAATACGGCCGAGCGATGTGCGAATTCACGGATCGCGATTCGATCTTTCGCGGGATGCAAGATTCCGAACAAGTTTGGATGAGCCACGGTGACCAGGTCTCGCAGATTGCCGATCAGTTCACCGCAATGGCCAAGACGTCCACCTGCCCTTACGCCGCGATTCGTCACAACGAACGTCCGGTGTTTGGCATGCAGTTCCACCCCGAAGTCACACACACGCCGCACGGTGGACAGATCCTTCGCAACTTTGTGATCGACGTCTGCGGATGCGACGGCAGTTGGAAACTGGGTGACTTCGCCAACGCCGCGATCGAATCCATTCGTCAGCAAGTCGGCAACAAACGAGTCATCTGCGGCCTGTCCGGCGGCGTGGATTCTTCTGTCGTCGCCGCACTGCTCTACAAAGCCATCGGGCCTCAGTTGTCTTGCATCCTGGTCGACAACGGGTTGCTTCGTAAGAACGAACAACAAATCGTTTTGGAAGAGTTCAGCAACCACTTCCAAACCGACTTGCACATCGTTCAAGCCGAAGATCGCTTCTTGGCGGACTTGGCCGGGATCGACGAACCACAAGAGAAACGACGACGCATCGGACACGCGTTCATCGAATGCTTCAAAGATGAAGCCAACAAAATCGAGGACGCACACTTCCTTGCCCAAGGCACGCTTTATCCCGATGTGATCGAAAGCGGTGCTGACAAAGACGGCCCCGCCGCCACCATTAAACTGCACCACAATGTCGGTGGGCTTCCGGAAGAATTGGGGTTTGAATTAATCGAACCTCTGCGAGACTTATTCAAAGACGAAGTTCGTCGGTTGGGCATCGAACTGGGTCTGCCGGAACAATTGGTTTGGCGACACCCCTTCCCCGGTCCCGGCTTGGCGGTGCGTTGCTTAGGCGAAGTCACGCGAGACAAATTGAAAGTGCTTCGTGAAGCCGACGCAATCGTGGTCGAAGAGATCGAAAACGCCGGTTTGTACCGCGACACCAGCCAAGCCTTTGCCGTGCTGTTGCCCGTGCAAAGCGTTGGTGTGATGGGCGATGCCCGAACCTACGACAACGCAATTGCCGTTCGATGCGTCAACACCGACGACTTCATGACGGCGGATTGGAGCCACCTGCCTTACGAACTGCTGGCTCGGATCAGCACCCGAATCATCAACGAAGTCAAAGGCGTGAACCGAGTCTGCTACGACATCAGCAGCAAACCGCCCGCGACGATCGAATGGGAGTGATGACGCAAGCAGGCGAACTTCCAATCACAAACCCCGACACACCAAGACGAATTCAGCGATTCCTTTTTTCACATGCAAGCGGACATCACAATCAACGTGACCCGTGCAGGAATCGCCTCCATTTCCGTTCATTCCCCGCCTCTCACTTCAGCCTTCCAAGCGAAAACATGGCCGGACAATTCATTTACCAAATCATCGACCTGACCAAGAAACACGGTCAACGCAAGGTCCTCGAAAACGTCAACTTGGCGTTCTATCCCGGTGCCAAAATCGGTGTCCTCGGACCCAATGGTGCCGGTAAATCCACGCTGCTCAAAATCATGGCCGGCATGGACACCGAGTTTGAAGGCACAGCGCGACTGGGCAAAGGGTTCACCGTCGGCTACCTGCAACAGGAACCGCCACTGGACCCAACCAAGACCGTTTTTGAGAACGTTCAAGAAGCCGTCGCCGAACGTCAAGCCATCGTGGATCGCTACAACGAGATCAGCGGTCTGCTCGGTGAAGTCATCGACGACGACGAAATGCAGAAACTCTGCGACGAGATGGCGACCCTGCAAGACGTCATCGACGCCAACAACCTGTGGGAACTGGATCGCTTCGTCGAAATGTCGATGGCGGTCATGAACCTTCCCCCCAAAGACGCCGAAATCACCAACCTCTCCGGTGGTGAAAAACGCCGCGTAGCGCTTTGCCAATTGCTGATCCGCCAACCTGACCTGCTGCTGCTCGACGAACCAACCAACCACTTGGACGCCGAATCGGTTTCGTGGTTGGAACAACACCTTGCCAGTTACCCCGGCACCGTGGTGGCCGTCACCCACGATCGTTACTTCCTGGACAACGTGGCTCAGTGGATCCTCGAAGTGGACCGCGGTCGCGGCATCCCATTCGAAGGCAACTACACCGCGTGGCTGGAATCACGTGCCAAGCGAATGGCGCTGGAAGAGCGTCAGCAGAAGGCTCGCGAAAAGAACCTCGCTCGCGAATTGGAATGGATTCGCATGAGCCCCAAGGCTCGCCAAGCCAAATCCAAAGCACGGATCAAGGCTTACGAACAAATGTCGGCCGAACAGTTCGAAGATCGTCCCGACGACTTGGAAATCCAAATTCCATCGGGCAAACACCTGGGCTCATTGGTCATCGAAGCTCATCACGTCAACAAAGCGTTTGGCGAAAAGACTTTGATGGAAGACATGAACTTCCGACTGCCACCCGGAGGAATCGTTGGCATCATCGGTCCCAACGGTGCTGGCAAAACGACGTTGTTCAAGATGTTGACGGGACAAGAACCCGTGGACGCGGGCGAGATCAAAGTCGGTGAAACCGTCGACCTGGGTTACGTCGATCAGTCCCGCGACAAACTCGATCCAGAAAAGACGATCTACCAAGAAATCAGCGGCGGTCACGACACGTTTGAAATGGGCGGCAAAGTCATGCATGCCCGCTCGTATGTGTCTCGCTTCAATTTCAAAGGCCCCGACCAAGAAAAGAAAGTTGGCGTGCTGTCCGGTGGTGAACGCAACCGAGTCCACCTGGCATCGCTGCTTCGCAAAGGCTGCAACGTCTTGCTGTTGGACGAACCAACCAACGACCTCGATGTGGATACCTTGCGTGCTTTGGAAGAAGCCATCGCCAACTTCGCGGGTTGCGTGGTGGTGACATCGCACGACCGCTGGTTCCTGGATCGACTCGCAACCCATATCCTTGCGTTCGAAGGCGACGGAAAAGTGGTTTGGTGCGAAGGCAACTTCGACACCTACGAACGCAATCGTCGTGAACGCATGGGTGAAGACGTCGACGATGACTCACCCAAAACTCGATACAAGAGCATTCACGCGAGCTGATTCAGTTTCGCGATCGCTGCCGTCCGCGAATGACCGCGGACGGCTCCTTTTTTTCTATCTGTTTCCTTTCACCTTTCCAAATTCATGACGATTCTGCGCACAGGCACCAACGAAAAGTACGCCGAGGGCTGGGACGCCGCTTTCGGTGGCGCCCCCGCTCGTAAAAAGACCGCTAAAAAAGTGGCCAAGAAATCCACCAAGACAACCAAGTCACAACCCGCTCGATCCAAAAAGAAATCGGTCAAAAAGTCCGTCAAAAAGTCGGCGAAGAAGAGCGTTAAGAAGGCAGTGAAAGCCAAGGCGGCAAAGAAGTCCGTCAAAAAGGCCGCGAAGAAATCGGTCAAAAAGTCGGTGAAGAAATCGACGAAGAAGACCGCGAAGAAATCGGTCAAAAAAGCAAAGAAGAAGAGCTGAAAACGTTTGCTTGAGCGGCCGGGAAAATCAAGTGTTTTCCCGCGCCCCTCGACAGATTCGGCATGTGCCCCAAAATGCCGTCCAACCCACCAAACGTCCTGCCTTCCAAAATCTCTGGTTCCCTCGATGCCCGCCCCCTCGTCCCGCGAACCCGATGGCAACCTGCCCGACCATCAATTGGCCGCCGCAGCTTGGCCGCCACCTTCGCAGGACGCTCGAGGTGCACTTCAATCCCTGGTCGGCTATCTGAACTTCTCCTCCGGACCAGCACCCACGTCGGTGTTCACGGCTTGGAACAAAGTTCATGACGAAGCCTCCGGTGGCGACGTTCTCAACGGGCCGCCACCTTTCCTGATCATGCGAGACTGGCTGGAAGAAGCCACTCACGCTCTGCGAAAAGAATCGTCCGCGTTCGCCAACGTGGATCGCGCACTTGGATTGATCAACCTGCTCTGGTCGGGTTTGCTTCCCACCTACCTGGACTTTCACCGCGACCTGCTGTTCCACCAACCGCCCGAGTTGTTGTTCAACGGTTTCTTCCTGGGGCGCTGCGCCGAAGTAATGGTGCAGCAGATCGGCGAAGACGAAAGTATCAGCAGCGTTGACGAAGAATCAGAACGCCTGCATCAGATCATCACAACGCTGAACGATTACGTTGGCTACCGTCCGGTGGCCGTGCTGGAAAACCGGTCGTGCCAGCCGTACGCGCACGAATTTGTGCGTCCCATCCCGCAGATGGTTCAGGGTGCCGGGATCACCGCCGGTCCCTATCGAGAATTGATCGAACGTGCGGTTCGAGCGATCGAAGAGGCCCCGGAGGACATCCTTCGCGCGGCCGCGATGGATCCCAACCAACTTCGTGAATTGTGTTTAGATCCTCGAGCCTACGACTTTGACCATCCGGTCAATCGCCGTCCCAACTATCACTTCGGCGGTTGGGATGAGCACGCGATTGATTCAGAAGGTCGTTACGATCGATTCATCCTTCGCAGCGTGACGCTCGATTCGTTGCTGGCCCGAGTCGAAGAGACACCGGATCTGTCTCGCGATGAATTGCTCGAGGAAGCGGCCTCCGTGTTGGCAGGCACGATGCTGATGGCGTCTGGCATTTCCGGCTGGGGTCCCGCCTGCTACAGCAGTGATGTCACGCTGCGTTCGCTGATGGTGCCGATCGCGAATTTCAGGGACGAGTTCTACAACTGGCGAATCTCTCAAATCGGCGGTTCACACGGCCAAAGGTTGCTCGACGAAGTCAAAACGCGTCACCAACCATTTGGGGCGGCACGACAAAACTTGAACGCCGCTTTGGCTCGCAGACGAGCCATCCAGCTTCAACATGTTCAACTTGCACGGATCTACGCAAGACTTGGCTACCCCGATTCCGCGACCAAACAAGCCGACGTGGTTCCCGCCGCCTCCGCCCGTTTGATGTGCCGCATCGATTGCGGCATGACGTTGGGACTTCGCGCCCTCCGCACCGATCGATTCGCGGATTCGGTGGAAGTGCCCGAGCAAACCTTCGACCTGATCCGTCGCGCCATTGAATGCGGTGCGTTAATGGACCCTTGGGATATCCTCGGGTTCACGGGCAACTTCAGCTTGTATCCGGGAATCGAAAACTCGATCCATGACAGCCGACTCGACGAGCTGCTGTACATCATCGAGAACTTGTTTGGCTACATCGCTCGCGTGTGGAGCGAAGCCGCCGCACGCGACGACGAAGCGTCCTACGAGCGGATGGATCGTCAATACCGCGATATCGCCCAGTGGTGGCGAACTTTCGCGGCCCACACCGTAGAATCGGTCGAAGCCACCGATCCCTGGGAATCCTACGAATCAGCACGTTTGGTCGCGCAAGCTCTCCGGCTTTGGCACCGCGGCGGCGCCCAACGCGGCGACATCGCTTTTTGGGCACCGCACGCCGATCTGTTCGATTCACCGCGAGCCTACATGCTGGTCATCTCGGCATTGCTGGAACGAAAGGATTTCATCCCAGCGCAGGCCTTGCTGATTCACTGGTTGGGGCAAGCCGACCGAGTCGGACTTCGTAGCGGTGCAAATTCGCTGCCGCGTTTGGCCGAACGGTGGTTGCTTCAACTGCGAGCCCACATGCGTGACGACGCGGCGGCTCTGTGGCCACGCGTCAACAAGTTCTTTGACTACTTAGAAGCCAACGCTGAATCGTTTTGGTCCGCCCCACGTTTTGAATGTGGTGACGATGAATCACCGTCGCGACCTCGCGATGAATGGGAACAAGAATTGGCGAACGCCAACGAAAATCCCTTTGACCAGCCTGAGGACGAAGACGAAGGCTTGTTCGACGCGGCGTATGAAAACGTCAGCTACCGCGACACAACCGACGATGGCAATGAAGGCTCCATCTTCGACACGAGCAGCAACAGCAGCAGCGTCGATGAATTGGAAGCGGAAGTGAAACGACTGGCATGCCGTTTGGATTTCCTGCAATCACTGGCACGCATGTGGGCCGTCGGCGCCGACGTCGCGTTGACGGAAATTCATGCCAACCAGGAAACACCGCCATCGTCACCCGAGTTTGCTCCCAGCCACCGTCAGCAACAAATTGAAGCCCTGTCCGCTTGGGCACGGCGCGCGGTCGCCAACCGCATTGGATTGCTGGAGCTGCTCAGCGATGTGCGTTCCTACAAGATCAAGCCCGCCGGCACAGACAAAGATTCCATGCGGATCTACGATCGCCGCCGGGTCCTGCGTGACAGTTTGATGGAGCGGGTGATTACGACGGCGGTTGAAATGGCCGACGCTCGGCGCTTGATCGCCAGTGCACTCGGTGCAATGCAAGGAAAGCTGCCAGGGGACGTCGGTGAAGAATTCGCCGAAGATGACGCGGGGGCCATCGAGTTGTTCTCGTCGTTGATCGCTGGCGATTCGGATCGAGCCCGCGAACGCTTCCCCACATTCATCGACGCAATCCTAAACCGCAGTCTGCTCTACATCCCGCTTTCTCGCGGTGGCGACCCGGTCAAGATCTATGTCACACGTCTGCGAGAACGAGTGCTGCGTCACTTGTTGCACTGGTTGCCTCGCCGCGGCCTGTTCGCCGAAACCTGTCGACTGATCGAAACCGCACGACAAATGGAACAACGGCACCCCATAGGTGCTGGAGCCGTCACGGAATTCGACGGCCTGTACCGAGCGGGATATCGATCACTGGTCAGCTCCATCGCCCAGGCCGTCCTGCACTCGACTGCCGGTGAACCGCCCTCCCCTGCCCCGGTCGATCCCTCAACGGTTTCGCGTGAACTCAGCGTGACCGATCAAGACGCCATTGCGGACCGCTTGATCCCGTTACTGGAACGATTGACGGAAACAATGCTGGGCAGTTGGTTGGCACACAGCCAAACGCTACGTCTTTCGCCCTTGGAAGCCGTCAGTGATCCGGCCAAGTGGGAACGTTTGGTGGAGTTCATCCAGCTGTACGGCGACCCAATCTTCACGCAGGGTTTCCTGCAACTGAGCAATGTTCGAGCCGTCTTGCACCAAGACGTTTCCTCGTGGCTGGAACGAGCCATGACCGATGGCGACGACCTGTTGGAAGACACGCAACTCTTCCGAGATCTAGAAATCGGCAAGATCAAGATCGCCGAAGCGTCGCGTTGGATCACGTTGGTGTTTGAATCATTGCTGGATCACCACGCGGAGTACCAGGATTACAACAGCACCACGACCCAAAGTGATCGTGGTGAATTGATCTATACCTTCCTGGACTTTTTACGTCTCCGCACCCGCTACGAACGCGTGGCTTGGAACCTCAAACCCATCATGTGGACTCATGAGGTCCTGGTGAGACTGGGACTCGACAAAGCTTCGCTGGCTTGGCGTGAAAGTTTGAATGAACGCATCGCCGCCGAAGCGGAGTTGTACGTTCAAAAGCTTCGCGAACTTCAACGTCGTCATTCGATGCGAATGCCAACCATCGCGGATCGCATCGAAGAACGCTTTGTTCAGCCAATGACCATCGACCGAATGCGTTCCTTGGTTGAACCCGCCATGAACGACGCCGAGGCCAACCGACAGAGCACCGCATTCGACCAGTTGGAAGCTCAAGCCAGTGAGCTTTCTCGGACTCCCGTCGGTGTCGGACTGGATCTCCCGCCGTGGCTCAGTGCCCTGGAGGACGAAGTCGAAAAAATTGGCAAGCAAAATTTGATCAGCGAAATCGACCCGCAGGAATTGATGACCATTCCGGTCAGCCCCCTGACGCTGGACGATTTGCAAACGCAGCTCACCACGGCCCAAACTCAGGGACGCCGGTTGCCTCACATGAAACGTCGCAAGTCCTGATAACTGCCTAACCAGACGCGATCTGCCTGCCGTCGATGAGCGGCGGAGCCCAACGGTGACGGTCTCGCCGTAGTCTTAGTTTCACGCATTTTTTCTAAGTGACTCGTCTTCCCGATTGGAAAGTCGCTGGAATTCCAAAATGTTGAAAAAATCTTTGCCGTCGGGCTGACCGATGATGCACTGGGGCTGGCCGCATTTGGCGGCCCGTGCCGATGACATTGTGGGAACCTTGGGGGACGATCGGCTCCTCTAACAACCCCTGCTCAGCCCAGTCCTCCCAAATTGCCGGCCAGGAAAGATCGCATTGAGCACCTCAAGTGAACCAATCGGTGAGCCGATCTAGATTGGCTCTGCCTTATCGCACCGATATACTCCCGGCTTCTAGTCTCATCCTTAGAAACGTTGAAAATCGATGTCCAACACGCTTTCCGCTCCGCCGAATGCTTCTCCGACTGACAACTCGTTTCCACTTTCTGAGCTTCCTTCGGAATTGGCTCGTCACCTAACGATCACGTTGGGACACGATTTCACCGGTGAAGACACTGACAAACAGAACAGCGAGTACCTCTATCAAGCCCTCGCCATTGCCGTTCGAGATCGCTTGGTCCCTATCTGGCGCGACACCTGGAAGAAAACCTGTCTCAGCAAAGACCGCAAGGTTTACTATCTCTCGCTCGAGTTCTTGATTGGCCGCTCGCTAACCAACGCTGTTGAAAACCTGGAACTGGACGAAGACGTCCGCAAAGCGCTGCGTGCCTATGGCGTTAGCATGGAAGAAGTCGCTGACAAGGAACTCGACGCGGGTCTCGGCAACGGCGGTTTGGGTCGCTTGGCAGCATGCTTCCTGGATAGTTGTGCCAACCTACAACTTCCCGTGGTTGGATATGGCATCCGCTACGAATACGGCATGTTCCACCAGCACATCGAAGACGGTCGACAAGTCGAGGACCCCGATCGTTGGCTCCGTGACGGCAACCCCTGGGAAATCAAACGTCCCGAAGACACCCGCCGGGTACGTTTCTACGGCCGCACGGAAAACTACTACGACGAACACGGAACTCTGCGTCCTCGTCTGGTCGATTCGCACGACGTGCTGGCGGTGCCATACGACATGCCGGTTCCCGGATATCGCAACGACACGGTCAACACATTGCGATTGTGGAAAGCTTCCACGACGGACGTCTTCAACCTCAGCGAGTTCAACGCGGGTTCGTACCCTGAAGCCGTCGCGGCAAAGAACGACGCTGAACAGATTTCAATGGTTCTGTACCCCAACGATGCCAGCGAAAACGGAAAGGAATTGCGTCTGAAACAGCAGTACTTCCTTGTCTCCGCATCGTTGCAAGACGTCATCGAACGATGGGTCGAACAGAACGGCGAAGACTTCACGGACTTCGGTCGCAAAAATTGCTTCCAACTCAACGACACGCACCCCGCGTGTGCTGTCCCCGAGTTGATGCGTTTGCTAATGGACGAACACGGCCTGGAATGGGACGACGCCTGGGACGTGACCACGCGCTGCATGGCATACACCAACCACACCTTGTTGCCCGAAGCACTGGAGCGATGGTCGGTCGGATTGTTCAGCCGTCTGCTGCCTCGCTTGCTGGAAATCATCTACGAGATCAACGCTCGTTTCTTGAAACTGGTCGACCAGCAATGGCCAGGTGACGTCGAGATGCGTCGCGAAATGTCGCTGATCGAAGAAGGCGACAACCCGCACATCCGCATGGCTTACTTGGCAATCGTTGGCAGTTTCTCCGTCAATGGTGTGGCCGGCTTGCACACGCAACTGCTCGAATCAGGATTGTTCAAACACTTCAACACGTTGTGGCCACGTAAGTTCAACAACAAGACCAACGGTGTGACTCAGCGTCGTTGGTTGTCCCACTGCAATCCAGGGCTCCGCAATCTACTCAACGAGACGATCGGTGAGGGCTGGCAGCGTGACCTGACGAAGATCAAAGATTTGGCCCCCTACGCGACGGACGCCGCGTTCCGCAAGAAATGGATTGCCGTCAAGCAAGAGAACAAAGCCCGTTTGTCAGACTTGGTTCTGGCCGAAACTGGCGTGCGTTTCAACACTTCATTCATGTTTGACGTGCAAGTCAAACGAATTCACGAATACAAACGTCAGTTGTTGAACGTTCTGCATATCGTCCACCTCTACGATCGTATTCTTCGCGGCGAGACGGCCGGCATGGTGCCTCGTTGTGTGCTGATCGGCGGCAAAGCTGCTCCTGGCTATCACGTCGCGAAATTAATCGTAAAACTGATCAACGATGTCGCCAAAGTGGTGAACAATCATCCTTCCGCGCAAGACTTGTTGAAGGTGGTGTTCTTCCCGAACTACCGCGTTTCATCGATGGAAGTGATTTGCCCCGCGACCGAATTGTCCGAGCAAATCTCGACGGCGGGCAAAGAAGCTTCCGGTACCGGCAACATGAAATTCATGATGAACGGTGCCTTAACCATCGGAACGCTCGACGGAGCCAATATCGAAATTCGCGAAAACGCGGGCGCCGAAAACTTCTTCTTGTTCGGCTTGAATGCGGCAGAAGTATCGGAACTGAAGAAGGACTACCGCCCCAACGACGTCATCGCGGCTGATGAGGACATCGTTCGCGTGATGAACCTGCTCGAAAGCGGTCACTTCAACCCGGACAACCCCGGGTTGTTCGACCTGCTGACCAGCGGCTTGCGAAGCCCACAGGATCCATGGGTCACCATCGCCGATTTGCGGTCCTACATCGACGCTCAAGCCGAAGTGGGCAAAGCCTACCAAGACACGGATCGCTGGAACGAAATGAGCATCCTGAACACGGCCGGAAGCGGTTGGTTCAGCAGCGACCGCACGATCCAGCAGTACGCGGACGACATTTGGGACGTGCGTCCGCTGACCTGATTCGGTCCACAATCGAAAAGACAAAAGGCTCGGTGAGAAATCACCGAGCCTTTTTTTGTCAACTTGCTTCGCGATCGATTGTGTTAAGCGGGGCCCATCCCCATCGCACGTCGCCAAGCGCTGAACTGACCAACGTGCAGCATCATGTGGCCGCTGAAGTAGAACGCATGCAACGAACCAAGGGTCGAGAACTTCTCCCGCATATGCGGCACGGGCGTTTCCACCTGAAACGCGGCATCCTCAGTCCCTAGCAACGTTTCAATCGCCGCTTCGTGAGAGGCGAAGAATTTCTCAACCACTTCATTCATGGACGGATATAAAGTGCCGTCTGGATCGTCTAAGCACGTTGCTGTTTTCGAAAACAACGCCTCGTACTTCTCGGAAGGTCTAATCGCCGATGCATCGCCGCCCAATTGCGTGATGATCTGCTGGGGATATTGATTCAGGTGTCCAAGAATGAACGCCGGATGGTTGGACTGAATGACGGTGTCTCCCACACGGGCAAACCTCGCAAAATTGTCCTCTGTCACACCGTCTAAGAGGCGACGTGCATATCCCACACAAAGCCGCCCGGACTCAGCAATCATTTGTCCGATCATGATGTCTCTCTACGTGAAACGAAATGTTTCCGCAGTTTTATCCCGGCAGCGGAACGAGAAGAAGGCAGGACAAACGGCCCGCTGCAGAAATGACTTTGGCACCGGTCATTCCTTCGCATCCGTTAGTAACGTTGCTCCACAGGCTGACACACGTGATTTATGCAGCCATGCGATGAAAAGACATTGCGTTTGACGTCGTTGACTTTTCTTTCCAACTCACGTCATGCGCCAACCAGTAGTCACGAACCCAATCCACGGGACCGCGACCAAATTTTCGTTTGGTGCCCCAGTGATAGTCACCCTGAGGCACAACATCGATTGGCCGAGGATCGCCGTGGAACACCACGATCTTCGCCTTTTCTGGGCGTTTGATTTTTGGGAAGATCTGATTGAATGGGTAATATTTCAGGCAATGCCATTTGAAGCTGGCGGTCCAGTCAAACGGCCAATAGCGAACATCATCAACGTGTGCGGTCAGGAAGTCTTGATCCAATGGAAAGCGTTTGAAGCATTCGGATTGGTTCTCATTGAATCGACGGAACAACTCAGTTTGTTCGCCGGGATAAAAACCCAGAATTGATCCCTGAACACCGCGGTCGGGTCGCATTTTCAAAGGGGCGAGGTTCCAAAGCGTCGGATTCCACTCTCGCAACGCGTGAAAACCTCGTTCCGACTCCAAGCGATCAAAGAATCCATCCAGATCCTGATTGACCACCACATCGAGATCTAGATAGAGCGTCGGCTCATTCGCTGGTAAAAGGCCCGGCGCGAGGATCGACAGCTTAGGCCAGCAACCTTTTCGTTGACGCTGCAGAGGAATTCCAAGATCAGGCATCTGGATTCCTTCGACACCGTCAGTCAATCCAGCCACGTTGTCCGTCACACAGACGAAACGATGAGGACGATCCAAGTTCGCGGCAACCGCGTTTCTCAATACGGTGACATACGATGCCGGGAACGCGTCCAACCAACGGGTGCAGACAACGGTCGCCATGTGATTTTGCATCCATGTTCGGGTTGGGTTGGGGGCCGGTTCCCCTTTCAGGTTTCCGCCGGACCATACTCAACCAGCAAAACAGATTCCAGACCGAATTCTGCTCTCTATGCAGCTCGCTCCGTATGTTGATCGGGACAATCCATGTTGCTCACAACTCGCAAGTTGGCAGGCAGAGGTTCCCGATCCGTTTCTTGAAAGGAACGTGCCTGAAGAACATTGGCGTTTCGGATCATCCAAATTGCGACAGCCATCATCATGGTGTAGCCCCACACCTCAACGGTTTCCTCCGCTGCCACCCACTTCAGTCGCTCGAATAGCTCTGCAAGAACGAAACAGGTCGCGAAAGGAATCGCGGGCCAAACGAACGCCGGCGAGAACCACAATTTGCGATCTTCAGGAAATTTCACCCAGGCGTAAGCAACACGCGACAGCCAAATGCAAACGGCAACGGCGATGACCGTGTGCTTCCAAGTTCCAGAAATCGCGAAGCCGGTTTGCTCTGCCGTTTGACGGGCACCATTGGTGAGGGATGCTTGACTCACCGCAGATGGAACTTCCCGGGCCGCCGCCGCAACCGCAACGCAAACCAAGGCGACGGCGATACTTTTCCAACTCGATGTTTTTACACGAAGCAACGACCAGCAACCGGCAATCGCCGTGCAGACCAAGACCACCAATTGGGTGGATTCAAGAGCACCGTTTTCGCCGGTTAGCCATTGAGCGGGAAGCGAATCCGTCATCAAGCTTCCTGCCGCCAACAGTGCGCCGCAGCACACTCCGGTCAACAACAACGAATCTCGTAGCACGTTGGGGTATGGCCAACGCATCGATTGCAACTGCTTTTTGACGACGGGCCTTTGAACATCGCGTGTGTCATTCTTTGGTGACATTGATGCTGCTACTTCTTTCGAGGCTGAATGGAATGCGGCGAACAATTGAAGCAATCGTTCACCAATGGCGAGCACGGCATGTTCGGTGCGTGAGTCGGGGCCACCGTAAACGGGAATCTTCCTTGCAAACCGAGAAGCAAAGTCTCGCAACAGAAATTTTGAGACTACAGGGTTCGCGGTCCACATTTGAACGATGAACGCCGCCGAACCAACCATCGGGATCGCTCCCACCAAGATTGCATGTCGATGCGGAACACCATGAGACCGATTTGCTAGCAAACTGAAGAGTGTGACCAGTGTTCTCGCTGCAGGCAGGATCATGATTGGCAACACGGCAAACCAGACACTGCGGCCGGCCAATGCCATCGTGAGTCCCCCCAGCTTCAACGGAGTGATCAGAGGGTAGAGGAACTTGATCGCAACATGCATCCCCAAACCACGTGAGTAAACAGCTAGTTGAGGTCCGCTGAACTGGTTATTCAGGTTCGTTGCTTCTCGTTCCGTCAACCAATTGCGAGATTGCCAGCGTTGGGTCGTCGCCCGGAACACCTTGCGACCAAATGCGATTTGATAGCTCCCGCGGCAAACCAACGCCCGCATTTGAGCATTTCGGCGTGCACGTCGTTTCGGATCGGTTAAATAGCGGTGCAGACCCGCAGTGGTTGAATAACGAAGCAAACGATGCCCAACTAGCCCCCAACTCGAAGCAGGTCCACTTCGATTGGAACATCGCTGCTGTTCACACAGTGTTTTCCACTGCTGGCGACGGTATTTCACCAAGAACGCGGCGCGAACACGACTGTTCGTCGCGAATTGACGAACCCGTTCCTGATGAGAGCGATTTGCAAAGCAGGCCTGAAGCCATCGGCCTATCGCACTGGGTGGGCACAGACCCAGCAGCCATAAGAAGACGAAGAACCATCGGCTTGTAAGCAAGGCCGCTGCGTTTTCTGGATCGACCACGCGTTGCTGCTGCCATCGATCAATGCAAGTTCGACGATAGCAAGTTCGTCGTTGAGCGGACAACCAAGTCCATGGTCGTCGAAACGCGGCGATTTCTCCTGCTTTCCATTGCTCATCCGCAGCCAGTAAACACTCCACATCCGCCGACAGTTTTTCTGCCAGACTTCGCTCACCTCTGCAAATAAGTCGGGCACACAACTCGGCACAGGAAGCTCGAAGTTTCCGCGAATCTAGATCATCGAACGGAAAGACAGCCCCTCGGCGCCAGCTTTGCCACACATACCGCCAGAGCAAAACAGCCGGTATCCCAGATTCCAAGTCGATGATCGTGTAGCGGAGACTTCTCGCCGAAACGTTTTCCGGCTCATCTGGATGAACAACACGCAAACCTGACCGATCCGAAAGAAGCAGATTTGCGGTCGACACCATGGCCCCGGGCGCCACCTGCCAACCAGAGCCAACCAACCCGAATTCAATCAGTTGTCGCTCAACTCGTTTCATTTCGGCGACTAGGCCGGACATCTCGTTTTCCGCAGCCATCGGGTTTGAGTGGACGCAGGCTGGGATTGGACCACGACCTTCGACAAAACTCGCGGCGAGAACGTAGGCATCCCGCTTGCGATCGTAGCGGACGTATTCCGGAAGCGCAACATCGACCAAACTTTCGCGTTCATCGCAAAGGGCGGATGCTTCAAGCATCCGCGACACCACGCTTCGGCGGTAGAAACAGGCCAATATCGCGTGGCGATTCGATTGGTAAGCAAATGGAGCGGCAAAGGCCAAGCGATAGATACAGCGAGTCAGCAGGCCGGGGGCAAAAACCTTTTCAACCAAACGACGGCTTTTTCCGTCTTCCCAAGTTGCCTCGACGAGCTCAGCCGTGGCAGCTCTGCCCTTCCCAAGCGTCCGAATCACACGCACATTGACAGGAGCCTCCGATAAGCAATGGTGCGCAGCCACACCTGCAGACTCCGAGATTTGGCCGAACTGACTGGTGTTCGCTAATCTCGTCACGGGGATCTCAAATCGACAAAGTGAATCGAACGTGAATATTTCATAAACGTTCGATACTCTCTCTCAAAACCCGCCGTCAATCTCAAGAAGCAAGCTGCGTCAGTCGGCATCGCACATTTGTTCCTCAATTGCGACTCTGTGCTGGCAACCCATCATTGCTCGGAACAAAGAATGCGTCGAAGTCGGCTCCGGAGTTGGCGGTGCCTTCCAGGTCAAATTCCTCGGAAATCAGCGAGCCAAGCCATGCTTGAATGCGATTGGCACCATCGGCTTTCGCATGATGAGTTGCCACCTCGCTAGCAAAATTGATGAGGTCGTAAACGCGAGCCTTGCTGGGCAGAATTCTTCGCCGCTTGTCGCTGAGAGCATCCAGGTTCGCAAGGCCATAGAGCTCATTCAGATCTCCCGCAATTGAGCGGAAACGCCCAACCAAACCAGTTTGAGTGAGCTGCTCGTCCCGACGAAGCGACTCCAGCAACTCGTTCAAACGCAAGCACTCGTGCACGGACGCCCAAGATGTCTGGCTGGATTCAAACCTCTGCCGCAACGCGGCGTAGCCATCGCCGTTGTCAAACGACTCCAACGCCCGCACGATGCAGTGTTCCATGTTCTTGCCAACAGGGACATCGCTTCGAAACGCCTTGGCGTGTCCAATCATGCCGTTGCTACACACCAATCGAAGCATCGACAGGAACAATCGAGGATGCCCATATCCGTCGACCGGCGTTTCCAAACAGAATCGATCTCGAAACTGGTCGCCTCCGATTGCGAATTGTCGACTTCCGCCTCGCGGCGCGTGGGTACTGGTCACGACGCCGTTGTGATAGCGAACGTCTTGTCCACCGTTTTGATCCAACAGCCCACGAATATCGTCGTAGCGAATGATGGGACGATTGGGGTTCGTGATGGCCAACAGTTGATCCGCTCTTTTTGAGTCAGCCAAATTGGACCGAGCGATGCAGTAACGAAACGAAACATCCTCACGCTGCGATTGGATACGAGCGAACACTTCGTCGGGGCGAAAGTAGCGGAAGACGTTCTCAGCGATTCCAAAGCGAGTGAAAAAAGAACGCCAAAATCGACGCGTTGCAGCCACCGGCTGCCCATCAATTTCCAGCTCCTTCAAACTGATCCGGCCTCCCGGTGAACGATGCACCTCGCCCACGCGAATGTCGCGTACGCTGGCCAGTGCGTAGGTAAAACGAGTTGAGTTTTCGAAATTGTTTTGTGGCTTGGTTGAGGTCAACATGATTGGCTTCCTTGAATGAGGTGGTGATCGATAGCAAGATTCAGAAAGAGTCAACGCGTCAAACGATGCATTCGTCGGCGAGGTCGGTGAGCGGCGATCAGCTTCGGCAGACTCACGTTGGCTTTTGCGACTCGTTGGCGAGCGGCCATCGCCATGGCATCCAATTGGCGATTGCCGGAAATGCTTCGCCACCCGTATTCGGTCCAAAGGTATTGCTCCGCCGGAATCGCGGTTCGCATCATTGGATGCCGGGTATGTCGACACTGGACGACTTGCTTGACGGGTTCCGATTCACATTGACGCAACACTCGCCCGGCCATCTGAATCGTGGTGCCTTGACCGCTAGGACGACAGAAAACGGTCTTCAATGAAGGACAATCAAACCCTTCCGTTAAAATCGCCATGTTGATCAGCACATCGGTTTGACCTTCGACAAACCTGGCCAGTTGTCGCTCCCGATCCGTTTTTGCAGTGACGATATCGCTACGAATTCCGGCCGCATCCAATCGCGACTTCAACTCATCGCATTGCGTTTGCTTGTGAAAGAAGACCAGCGACTTGCCCCAACGTTCTGGCTCTTCAATCAACAACGTGGCGACTGTCTCAGGCGAATACTCCTCGATCGTGTAGTGGTGATAGGGACTGAGGTAACCGTCGGCGATCAAGTGTGCGATGCCAGCATCCCGAATGACGTTCTCAAAACAAAGCTTGATTCGGTCGGAACGATACGGTGTCGCGGAAAGGCCGAGCGTCCATTGCGGTTGGATCTGGCCGTGCAGGTTCGCCATGCTGGTTGCCGCGTCGTGCTGAGCTTCATCAACCACCAGCAAATTTACGCTGGGCGGGTTCTTGTCAAACATGCTGATCATCCGCATGTCGACGCCGAATTCCCGACGAGCATTCTCCGCCTGGGCCTGAATCAAAAGGTTGCGTCGCATGGCAACCCACCCCACTTGAATTCCCAATGTCCGTTGCATGATTGCGGCGACCGCCAATCCCATCACCGTCTTTCCACTGCCGGTTGGGCTTTCGATCAGAACGCTACTCGGACGCGATTTTGATTGCCCACCCTGCCCTGCCCCGTTCTCCGTCGCTTCGGTGCAGGCGGTGGGTTCGAAAGCGGCATCACACGCGGCGGAACATCCAAACGCATCCAATGCACGTTGAATGATTCGCTGTTGATACGGACGAGGCTGGACAGCGAAAGCGTCCAAATTGATGAGCGACTTGTCATCGGATGCCGTGGAAGGCAGGATCGCAGTGGACATCTTGTTCCCTTTCTGCAGGTGTCAAAGTTGAACACCTGTAGTGATAGGGAAAGCAGTGACACGTTCGGTCACGGAATCGGCGGAGCTTCAAAAACTCTTCGCGGCGAGCCGAACCTCCGCCCGTCTCAACCACGTTTTGGACGCGGGATCTTGGCACCCTTCCGGGCACCTTTTGCTTTACCGCCGCGTCGTCCCCGGCCTCGGCCGCCGGATTTACTCGCCTGTTTCTCGTCCACGATTTCGACTTCCGAGAGCGGTTTGCCAATGTGCTCTTTCAACTGCAGAACCCGATCTCGCAGACGTGCAGCACGCTCGAACTCCAGATCTTCCGCAGCCGCCAACATCTCTTGCTCGAGCGCGTCGACGTACTCGATCGTGATGTAAGTGACTTCGCCGGAATCCTTCGCCTTGCGAGTCGACTCCTTGTGATTGGCGGCTTCCGTATCGATGCCTTGCCGTATCGATTTGCGAACCGTTTTTGGAACGATGCCATGTTTGGCGTTGTATTCCATCTGGATCGCGCGACGGCGTTCGGTTTCGTCGATGGCCATCTGCATCGATTCCGTCACCTTGTCCGCGTACAAAATGACCTTCGAATTCGCGTTTCGCGCCGCTCGTCCGATCGTTTGGATCAAACTGGTTTCGCTGCGCAAAAATCCTTCCTTGTCCGCATCAAGAATCGCGACTAAAGACACCTCGGGCAAATCCAAACCTTCCCGAAGCAAGTTCACACCGACCAAACAGTCAAACTGGCCGCTGCGAAGTTCTTGCAGCAAATCGACTCGTTCGAATGCATTCAGTTCGCTATGCAGCCAGCGACAGCGAACGCTTTGTTCTTGGAAGTAAGTCGCCAAATCTTCCGCCAATCGCTTGGTCAATGCGGTGACCAACACACGTTCGTCGCGTTCCGCACGCAGTCGCACTTCTTCCAGCAAGTGTGTGACTTGTCCGCGAGCCGACACGATCTCCACTTCGGGATCCAGCAATCCGGTGGGACGAATGATCTGCTCAACGACCTCGCCGCCGGTTCGTTCCAATTCGTAGTCGCTGGGCGTGGCACTGACGAAACAGATCTGACCGGTGCGTTCTTCCCATTCATCGAACTTCAACGGTCGGTTATCGAGAGCGCAGGGCAATCGAAACCCGTGTTCGACCAACGTGATTTTGCGGCTTCGGTCCCCGGCGTACATCGCGCGTACTTGAGGCACCGTCACGTGGGACTCATCGACAAAGGTGATGAAGTCTTTCGGAAAGAAGTCGTACAACGTGTCGGGTGTCGCCCCCGGTGGCTTGCCCGCCAATGGTCGCGAATAGTTTTCGATTCCGGGACAGTGGCCAACTTCCGCCAGCATTTCCAGATCGAACTTAGTGCGTGCAGAAAGTCGTTGAGCTTCTAGCAATTTGCCTTGCGACTGAAACGTTTCCAACTGCTGCGTCAGTTCCTCGCGAATGATTCGGATGGCTCGCTGAATGCGATCCTCGGGCATCACGAAGTGCTTGCAGGGATAAATGTAGAGATGCTCGGTCGTCTTGATCGTTTCGCCCGAAGTGGGATGGATCAGCGAAATCTTTTCAATCTCGTCGCCCCACATTTCGATTCGGTAGGCAAACTCTTCGTAGCTGGGCCAAAGCTCGATCGAGTCGCCTCGCACGCGGAACTTGCCTCGTTCGAACTGGATGTCGTTGCGTTGATACTGCAGGTCCACAAACTTCAACAGCAAGTGATCTCGACGTGTTTGCTCGCCCTGGTGCAGATCGACGACCAATTGCCGGTAATCTTCGGGCGATCCCAGACCGTAAATGCTGCTGACCGAGGCCACGATCACCACGTCACGGCGACTGACCAATGAACTGGTGGTCGCCAAACGCAGGCGGTCGATTTCTTCGTTGATCGAGGAGTCTTTTTCGATGTAGACGTCCCGTTGGGGGATGTAGGCTTCTGGTTGGTAATAGTCGTAGTAGCTGACGAAATAGTGCACGGCGTTGTTGGGGAAGAACTCTTTGAATTCTCCGTAGAGCTGGGCCGCGAGCGTTTTGTTGTGGCTCAAAATGAGGGCGGGACGCTGCACCGATGCGATCACATTCGCCATCGTGTAGGTCTTTCCGGTCCCAGTGGCCCCCAGCAGGGTCTGGGCGGTCTTGCCGCTTTGGAAACCTTCGATCAATTTGGCGATCGCGGCCGGTTGGTCCCCCGAAGGCGGGAACGGTTGATTCAGATCAAAGGCGGCCGGCGCGAGTTTGGTGGTGCTCATGCCAGCACTTTAGCAAACCGTCGATTCCTGCGGCAAAGACCCCGCGGTTCCAAAACCGAATGCATCGAGATGGCCAAGCTGTACTTCTACTATTCCACGATGAACGCGGGGAAATCCACCGTTCTGCTGCAATCCAGCTACAACTATCGCGAACGTGGCATGAACACGTTGATTTTGTCACCCGAGATCGACACGCGGTTTGGCAGCGGCAAAGTCGCCTCGCGGATTGGCATTGAATCGGATTCGAAAACGTTCACGACGGCGGACAACCTGTTCAAAATGGTCCAGGAAATCGCACGTCGAGATCCGCTGCACTGCGTCTTGGTCGACGAGGCTCAGTTCCTGACGCGAAAACAGGTTCGACAACTCAGCGACGTTTGCGACGAATTGGACATTCCGGTTTTGGCCTACGGCTTGCGAACGGACTTCCAAGGCAACTTGTTCGAAGGCAGCGAAAACCTGCTGGCGTGGGCGGACACACTGTCGGAACTCAAAACGATCTGCCACTGTGGCCGCAAAGCCACGATGGTGTTGCGAGTGGGTGAATCCGGCCAGGTGATTCGCGATGGCGAGCAGGTTCAGATTGGTGGCAATGAACGCTATCAAACGGTTTGCCGTCGTCACTTCAAAGAAGCGATTTACGAACGCACCGAAGACGACCTGCCTCTGCTGGATTCCAATGAGCTACGGCAATCCGAGCGATAGGCTTTGTAATCACCTCTTCAGCGGCTTCGAAGTTGGCACTTTTCATCGAATAGGCTGCGATTCTTCCGTCCTACCCCGCACGAGCCTTGGTGGACTATTCTGGAGCCATGCAAGTCTCACAAGAATTGACCGATCGCGTTCTGCGACTCGTTCATGCGGCGGAATACCGTCCTAGCAAACCCAAAAAAATCGCGGCTCTGTTGGAACTGGATGCGGACGGTTACCGCGAAGTTCGGCGAGTGATCAAGCAATTGGTGCTGGAAGGCCGGCTGGTGTATGGCGGCAACCACTTGGTGATGGCCGCGGCCGCGTTTGGCGGTCCTGCTGATCAGATTCGCGGAACGTTCCGACGCGCCATGGGTGGCGGCTTTGGATTTGTCCGACCGTCCAGCGGAGGCGGCAATGCGGATGCCGATGTTCCCGAAGATGTCTTCGTTCCACCGGGCATGACCGGCGGTGCACTGGAAGGCGACTTGGTCGCGGTCATGATCGAACCGGGACGACGCGGCGGCGTGGAAGGCCGAGTGGTGGAAGTCCTGCAACGTGCACGCCGCCAATTCACGGGCACGTTTTACTCCTCCCCGCAATCCAACCACCCCGGCTCTGACACGATCGATGGACCGGTCGTCTATCTCGACGGCGTTCACTACGAAGCCCCTATCGGCGTCGGCGACGTTCGCGGATTGCCTCTGCAAGACAACGACAAGATCTTCGTCGAGATCGTTGACTTTCCCGACGAAGAAGGCGGTGGCGGTGAAGCGGTGATTCTCGAACGCTTGGGCAGCAGCAAAAACCCGGCGATCGACACGCTGACGATCATGCGGCAGTTCGGTTTGCCGGACGAGTTTCCGGAAGAGGTGCTGGACGAGGCTCGCGAACAGGCCGATGCGTTCAACGACGATGAGGTTCCGGAGGATCGCAAGGATCTGACGGAGATGTTGACCATCACGATCGATCCTTTCGATGCCCGCGATTTCGACGATGCCATCTCATTGCAACGCGAAGACGGCCGCTGGCGTTTGTGGGTGCACATCGCCGACGTCAGCCACTTTGTTCCGGTCAATGGAAAGCTGGACGTGGAGGCGCGACGCCGCGGCACCAGCGTCTATCTGCCTGACCGTGTGATTCCGATGATCCCCGAGATCATCAGCAACCACTTGGCGTCGCTGCAGCCCGAACGCATGCGTTTGGTGAAGACCGTTGAGATCGAGATGCTGGACGATCTGACCATCACCCACAGCGAAGTGCACAACGCTGCGATTCGAAGTGATCGACGATTCAACTACGAACAGATCGATCAATTCCTGGCATCGCCGGGAACATTCCAAAGCGATTGGGGAGAACCAATCTGCGAATTGCTAACCAACATGCACACGTTGGCGATGAAAATTCGCAAACGTCGCTTCAAAGACGGTTCGCTGTCGATGGACATGCCCGACATCAAGTTGGAATTGGATCGCACCGGCAAGGTCAAAGGCGCCTACCAAGTCGAGAACACCGAGAGTCACCAAATCATCGAAGAGTTCATGTTGCTCGGCAATGAAGCCGTCGCAATGTGGCTGGATGATTTGGAACTCAACTTCCTGCATCGCATCCACGCCCCGCCCGAACGACGCAAACTTCGTCAACTGAGCAGCTTTGTCAAAGACCTGGGACTCGGGTTTGACAACGTGGAAAGCCGCTTTGAGATCCAAGCCGTCCTGGACAAAGTCGCGGGCACGCGTCTTGAGAACGCTGTCAATTTCGCCGTGTTAAAAAGCATGAGCAAAGCGGTTTACGGACCGCACCGGGAAGGACACTACGCACTCGACAAAGAGCACTACTGCCACTTCACCAGCCCCATCCGCCGGTACCCCGACCTGAGCGTTCACCGGTTGGTCCAACGATTGTTGGATGAGAAACCCACTCCGGACGAATCATTCGCGGAGTTGGTCAAATTGGGGCACGAGTGCAGCGACGCTGAACGCAATGCGGCACAGGCGGAACGCGAATTGATCGAGCTGAAACTGCTTCACTTCCTGAAGAAGAAACAAGGCGAAACGCTTGAGGCCGTCATCAGCCGAGTATTCGCCGACGGCATCCATGCGCGGTGTCTGAAGCTTCCTGTTGACGGCTTCATTCCCGTGACGGAACTGCCTCGCGATCAGTATCGATTTGAGCGACGTGGCCAGATGCTGGTTGGTTTCCAAGAAGGCAACCGCTATCGCCTCGGCGATCACTTGACGGTGCGGATCGGCAAGGTGGATCTGCAGGATCGCCAGCTCTATCTGGACGTTGTCAAAAACCATTCCGCCGGACGCAACGATCCGCGTCCGACATCGAAGAGCAAAGCGAAGCAGTCACCTTACAAGAACAAAAAGAAGGCTGATCGCCGGGACAAGAAGAAACGTCGACGGCGATGACCCAAACCATGTTTCGGCCTCGAACTTTCTTGCCCGACGGTTCCCGATCACGCTTGTTAGCAATCCATGAACGTTCTGATCCTCTCCGGTGCCGGCATCTCGGCTGAGTCCGGCATCCCGACTTTTCGTGACGCCGACGGACTTTGGGAAGGCCATGCGGTGGAAGAGGTCGCCACGCCACAAGGCTTTGCACGCAATCCTGATTTGGTGCACGAGTTTTACAACCAACGACGACGAGCACTGCAGCAACCGAACATTCAACCCAACGCGGCTCACGTTGCATTGGCGGATTTCGAGCGAGACCATCTCGCGAAAGATCGCGGTCGTTTCTTGCTGGTGACGCAGAACATCGACAATCTGCATCAACGTGCGGGCAGTCAAAATGTGCTGGCAATGCACGGACAATTGCTGCAAGCTCGCTGCCTATATACCGAAACCATCTTCGATTGGACGGACGATCTCAGCGTGGACACGCCGCATCCCGAGGAACCTGAAAACGATTCCATGCGAGGCTGTTTGCGTCCGAATGTGGTTTGGTTCGGCGAGATGCCAATCGGACTGTCGCGTATCGAACAAGCGGCTCAGGCGGCCGATCTCTTCATCGCCATCGGGACTTCAGGGTTGGTTTATCCCGCTGCGGGAATCGTTGCGCAAACCCCGCCTTCTTGCCGACGCATCGAAGTCAATCTGGATGACACTCCTGCATCGAGCGCCTTCGACGAAACCATTCGCGGTAAAGCGGGCGATGAAGTCCCCCAGCTCTTGGATCACTTCAAAGCGATGTAAACGTCGGTGATCAAATCCTTTGTTTCCGTGGTCTCGGGATCATTGCGATAGATCTCATAGCCAACGGCTTTCGCCATCTTCAGTTTCTTGTATCGGATGTATTGAATCCCGCCCGACCAGGCGTTGCCCATGTGTGCGTAGTCACCGATGTGGCGGACCAACAGAAACTTCCCGGCGGGTGCAATGTCGGCCACGCAATCGTTTGGAACTGGCGTGCCCGCATCTGCCAAGTAACCCGCCGTGTAATCGAACCATCGTTTGCGCAAATCAGAAGTCGTGTGATACAGGCTGGCCCAATCGTGCACGCGAGCATCGGACGAATCGTAGTGAGGCTTCACCCGGTTGAGCGTCGCCGTCATGTGCTCGCCCAGATCATCCATCGTGCATCCGCCGCGCTGCCCAATGACCATTCGTTCGGGTTCGTTGACAACGCCTTGGATCTCCAGCTTGGATAGCACCTCCCCCGTTTCGACAAACTGTTTGAACATCAACAAGCCGCGTTCGTAGTCCATGCCCACGAACACTTCCATCATTGACTTCATCCAGAACAAGAACCAAGGCAGTTTGCCTCGCATGTGCCAAGTGATCTTCGAACCTGGTCGACCGTCGGTCATCATCGGCTCAATCTCAAACTCGACTTTCGATTCCGACTTGAATGGTTTGATAAACGCCAGATCAGCCTTCATGGAAGCTTTGGAGGCCGCGTTTTTTGGCGGCTCTAATTGGCTATGGGTCATCGAGCCTTCGCCGACCAGCTCGCCATTCCAGTGATAGGTCGCGCCGATTTTGTTGGACGGTTCGCTAACGTTCACTTCCGCTTCGGGGTCCACCTGCAACCAGGGCGACCAGCGAGTCCACGTCGAATAGTCGACCACCGCGTCGTAGACGTCTTGAACGTCCGCGTCGATGCACTGAGAACGCTGAATGTGAAATGCTGGCATGGTGAACCCAATCTTCGAAGCCGAGAAGCGAGACGCCCCGCCGCATCCTAGCAAAAACGGTTTTCCGCAACACAAAATCGTGGGTCACGGGAAAGCCCCACGGTCCTCGCAGGCTCAGCTTCGCCCAAACCCCACTTTCCGGTTTCCCGCACCGTCACAACCGTCACCGCAACGCGATTCAGCGGGAACGATCTCCGCAGTGTTCAAGACTCAGGGTTTGGCGGCTCGTTTGCCCTGGTTAAACTGATGCCTCGCAGTTTTGCGACCAACGCGAGAGTTGAACCCTGCAGTGGGGGGAGCATGCAAACCGATTTTGGGAGCCTCGCCCCCCGGCGTCTGTTTCAACCCATCAGCGTACCCAACCGCTAAAATTGAGCCGGCCGGGCGAAAGAAGTCGGTCGCTCACATGCGAGACGCTGCCCCGTAAACCGCATGGCGAATCACGATTCGTCTCGGATGGAGCGACCGACTCACTTGAAGATAGTTTTCACCAAACACCGTCGTGCGCAAGTCATGCGCAACCCAGTTTGAATTTGACGAAAAACAGGTTTTGGAATGGCACAAGCTAACGCTCATCTCAAACAGGCCCGCAAAAGTTTGGGGTTGTCGCAACTTCAATTGGCGGCGCGAGCTGGTGTTTCTTCGAGAACCGTGCAATTTGCGGAATCTGGGCAAAACGTTTCCAGCGGGACCATGCGGCGAATCGCGGGTGCGCTGGGAATGGAACCCGATCAATTGGTTCGCATCGATCCCGGGACCGGCCAAGACGCCTTTGCCGATTTGCCATGGTCGTTGGCAGACACATTTAGAACCAGACGACCGATCACAGACGGCAGCATGTGCCGCGACGAAGCGGAGGTGATCGAGATCGTTCGATTGATGCGCGAAAACTTCAGCATCCACATTCAAAAATGGGGTTCCGAGGAGCACCAAGAACAAGCGCTCAAACGCGACGAAGCAATCAACGAAGTCTACTTTCGGTATGAGCAACGCTACGTCGACTATTGGAAACGCAACCCAGGATGCATCCGGGTCGACCGCTACGATGGAACGATCTGCGGCGTGAGCATTGCTTTGCCCCTAACAAAGGAGGCTTTCACTGCGTTTCGTAACGGTGAACTGGCATGGCTCGACATCTCCCCCGACGACATTGATGACCAGTCGCAATATCTGTTGCTGGATTCGGTCACCGAGTTCACCAATCGCTGCCGGCGTCCTTGGTATCAGGTCACTGAATCACTGAGTTTCGTGTTGCTCTCGCAAGTCGCTCGACTCGCGATCGACCCGAATGGGACCGACTTTGAGATGGTCTCTTTCTCCGCCAGCCCACTGAACGAGCGCAGGTTGAAAACCATTGGCTTCATCGCGGAAGACTCCGCTGAACCTGAATTCAACTACCCAATCTTTTGGTTCGGTGAAGACGCACGTATTTTGGGGACGGAAGAGTTCTCGAACTGGTCCACGTTCAAACACTTCGCCATGTTGATCAAAGCTGCCGACAAAGCCTCGTTCAGCCGACGTATGCTTCGTGGGCTGCTGGGAGTGATCAAGCGGCGGCAGAAACCGCACTACGATTACGTTCCTCAGCGAGCTGCGTAAACAGTTGCAGGTTCCACTTTGGCTTTTCTAGCCACGACATACCGTGATCTGCCATGAACTCGAAATGGCAGACCGGTTGGCACTTGGTTCCGCGAGGCAGCGAAGCCATCGCTTCGAAGCTCATGCGATTGACCACACCAGGAACCGCGACGGATCGCACCAGCCTTCGCTGCAAGATGACTTCTCCATCCCGTTCGGCAAAGTAGCCCGTGCAGCGTTTCCAATCCGATGGCTGCCATTGTTCCAGCCATCGAAGCACGCCATGGTTGTAGCGTGATGGATCGCCTTGAATGTGGTATCCCATTCCTGTCTTTTGGATGCGATCCGGGTTGGCCACGACCTGGCCGTTGAACCTCATCGTCGTTGCGTTCATGGATTGATCCAACTGCAGTCTCTCGTCGATCAATTGATAGATTGGCTGCAATTCGATGTCTTGTTCCATCGATGCAAGCAACGTGTGATCCAACTCGGCCACACCATACGCCTTCAACACGGAAAGCTCGCACCCACGGTCGGCCAGCCAATCCTTGACACATTGCTGCAATGACGTTGGCATCGGATAACCACCCGTTGCCCAGAGGATTTCTGTTGGCCATTGCATCTCAGTTTCCATGGCGTGCAACAGCAGATCAGCCCCCGCCAAGGGCTGACCGATGAAGACAACGCGACGTTTTTCTGCTGCTGCCAACCGCAATGCCCGAACGCAGGTGGGCGGATGCAAGTAGGTGATGACTCGAGTCATGGACTCCATCCCGCCCAACGCGGCTGGATACGCATCGATGACCAGTGACTGCGATGGATCGCCAAAGAACGATGCAAGCTCTGGAAACACCATCGCCAATCGCTGCATCTTTCCGGATGGCTGCTGGTCGTTGATGACGCGAAACTTGTAGGGATCCAGGGAAGTGGAACCCGCCGAATACGAAAGCACTTTCCCGTTCATGCCGCCACCGCCAACTTGCGAGGCCCAGTCTTTGAAGTCAAACCGATTCCTGCGAGCGAACCGCAACACGCTTCCACCAAAGCCTGCTGATCGACCGGGTTGTGAATGGTCTCAAACAAGTCCTGACAGTAAGAACGCTGACTCGTGTCCACCCCCATCAACAACACAATGCTTTGTGTGCTCAACTGGGGATGAACGAAGTCAAAGCCAGGCAAATGACTGAATCCAATGCGTCGATAGAACGCTCGCATTCGATGCTCTGCGTTCACGATGCAGATTCGCTTGCCACGCTGCAGTTGATCTTGCCACAAGCCCCGCACGAGCGTCCTCAGTGCCAACATCGGCGTGGCCGGACCGCGTCGAATCCTTAGCTTGCAAGTCCCGAACAATTGATCACGGTGACGCTCGAAAACGGCGGAAGGATAGTGATCCTCACAATCCAATCGAGCCTCGCTTGCTTCTTGAACGGTCAAAGCCCCAAGAGGCTGTCCCTCCCAAACCAAAACATAGTGACGACTGAAATCATCAAAGTCGAAGAGCGTCTGATTTGATCCATCTCGCCGGATCTCTTGGACCCAATCAAACAATGGGTCGCTCGTTCCCAAGCACTGCAACACGTCCATGCGTCAGTTCCAACTTTTCCGGGGCTCAAAGCCGAATCCTGCTCCACAAACGGAGCAAGACTTCCGGTCGAGTTACCTAGCAACGGCTGAAAATCTCAAACAATATGAAAAATCAGAAAGCCGAATTTGCGCTAGCCCTGCGGGAGGTCCACCGGTCAGCCAACCGGGCCGGCAAGGTGATTGCGATCCAGTCGCGTTCGACCAACCACATCACATAAGATTCACTGGATCAATGTCGACCAAGTATTCGATTTCTTCTTTTGGATCGACTTTGAAATCGGCCAATCCTCGGCGAACCACTTCCCCAACCACCGCCGCTTCGGTGGCTTGAAGCAGCAGGTGGAAACGATACTTCCCACTGATTTTGACAATGGGTGGCGGCGCTGGTCCGAGGATTCGAACCTCCGCCTTCAACAGATCACGGGCCTTTTCCAGACGATCGACAATCGCGTCCGCGACGGCTTCGGTCTTATCTTCCAACGGCCCTCGGATGATGATCCGAGCCACGCTTCCAAGAGGCGGATAGTTGAACTTTTTACGGTTCACCATTTCGTCTTCGACAAACTTCAAATAGTCGTGTCGGGCGGCGGCTTGGATCGCGGGATGCTCGGGAGTGAACGTTTGCACGATCACTCGTCCGCCACGGTTGCCGCGGCCGGTACGCCCCGCGACTTGAGTGACCAACTGAAACGTTCGCTCAGCCGCACGGAAGTCTGGGAAGTGCAACGCGGAGTCAGCGTTGATCACCCCGACCAACAGCACGTTGGGAAAGTCCAACCCTTTCGCAATCATCTGGGTTCCGAGCAGCACATCGATCTCGCCCGCACGAAATTCGGAGAGGACTCGCTGGTGACTTCCAGCACGCTTCATCGTATCGCTGTCCATCCGTGCGATTCGTGCATCGGGGAAACGAGCCTTGGCTTCCATTTCCAATTTCTGCGTTCCCAAACCACCATAACGAATGCCATCGAAGCGGCATGCCGGACACCATGGCGGCGTCGGGATCGTGTAGTCGCAGTAGTGGCACATCGCTTTGCCACCATCGCGGTGATGCGTCAACGGAAGATCGCAATCCGGACAAGCACACACGGTTCCGCAGGCGGGACACTGGATCGTCGTTGCATAGCCACGTCGATTCAGCAACAGGATCGCCTGTCCCTTCTCTTTCAAAGTCTCCAATACGGCCGCGTGCAACGGTCGACTGATTGCTCCCCCTTTGCCGCGGTCTTCTTTGATTCGCAGGTCAACCAATTGAACATCCGGCATGGGTCGGTTGCCGACACGCTCTGACATCGTGACCAACTCCGCATGCCCGGTCTGCGTCGCGTGCCAAGCTTCCAACGAAGGTGTGGCGGACCCCAACACCAACGGAATTCCAAGAGCCATCGCTCGTGCGTGAGCGACCTTACGCGCGTGATAGCGAGGTTGTTTGTCCTGTTTGAACGAGGTGTCGTGCTCCTCGTCAATCACGATCAATCCAAGGTTCGGCAGCGGAGCGAACACGGCACTGCGAGGACCAATGACCACCTGCACTTCCCCGCGACGAATGCGTTGCCAATGAAAGTGCCTTTCGGCAGCCGACATTTGGCTGTGGAGAACCGCAACGTTTTCAAACCGATCTTCGAAACGTCCTCGCGTTTGAGGGGTCAGACTAATCTCGGGTACCAAAACAATCGCGGATCCCGCTTGTTTGACGACGTGTTCGATCGCCTGGATGTAAACCTCCGTCTTCCCGCTTCCCGTCACCCCGTGCAGAAGTAACGTGCGTCCGCGGCCACTGTCCACCGCCGCGTTGATCCGTGACAACGCGTTTTCTTGTTGAACGGTCAATTCATGTGACTGTTTGCGTTCCCCGTCGTTGTGCTGCGCCCGAATGCGAATGTTCTGACTGAGTTCCCGCCGCACCTCAGGAACCAGCAACTCCTTTTTCCGCAGCCGACGGATGGGATCCTCCGTGCATTCCGCCATGATGGCCAACTCCGCCGCCGTCATCGGGCGATCCTGTCCCACCAAGAAACGTATCACCGATTGCTGCTTGGATGGCAGCTTCGCAATCTGTTCTTCGTCGAGCCCTTTTGCTGGACGGAAGTAAGTCGTCTTGCGAGTCCCCGCGTTGTCGCGAACGCTGGCGGGAATCAACGTGTCGAATACTTGCCCCGCGGGCACTTGGTAGTAATGAGCGATGAACATCACCAGCCGAACCAAGGCCGCATCGCAGAGTGGTTCATCATCGATGACCTCCGCAACGTCGCGTAGCTTCTGATGCGAAGCATTGCCGGTCTTGATCGAAACGCACCAACCGGGCGTCGGCTTTTTGCGGTGTCCCAGCGGCACCCCCACCCGCATTCCTGGACGCAGCACCTCCAGCAGGTCATCGGGAATCCGATAGTCGTACGGTCCGTGTGGTGACCGACTGAACACAATCGAAGCCAGCTGAACGTCCTCTCCGACCGTCAACTCCCATGGTGGAGGCTCGGTTTCGAACAATTCGCTTTGGGTCGGTTCGGATGACGAAGAGTCAGCGGTCACGGACGCGGCGGTGAAAGGAGGAAGTGACAGGATCGACTCGCCCAATTTGGGCATTGGTGATTCAGACAACATAACGTGTGAGCTCATTTTCTTCCCGGCGGGCGCAAGACATCACCCCAATCATCGCCACCCGGATGACACGTTTGGTCACCGATCCACGCCGCCGCGGGACGACGCTATCCTGGATCACCTGCCAGCTCGCATCCATTGAAAGTCATTCCGTGTCCGACTCCGAAACCACACCACAATCACCACAGGGCATCGGAATCCTTGGTGGATCGTTTGACCCGGTCCACATGGGACATCTCTGGATGGCCGAGTCAGCTTTGGAACAATTGCCAATTGAACACGTTCGCTGGATCCCGGCGGCAACCAGCCCGCTGAAACCCCACGGTCCGGTGGCCAGCAACGAACAGCGACTGCAGATGCTGCGTTTGGCACTGTCCGGTCAAGAAGGCCACGTGATCGACGACTGGGAACTGCAACAGGATGGCATCAGCTTCACTCGTCTGACGCTCGAGCATCTGCACCAGCGATTCCCTGACCGCCCGCTGTACCTGATCATCGGAGCCGACTCATTGGCCTCGTTCGATCGGTGGCGAGACCCGGAGCGAATTTTGGAACTGTGTCATCTCGCCGTGATCGCTCGCGGGGGGCAAGCACAGCCGGACTATTCAATTCTTAATGCAATGGCGGCCCCCGACCGTCTGCAGACCATTCGCGAATCTCAGATTTTGATGCCGCAGATTGAGATCAGCAGCAGCGATTTGCGTGATCGAGTCTGTTCCGGCCGGAGCATCCGTTTCCAGGTCCCTCACCCCGTTCGCACCTTGATCTCACAAGAAAAGCTTTATCAGGAAGAATAGGCAAAAGGGATTGCGTGGAAACGCCGATCTCGGCACACTGTGTGGCCCGCAATCGCACCCTTGTCGCGTGAGCGGGACACCTTGGCGAGCCGGAAACACTGGTTTTCCGGCCGTATCAGTCCATTCGCCTTCGAATTCTCGAAAAGCTTCATGCCTCCACGTCCAATGAGCACGCGTAGCCGTGCCCGCAAACGCTCACGAGTCCGCAGCCGCACGCGCCGCAAGGACCCCATCTTCGTCGATGGCCAGCGTCCACGTCCGATGTACGTCGATTACAAGGACCTCGAATTGCTGTCCAAGATGGTGAACCGTCAAGGTCGCATCATGGGCCGTCGCAAGAGCGGATGTACCGCTGCCAGCCAACACGCTGTCACCGCTGCGATCAAACGCGCCCGCTTCATGGCCTTGTTGCCATACGTTGGCGAGTGATCCAACTCCGCCGTGAATGATTCGAATCCAGCCGGAGCCTCCACAGAGAAGGCTCCGGTTTACCAAACCGAACGCCGCGTCGAGTTTCGAGACACCGACGCCGCTGGAATCGTTCACTTCTCTGCTTTCTTCCCAATGATGGAAGCCGCCGAGCACGAATTTTTACGCTCGGTCGGCGTGGCGGTGATGCCCGATCACGCATCCGAGCGACGCCTGACCTGGCCGCGCGTCGCCGTGAGTTGTGACTTCCATGGACCGGCACGGTTCGAAGACATCCTTCAAATCGCGGTTCACGTCGACCGCATTGGCCAATCCAGTGTCCACTATCGATTCGAATTGACCTGCGAAGATCGACGAATCGCAACGGGCAAGATCACAACCGTCTGCTGCGATCTTCAACCGGGCGGAAAGCTGATCAAAACCAACGTCCCGGATGATTTGCGGTCGCGTTTGAGCAGCACTTCTAGCTGATCTCACTCCCACCTGGCCTCGCCGTTTTACCACTCGCTTCACCACAGAATTCGCATGCCCGCCACGTTCGAAGGCTTTGGCCTGAAATTGCTGTACCCGGACAACTGGAAACTGGTCGAACGAGCCGAAGACGAAGGCGACCAAGGCACCACGTTTGATCTGCCCGGCGGTGGCTTTGTATCGCTGGAGACACTACCGATCACTCGCGAAGACGAATTGGTGCTTAGCGAAATCGACCAAATGCTTCGCGACCAATACGAAGACCTGGAACGCGAAAGTGTGACGCTTCCGGGAGCAGACGACGATGAAAAAGCCATCGACCTGAGGTTCTATTACCTGGATCTCGTGGTGATGTCACGGGTCGTTTTGCTGGACGCACCACCACCAACGCGTGAGCAAATGCCAATCGCCGGTCGCATCCTGGCTCAACTGCAAGCGGAACTCAGCGATTTCGAAGCCGCCGAACCCGTCTTCAACGCAATCCTGCAGCAGATCCGAACCGCGGAACTCCCGTCCGAAGAATGAGCGGGATCGGGAACGTCAAACCAGGTCTTGTTTGCGTTTCTTCCGGCGATTCTTGCTGCACTCGCGACACACGCCACTGACCAGCATGCGATGACCGGACACGCGAAAACCATGTTTCGCGGCGGCTTCATCCCGGGTGGCGATCAGCTCTTCGCTGCGAAACTCAATCAGTTTCCGGCAACGGGTGCAGTACAGGTGATCGTGCGGCGGGTAGCCATAATCCAGCTCGTACACCGTCCGTCCGTCGAGCTGAAAACAGTTCAACAGGCCCGCGTCGACAAATTCCCGTAGCGATCGGTAAACGGTCGCCGAACTGACGTAATTGGGCTCGCCCTTGCGAGGCAATTTCTCGATCAACTCATCCGCATCAAAGTGGGCGTGCTGAGCGAAGATCTTCTCAACCAAGAACTTGCGAGGTTTCGTTTGCCGTTGCCCTTTGCTCTGCAGGTACTCCTCGAACCGTTCCTGAGGCGTCAAAGCCACTTCCAGGCGTTCCAGAGATTCCGGGACCGAAGACACGTCAGACAAAACAAACCACTGCCAAAGAAGGATCGAAACTGAAGGCACTATAGCAGCCTCGGCCACTCCTGTCCGCAGCGTATTCTGCACCTTCCGGTGGAATTGGCCCGCGGAAAACACACGATGTGAAGTCGAAAAACGTCCCGCCAAAGTGGCCGATATCGTTCTTCCCAGAACATTCGCTGAATTCGGGATTTCCTCTCTCGACTTTTTAAAACGCGGTCGATATTCTTCGCAGCCGATTGAACAGTAGTGTGATTCGTGAAGGTCAGATTCGCCCGGATGCGAAGCTTCCTGAACGGTTCAATCAGCATGACACCAGGTCTCGCCCCCTCGTGACGGGCGTGGCGGAAGTGTGTTGGCAGGACGTTTCCTAGCGGAATCGCCCACTCCAAACGCACAACGTTGCCATACCGCAAGGTGCCGCAGCCTCCATTGCGATCTCCCCAAGGTCAACACGTTATTGCGCCCAGGACGCGGCTCGATAACAGCGAAGAAGAAGTCGGCCAGGGTTCTCAGAACCCTTCGACGAAGCCACAGCGGCTTCGAAGTTTTGACTGTTGTTTCGTAATTTCTTTTGACCTTTGGTCCCTTTCTTAGAGGCACCCCGGCTGCATGATTGCATCGACCATTCTGCGCGCACCCAACGCTCGAACGGCTCAACCCATCCTTTCATTTGAGGTCGCCAAAGACCTCGCCGAACAACACGGTTCACCATTGCTCGTCGTTTCTCGATCCAAGGCGATCGAAACTTACTGGGCCATGAAACAAGCTCTTCCCGGTGTGGATTTGTACTACGCCGCCAAGTCAAACCCTGACCTGCATTTGTTGACCACGCTGAATGGCGAAAACGCCTTCATCGACATTTGCTCGCCAGGCGAATTGCGTGCCGCTCAATTGGCGGGATTCACCGCTGACCGAATGCTGCACACGCACCCGTGCAAGACCGATGCAAACCTTTGGGAATGTTACCAAGCCGGTGTGAACTGGTTCGTTTTTGACAACGCCATCGAAGCCGAGAAGATCCGTCGCCTGACACCCGATGTGAACCTACTGATGCGTTTGGCCACCACCGGTGCCTCCAGTCGCATCAACCTGTCGGCCAAGTTCGGCTGCCCCATGCACGAGGCGTTGGAAATGCTGTCGGTGGCTCGTGCGAAAGGTCTTCGCATTCGTGGCTTCTCGTTCCACGTCGGCAGCCAATGCCTGAACCCTCACGACTATGTGGAAGTCCTCCGCAACGTTCGCGACATTTGGGATGCAGCCACGCGTGCAGGTCACACGTTGGAAGTTTTGGACATCGGCGGCGGATTCCCCGCACCTTACCGCGAAGACGCACCCTCGATCGAAAGCTTCGGTGCGGTGATCTCGCAAGGTCTGCAAGAGATCTTTGGCGACTTGCCAAATCGCATCATCGCTGAACCCGGTCGCGGGCTTTGCACCGAATGCGTGACGTTGATCACTCGCGTGATCGGCAAGAGCCGTCGATGGGAACTACCTTGGTACTTCCTCGACGACGGAATTTATGGCTCGTTCTCAGGCAAGATCTTCGATCACACCGACTTTCCTTTGATCGTTGAAAATGACGGGTCACGCGAAACGTCGGCCTGCGTCGTTGCCGGCCCCACCTGTGACTCCACCGACATCGTGTCGCGCGACCAGTGGTTGCCCGATCTGGAAGTCGGCGAATTGGTGTTGGTGCCCTCGATGGGCGCTTACGCTGCCGCGAGTGCATGCCCGTTCAACGGTTTGCCTGTCGCTGGCAGTGTCGCAATCGACTGACGGGACGGCCACCAATGGGATTGATCGCCGCCGTACTGGCTTACCTTTCACTGACCATCGCGATCGGGTTCATCGCAGCCCGTCGCGTTGGTGGCGCTCACGATTTCATGGTCGCGGGACGTTCCCTTCCGCTGTACATGAACTTCGCGTGCGTGTTTGCCACGTGGTTCGGCGCGGAAACGGTCCTTTCCGTGTCCGCCACCTTCGCGGGACAGGGTTTGCGTGCCATTCCGGGCGACCCGTTTGGGTTTTCGATTTGCTTGGTCTTGGTCGCTTTGTTCTTCGCCCGAGCGTTCTACCGCATGGACTTGCTCACCATCGGTGACTTCTATCGCAAACGATACGGTCGCCCGATCGAAGTCCTGACGTCGGTGGTGATTTCAGCATCGTATCTGGGCTGGGCCGCCGCGCAGTTGACCGCTTTGGGTTTGGTCATTTCCGTGCTCGGTAAAGGCATTGGTTACCAAGCCTTGACGATCAACCACGGCATTGTGATCGGCTTCACCATCGTCGCATTCTACACCGTGATGGGTGGTATGTGGTCGGTGGCACTGACCGACATGATCCAGACCTTTGTGATCATCATTGGTTTGATCGTCGTTTCGATCTACATGGCGGGGGCCGCGGGTGGAGTGTCCGTGGTGATCGAATCCGCTCGCGAATCGGGGAGACTTCAGATCTTTCCCGATTGGGGCCGGTCCGCGGAGTGGTGGATCTACGCGGGCGGCTTCTTGACCGCCGCACTCGGATCCATTCCTCAGCAGGACGTCTTTCAGCGAGTGACCAGCGCGAAAGACGAACGCACCGCGATGACCGGAACTTTGTTGGGCGGTCTGTTCTATTGCCTCTTCGCCTTCGTTCCCATGTTCATCGCCTACGCGGCAGTCGTGATCGATCCCAATCACCTGGAACAATTCAACAGCGAAGACTTGCGGGAGGTCCAACGCACACTGCCGACCGCCGTGATGCAGTCGACACCGTTCTGGGTTCAAACCGTGTTCTTGGGAGCCTTGGTTTCAGCCATTCTTTCCACGGCGAGCGGCACATTGCTGGCACCATCCAGCTTGATCGTCGAAAACGTGATCCGGCCGTTTCGTCCCGAATTGGACGACAAACGGATGCTTCGCTGGCTCCGAATGGTGTTGCTGATGTTTGGTGGGCTGGCGCTGCACCAAGCCTTGACCAGCAACGACACAATGTACGAAATGATCCAACAAGCCTACAGCGTTCCACTGGTCGGCGCTTTGGTCCCCTTGGCCGTTGGGCTCTACTGGAAACGAGCAACCAATGCGGGTGCCATGGCGTCGATCGTTTCGGGCGTCGTCACTTGGCTCGCCTGCGAACACTGGCTCACTGACTTCGTCGTGCCATCGCAACTGATCGGCCTGGCCGCGAGCCTCTTTGCGATGGTGATCGTGTCGCTGATGGACAGTTCGTACCAACCCGACGCGACGTCTCGAACGACGACTCACCAGTAGTCATCGCTCGAGCATCACGACTCGTGTTGTTGAACAATGTCCATGTGAACCTCACGCATGGGCAACCAGAAGTCATTCTTCAACTTTGGGTCATTGGATCGCACCACGTTCAAGCTAATCTGCAGCTTTTTCAAAGCCGTATCAAACTGGCTCTTGGTGCAAGCGAATCTCGCCATGGCTCGTTTGCGAAGCGGCCCGGTGTAGTCCGCCTCTAAACGAATCAGCTCGAACACTTCCTGGCAGAGTGGATCCAGCTCGATGATGTCTTGATACGCCGATGGATAGTGCACATCGCGGAAGTGGTTCATTTCCATCAACACCGCGTCACCACCCGGTATCTTTCCGTAGAAAACCTGATCAGGATAAGTTTGAGGGATGCGAGTCTTCCAATCCCACACCGCCATGACCTTCGGACTCCAGCCACCGCTCTTGGGCTTCTTTTCCGAGAGATCGGTGTTGTCCCAAAGCGAAGGATGAGGCGATCCTTTGCTTCCAAAAACCGTGACCACGGTTCGATCGAGAACAAACCGATAGGCGTCTTCGAAGGTCTTGATCATGGGTCCAATGACTCAGTCGACACGCTTAGTGATCTCGATCAGGTGATATCCAAACTGAGTCTTCACAGGACCGTGAACCTTGTTCAATTCACCGGTGAAAACGACGTCGTCGAATTCCTTGACCATCTGACCGGGGCTGAACGTCCCCAAAGCGCCGCCGGATTTTCCGGACGGGCAGGCGGAAAACTCAGCAGCGATGGCACCGAAGTCTTGGCCGTTTTCGATCTGTTCTTTCAAATCCTGACAGGCTTCTTCGGTCTCGACGAGAATGTGACGGGCACTGGCGGTTGCCATGATGGGCTCCAAAGGTGTGAGGGGGATTGGAACAACGTGAATCGCGTTTGAGTTCCTGAAACCCACCATCCTGCCTTGATAACGGACTCACGAAAACCCCATCGAAATCAAGTGGCCCGGCGGAGGTCGCCATGCTCGACAGATCACACTATGTTGCGGGCACCACCGAATAGGCACCATCCCGCCAAGAGCAGATGTCGCGACTGTTTCGCGTTCCCCACCGCCCTGCCCTGCCCCGGAAATCCCACCTTCGAATCGCACCATGAACTTCCGACTGATTTGTGTTTTCACCTTGGCCTGCGCATTTGTGTGCACGCCCAATTCCCCTCACGCATCCGCCGACGAATGGAAGATTCCCGTCGCCGGCAATGCCTTCCGCACCGCACCGGAACCCGGTGGTCGTGGACTGCGCCGCGACGGCAATCTGTCGCTACGCACCAGCGACGAAACTTACTCGGTGTTCTTTCGGGTCAGCGATGGGGCCAAGTTGAATCTGGCACTTGAGGGACGATCCGGCGAAACAGCGGGAACGATCCAGATTCAAGTTGCCGATCAAACGTTCGCTTGCGACGTCCCCGCAGACACCTCCGATTCGATCTCAATCGGCGAAGTCTCCGTGCCCGCCGGATACGTGAAAGTTGATCTCTCTTTGAAGAGCGATTCTTCGCTCATTGAGATCAAACAGCTCATCGTGAATTCCGACTCAAGCGATCTGCAAGTTGACTATGTCAAAACCAATGACGGCAACATGTTCTACTGGGGACGTCGCGGTCCATCGGTCCACTTGGCCTATCGCATTCCTCGTGAGGTCAACCTGACCTACGCCTACAGCGAAATCATGGTGCCGGTCGGACAAGATCCCATTGGAACGTACTTCATGGCCAACGGTTTTGGCGAAGGCTACTTCGGGATGCAGGTCAATAGCGAGACCGAACGCCGAGTCTTGTTTTCAATTTGGAGTCCTTACCGAACCGACGACCCCAACGAGATCCCAGAGGAAGATCGCGTTCGAACGTTGGCGAAGGGAAAGAACGTCATCGCGAAAGACTTTGGCAATGAAGGTTCCGGTGGTCAAAGCTTTTTTCGCTACCCGTGGGAAGCCGGCCGCACCTATCGCTTCCTCACGGAAGTCAAACCCGACGGAAAAGGCAACACGCGTTACACGTCGTGGTTTGGCGACAAAGAGAAAGATGAGTGGTTGCTTGTCGCGAGTTTCCAACGTCCCAAAACGGACAAACATCTCACTGGCTTTCATTCCTTCCTCGAAAACTTCTCGCCAACCCAGGGGCATCTCCAGCGATCAGCCCAGTATGCGAACCAGTGGGTTTGCGACACGGATGGAAACTGGCACGAAATCACGCGAGCGAAATTCACGGGCGATAACACCGCACGAGGTCGACATCGCCTGGACTACGCCGGCGGAAGCGAAGACACTCACTTCTTCCTCCAAAACTGCGGCTTCTTCTCAGAAACCGTGCAGCTCGATCAAACGTTTCAGCGCACGTCGACCACGGAAAGCCAACCCGAAATCGATTGGAAGCAACTTCCTCGATAGCCCCCACATCACCTCTTCTGCGGGTGAATCCATTTAAAATCTGCGGCATGGACGAAATCGTTTACCACAACCGATACACCGGCGAAAACGAAATCGAAAAGGTGTACGGAGACAAGGCTCTTCGCTGGACCTACGGTTCGGTCGCCGGTCGCATTTCATTGTCGCTGTTGGTGAAGCGGACTGCCTTCTCGCATTGGTACGGCTGGCGAATGGACCAGCCGCAAACCAAAGCGAAAATTGCTCCCTTTGTCGAAGAGTTCGGGCTTGATGCGAATGAGTTCGCTTGCGACGTGGATAACTTCGCGAATTTCAACGAATTCTTTTCGCGTCAGCTTCATCCTGAGGCCCGCCCGATCGACGCCAGCAATGACTCCGTCGTGTTCCCAGCCGATGGAAGGCATCTTTGCATTCCCGACCTGTCTCGCTCATCGGGGTTGTTTGTCAAAGGCGAGACCTTTGACATCTCGACCTTGCTGAAGGACGACGCACTGGCGGATCGCTATGCCAATGGCAGTTTGCTGCTTTCACGATTGTGCCCGACGGACTATCACCGCTTTCATTTCCCCTTCGCTGGAACACCTGGAGAAAGCCGTCTGATCAACGGGCCGCTGTATTCGGTCAATCCAATCGCATTGTGCCAGAACATTCACATTCTTAGCACCAACAAACGCTGCATCACGCAGCTACAAACCGAGTCACTCGGCACGGTGTTGTTGCTGGAAATTGGTGCCACGTGCGTTGGCAGCATTCGACAAACCTACACCGCCCAACAGCCCGTCACGAAAGGCGATGAGAAAGGCTACTTCCGGTTTGGCGGCTCCTCGACGATGGTGCTTTTTGAACCGGGACGAGTCCAATTCGACGCTGACCTGATTGAGAACTCCGCACAAAACCGAGAGCTCTACGCACGGATGGGAGACCGAATGGCGACTGTTGTTGCCTGATTTTTTCGAACTTCGACAACCGGTTTGAATTCGCGGTAACAGATCGCGAGTCTTTTCGCTGAGACCTTCGAAGCCCAGCCGTTTGGCCGGGCGTTGAAAGCACACGTTCCTTTCTCTTGAGGATCCCAGCGATGCACGGCACACGTTTCTTCTTCGCACTGGTGGCTCTCTTCTCCGCGAGCAGCGTTTCACTGAGCACTCCCGTCAACGCTCAAGAATTCGCGACCATGCCCAACACCTACCATGTCGAGGTTCGCATGGAACACTGGCGAATCGGTTCACCGTTCTGGTCCACCGAATTCACCACCAACGACTTCGAAGAGGCAGAATTGATCTTCGACTTATTTGAGTTCGCCTTGGACAGCGGTGAGCTCCCAAGCATGCTCGGCTGGAGCTGGCAATGGCTGGCCACCGACGTAAGAATTCGCACCGAGTATCCAGCGGCTTTGACCGAACCGCTCGAACGAATTTCATTGACAAATCCGTTCGCACGCCACGGATCCTACGATCCCCCCTCGTACAGCCCTCACCAACCGTAAGCCGCGAAAGCTTTTCGCCAGCAAGTCGTTCACTCACCAAAGTAGATCCGGTGGCGGCGAACCAGTTGCCGGAGCTCGGCCAAGCGAGCATCATCCTGTTCCCTCTGAAAGAGCTCCTCTGCGAATTCGAACCAGCGGGTGCTGATTCGGTCCTTTGAATAGTACGCATCCATCCCGGCCAAAACTCGATCGGGATCGAAACGCATGAAGTCACTGGCGGGTTGGCCACGAGGGTAAAAGCGAGCCGTGCTGACGATCAACCGACTGTACATTGCATCGCCATCAGCTCCCCCCAATTGATCGCAGACCGCCTCGATGTAGTTCTCGAAATCACCGGGGTTGCCGTGCCAACGCGGTAACAAATAGGTCACCGCCGAGGAGTGCACGGACAAACTTCCCTTCGCAGGTGTCTGCATGGCACGCCGAGTCAGCTCACCCACCGCACTTTTAGGCGCAGACAATCCCATGGAAATTCCGAGCGCAAGGAAGAACACACGGGTAGCGGGTTGCTGCTTCTTCAAGAGCGGTTTGAGGTGTTCCAGTGCGACACCCAACTGTTTATGAAAGAGCCGCATGTCATCCCTCGAAACCGTGTTGACGAAACCGGTTCCGCGGGCCTCCCAAGCCAGGTCGCGATGATGCTGAGCACGCAGCATCGGAATCACGATGGACCGCGGCATCCGTTCCCCGGCGCGCTTCAGCCACAAATCTTTGCGGATTCGAGCATCGCCTCCGTGCACCCAGCCATATTCTTTGGACACGATGTCCAGCGCACTTAGAAACTCCTCACTCATTTCATCGGGGTACTCGCTGACTGCCGCGATGGCGGGCGTTCGCAAATAGGCAAACGCAGCGTCCAATTGATCGATCTGGTCGCGGTCCACCAGGTTCTCCGCCAACACTCGAAGGATCCGAGAGGCTGGAATGCGTTCCGGAGCGGCGGCATGAATCCACTCACTACCTCGACGAAACACCATCGCCGTTCCGCGCGCCGCGATCATGACCGGTTGAGTCAAGTCACAGTTCACGTACTCAACCATCCCCCTCCGATCGCCATTCAAATCGAAGTCCGCGATGAAGGCAAAAGGATCTGCGGAGCCCGCCAATCCTGGAGGCATCCCCATGACTCGAATCTGTGTGATTTCTTCTTCCGCCTCGGCGTTTTCCATCCAGTACGGGACGATGTTGAACCGACGAGTGGCATGAACCACCTCTCCCTCTTCGACCCCAAAGTCGATTGCCCAAGGTTTCTCATCCGTGCTGACCCAGGCCCGTTTGTCCAAGACCGCCAGTGCGCGGACCTTCGGAAGCCTCGTCAGCTGAGCTTGATTCGCGATCTTCCCCGTGGTTTCATCGACCTTCAACAAATACATGTTTTGATTGCTGGTCGCGATGAAATTCGCACCGTCACGAGAGCACCATAGCTCGGAAGTCATCCGTTCCCCGTCGAGTAACTCGATGCGTGATTGCTTGACTTCCAACGATGCCAAATCCAACAAGTAGATCCACCCATCGTGGGTCGTGAAAAAGATTCGATCCCCATCGGCCGATTGCGCCGAAGCCAAGGGTGGCTTCACTGCCTGATGGCTCGCCAATTTGGTTCCCTGTTGGAGATCCCAAAGGGTCAGCCCCCCACTTTCAAAACCGATCAATCGATTGCCATCCGCCGACAGATAGACTGGGTGCTGACCGTCCAATCGACTTAAAATTCGATGGACGATGTTCCCACTTCGATCCACCACGGCAGGATCGTTTCCCGCAATCAACAAGTACGATCCGTCCACTGACATCTGCAGCACCGTCTGCCCTGGGCTGAGTGCCAAGCGTGTCTCTTTCCACTGGCGTGAAAAGCCACGACGCAGCAATTCCAACCGCTCGCGATATTCCGCATCCAGCGTGGCTGGCCGAGCAATGATTTCGTCTTCGGTGACAGGTTGAGCCAACCGCTCATCCACCTGGTCGTCCCACTCGATGCCATGTTCACGTCGGTACAACTCACCCCGCAACTTCGGTCCGTCAACCGGATGAAGTTCATCCACAGACAAACGAATCATGGATTCGTTCTCGTCCTCGAAATCGATGTAGTAGCGATTCGCGCGGACCGGCGTGGCGGGCAAAGTGGTCCAACCGTCGGCTCGTCGAATCACGCGATGGGTGATCGTGGACGGGTCCAGCCCGTCCGTTCTGCCCGCTTTACCCTGCTCACGAAACTCGGCGGCTGTCTCCTCCATTGTCTTCCAATCGTGTTCCTCAAACAGCGAGCGTGCAACGCGGAAGTAACCGCCTACCATCCCGCGCATGATCGCGTCGTCACCGTCAAGACGTTCAAAGTTGGCGGGAAACAACTGAGTCGAGTCCACCAACTTCCATAACTGATAGCTCGGAGGTCGCGGCAAGTTGCGGAGTTTATCTTCGAGCTCCCGCCGGAGGTTTTCCTGAAACAGATCGACTTGTTGCGTCGCGGCGTACTCGTCATCAGTTGAAACCGTTTGCCGCACTTCGGCTCCCGAACGCAACTGCACCTCCAATTCGAGCTTTTCCAGATGCGAAAAAGCTGTTTGAGGAATCGTCTGACGCTTTCCTTCTCGATCGGTGAACTGGAATTCATCGTGGTCGTTCCAGCTTGGATCCTCTGCCGGCGGCAATGGCTGCTTTCCCATCAACCCGTAGATTCGCAGGCTGGGAACCGCGATCGGAATGGCTTGGTTTGGAAACTGCTCCTTCAGAGTCTGCCATTGCTGGGCAGCTTGTTCGTTGGCATGGTCCGTCAGAAGTTCTCTGTCAACCAGGAAATCGACCGTCCCGTCACGCATGATCCAACTGTCAAGGTGCTTTCCCACGACAACGCCCTCGAAACCAACTTGCGACTTATAAGGTGGTTGACTCCAGCTCACCAACCAGTCTTCCATCGCTTTCGCGGAGGGAAGCTGCATTTCAAAAATGATCTTCTTCTCAAAGTGTTCCTGCAGTTTGATCCACTGCATCCGATGCTCGCGAGAGGTTATCGCAAGCTCCGGCAGTCCCTTGGTCGATGTGGTTGGATCGGCTTCGAGCATCATCAACTTCATTTCCATCGCGTCCACGAAATGTAGTTGATCGACAGGCAATCCCACCGGCGTGTCACGGTTGGCCATTTTGACTTTCAAAGAGGTCTCGTTCGTCATCTCCAACGGTTTGATCGCCAACACCATGGAATGGGAACGTCGGACGAGAAAATACTCGGCATGCAAAGAGGGGCGTTTCTTCTTGGGGTGAGCCTCGAAATACTCGTTCAGACCCTGGACGCTTTGTTCAGCCGCCGCTCTCCAAGATTCTGTCAATTCGGCTTTCAAGATAGCGACCGTCGAGTTGTCAGCATCGAACCGATAGACGTAATACGGGTGCTCTTCGCCAATCAGCGTTGCCGTGAATCGGGTATTGGACGCGGTGTCTTTGAGTCGCCAAGCCCCTGCCATGTTGAGGTAGCGGAACGGATCAGAATCAACCAGTTTTCGCCGCCGTTCAGCCCAAGACGTCGCGATTTGCGTAGGAGTAACCTCTTCATCGAGCTCATTCATTTTCCTTTCCATGAGCACACGCCGCAGATCCAATTCCGATGGACCGGTGAACGAACCGAGCGACTCCCAACGCTTGATCCGGAACTTTCGGAATCGAGCCCGTTCGGGTCGATGATCAGGCACGAACCATGAAACCTTGCCCTTAGAGGGATCCGACTCATCTTCGACGATTTCAAGCGGCTTCCCAGGTCCGAGCATCCCCAGTCGCCCAGGCCAACACCAAAGATCGGTTTGCTCGAGACCTGGTACCTGTTTGACTTTTCCAGTCCGAAACCAATCCGCCGCTCGTTCGCGATCAGCTTCCGCGAGCATGGTTTTGCGTACACGAAATCGAGCCATCACGGGGTGCGAAGCATATGGCTTCCAAATGCGTCCAAAGACAAATGCATCGTCGACTTGCCCAAGCAACGCGGCACGAAAATCCACCCCAGGAACTGCGGTCTGCCATCTCGATAATTGATCGAGCACGTTCAGACGCTCGCGTATCAGATCGCGTTGTTCGCCCCGGAATGACGCCAGCGGAATGGCGATCAACTGCTGTTGAATGTTCCAATACGAGATGCTGTCTTCGACCAACAACAGAGACGCATTGTTGAGCTCCCGGTCACCTTGCATCCACGCCTGGTCACCCGCATCGCGAATGGGAAACGCCTCGCGAAGCCGATCCACCAGCGACCGCCAAGGCTCCAATGTCTTCTCGATGAATTCGCGATCCGATTCACTGAACTGCCTCAATGGAAACGACTGGAACTTTCCACTGCGGAATTCAATATGGATCCATTCGTCTGGACCAATCCATTGGACCAATCGTCCCTGAATCGGTTCTCGATTCTGCAATCGCCACTCCCGTACTTCCGTGACTTTCGGAGCATCGTTCACTCGGGCCGTCGAAACAATTTTTGCACCATCGGCGATTGCCGACGGGTTCAGGCCGCTTGGCAATTGAGCGTGAGCTGAGAAGCCAAAACACGGGAGGAATACCAGCGACAAAACCAAACGTTCAACATGGGAATGCCCCTTCATGCCAGCGACCTCATTCAAGAATCGATCGAGCGAAAGACCGCGATTGAAATGCGTGCGGTGCCAAAAAATTTTACTAGCAAGCGATGATCACAACATTCGCCGAAACAGCATCAACGTTTCTCCGATCGGACCAGTCGCCCACTTCCATCTCAGATGCATTTTCGCCGGGACAGTTCCGTCCTACTCGATTCCAGGCATTCGACCACATGGCTGCCAACTAATGAAAAAAACCCTCGCAAGAGAACTCGCGAGGGTTTTTCGTTGATTCGTTTGGGTCATGGACCCGCTGGATCAATGCTTGGACCGTTTGACAAATTACTTGTCAGTGAAGTCCAAGAACCACCATCCGTCGTCCCATTCGAGCGACACTTTCCGCCATCCCAAAGGAACTTGTGGGTAGGGGTAGAAAGGTCCGATGTATGGGAATGCCGATGGGCTGTACTGTTGTGGGTAGGTCAACGCTGCGTAGTTTGGATACGCTGCGTAGCCAGGCCACGCGTAGTTCGGCAAGTTTGGCGAGTCGTAGCGTGGTGCTCCGACGGGTGCCGCAGGTGCCATAGGAACAGGTTGTCCCATCACAGGAGCTGAAGCCACGGGTGCGGCGGTTGCACCGTGCGTGACCATGCTGCCGGGCACCACCATTTCACCGTTGATCATCTGGCCACCAGCGTGTCCGTAGGAAACGGGCTGAGCTTGGACCTGAGGACGGTTGGCGGGTGGCAATGGCTGCAAGCCACCGGTGCGGTGCGAAGCAGGAGTCGCAACCAAGCTTGGTTTCGCTTCAGCTTTGACGCTCATCAAATCGCGAACGCCGCGTGCTCCAGGAGCGTGACGAGCGATCTCGGCGATCAACTGACGTTGCGAGTCGGAGGCGACTTCGCCGGTGATTTCAACGATACCGTCGTAGGCGTTGACGTCGACGCCGAAGTCTTTCAGGTGACCAACCGACTTGGCTTTGCCCAATGCGGCAGCAACCGAACGGGTGATCGTGTCGTCCGAGTGAACTCCTTCGCCAGCGGTTTCCCATGCGGCAACCGGACGTGTTTCCGATTCAGCAGCTTCTTCGTTGGCCACGGGAGCGATGGTTCCAGGAACCACTTCTTGCCCTTCGGTTTCCAAAGCGTTCTTGAAGTCGAACGTTTCGGCTGGCTCGACGGCAGCGATCGCAGCCGCTTTGGGTTTGTAGATTTTTGCTTCGAGAACTTCGAGCTCGTTGACCACGTTGACCACGCCGTCAACGTCTTTCAACGAAGACAACACAACGTCGCGTTGCTCGGTTCCATCCACGGTGCCGCGGAATAGAACCACGCCATCGTTGACTTTCATGTCGAGGTTGAAGTTCTTCAGTTGCCCTGCATCACGGCTCGCCTTGAGCCGCTGCATGACTTCTTGTGCGATCTCTCGATCACCGCCAAAGGCCTGAGCAGGCCCCAGCGTGGCGATCGCGGCCATCGCCAGTCCAAAATATTTGCGTCGCATGGAAATGCCTCCCTACAGTCCTTTGTGAGGTGTCGCTCACCGAGTGCCGTGCTCACGGCGAACAGGGAACGGCCGGATAGCCGGTCCAATCGGTGCTATGGACTGTTTCGGTTGTGACGAGGCTCTACCGGCAGGTTTTTTCGGATTTTGTGGAGAAATCGACACAATCGGAGCGAGCCACCCTCGCCCAGCCTGACGCTCGCGGTCGAGAGCACGCCTAGCCAGCCGAAAAGAATCGTTGGTTCGTTCCGCCATTTCCGATCGGAACTTCCACCCGCGATCCACATTTGGGACATCCGCCGCGGTAGGCCGTTCGCTCATCGTTGCGATAGATGCGGCCGTAGGTTTGGCAACAGCGAAACTGAATCCCCAAAAACGGACGCGGATTGCCGGGGGTGCCTTGAGCCGCGGCGGAATCAGCCCCACGCGAAGACTCTTCCGGAGCCGGCTGGACCTCGTGCACCAAGTCCAAATGGTGTCCGGCATCTTGATTGGAGGATCGATCCACCATGCTTGTTCCCTCGCCGCCGAGGCTTCATCCCTGTCCAAACAACCGCTCGCCAAACGGACACGACCATCTTTGATTGGCAAAGAGATCCACTTGCCGATGGATGTCACTTAGCCGAGTGAGGAGTCCACGGAACCAGATTCCGCTTCCCGCAGTTGCTCAATCGCCAATCGCAATTGCTTGCGAGCCCGATTCAGACGACTGCGGACGGTTCCAATCGACAGTTCCAAGATCTCCGCCATTTCCTCATAGGACGATTCGTTCATCTCCCGCAAGACGAGAATGCTGCGGTGTTCATCGCTGAGTTGCTGCAGAGCGGATTGGACCAAGGACACATCGTCCTGGCGAATCATGTTGGCGTCGACCGGCTCACCATCGCTGACGACTTCCTCCCCCGCCTCCTCGCGTTGCTGATCCAACGACAGTCGAATTTTCTGACGACGTTTTCGCGAAAGTGCGATGTTGAAGGCAACGCGATACAGCCAGGTAAAGAACTGACTGTTTTGCTGGAACGTGTCCAGTTTGACAAAGGCACGGATGAAGGCTTCTTGCGTGACCTCTTCCGCGTCGTGAACCGATCCCGTGACATGGATCATCGCGTGATACAGCCGGTCCTGGTGTTGCACGACCAACCCCTCAAAGGCGGCCGCGTCGCCCGCCAAGGCCGCCTCGATTAACGCCACTTCGTCGAACGAGTTTTTCTCGGTCGCGACGCGTTCGTTTCGTTTCGAGCTGGCTTCGTCCACATCCCCTCATCTGATGATCGTTTGCTGGGCTATCAGTTTAACTCAAACGATTCGCCCTAGCGGAAAGCCGAAGAGCCCTCCTCGAACGCCCCCGGGTCCTTTCCCAACGCTTGATCGTCGCGAACGTGCTCAACCAACTCATCAGAATCGGCATCGGACTCCGCGTTTGGTTCCTCTGGGATCTCTTCGCCCTCCGGGGCGGGGATTTCCTCGTTTTCGTTCAGCCACAATGGAATCGTCAAAATGGCAAAAAACGGAACAATCAGTCCAATTTGCGATGCCTGTTCGCTAGGCCAAAGCTGAGACGCCACCAAACCTCGCCACAACAACAACTGAATCGCGACCGCGACGGGAAGGCTGACCGCGAATCGCCCGAGTGAATCGCGAGAATGAGTGAATTCACGTGTTTGCAGCCACTTGCTGATCGCCGCCGCAATCAAGATCACGCCCATCGTCGCTTGCCACCCCACCACGACCGACGGCACGGCGAGCAAAATCGTGAGGTCAATCAACCGACGCGTGGAAGCTCCCAGCGGATCCAACTTCATATCCGCCGCCGGACAAAAGCTTTTGGCCAGCACGCGAGCGAAGAAGCCCGCCGCCACGAGTGCGGTCAGAATCCGCATTCCGATCTGGGTCAGCAATGCCGCCGCGTCCACCTGAACCAGTCCGCCTCGCATGGGATCCGTGTCCTTCACCCACCAAGCCTGCGGAGGCCACTGGACCGAGATTTCTTCGATCCCGCCGGAAACCCACTGCCACGGCACCACCATGGTTTGTGGCAGAGCGAACATGCCGCCGATCAACGTGGCCGCGGCGAACAACGTCAATCGCGACGGCAACGCGTTTCGATCATAACGAATCAATCCCATTGCCCACGCGGTCGACAACGCCACGATGTGATACAGGATCAAACACAATAAATTCGCATCCCAAGCCGGCGCCGCAAACCAAAGAGGTTGCCGATTGCCATCCCAATAAGGAAGGCTCCACTGCATCAACTCCGCCACTCCGACCAACGCAATGGTGATCCCAACCAGCGTCTCAACGATCGGATAGCGGGAAGAGATCGGCAATCGACAATCTCGGCAGCGGCCACCCAACCACAACCATCCAAATACCGGAACGTTGTCGCGGGCCCGGAGTCGATTCCGGCAACGGGGACAGAATGAATGGCCATTGACGTTCAACTTCTGAGGCAATCGCCACACCACGACGTTCAGAAAACTGCCGATGCTGGCCCCAACCACCAAAAAGAACGTGAAGATGACTACGTCATTGGCTCGGGGGGCCAATAAATCCAGCACCCGAAAATGCGAGTGCCAACGGGCGATCCACTGCGCAGACAACCACACGTAAGCCGCCGAACCGAGCAAATATGCGGCCAGCAAACCAATGGCGAGGCTTCGATACGGAGAACGTCTTCGCGACAAAATTGCATGGCCCTTGGCGAGTCAGCACACTCTACTGGTGGTCCATCTCAGCTTGGCCATCCGGTAGGTTCCGGAACGGCGTGAGGCAACCGACCCGAACTTCAAGTTGCGACAGAATACTAACAGGCTGGCGAAATGACGACTCCTGTCCCATCCACACGCCAATCATAGCGGAAGTTCGAACTCGCCCGACCGCATCGAACTGCATCTTGCCGCGTCGCACCGCTTTTCAACGATTTCTTTTTCAGACTTCTTTCCAACGATTTTCTCGATCATTCTCGGTTTGTCTGCCATGACTTCCTCGCTTCCGCCCCAGAGGCATCAATTCGCGAACGACCATCCCCCACGACACGATGGCGACTACATCGTGTATTGGATGATTGCTCAGCGACGGTTGCACTGGAACTTTGCACTGCAACACGCGGTCGACCGAGCTTTGGAATACGAGAAGCCCTTGCTGATCTTTGAACCACTTCGAGTTCGTTATCAGTGGGCCAGCGATCGCATTCACCGATTCATCATCGAAGGGATGCGAGACAACGCGGCGGAGGCGGAATCGCTGCCGGTGGTTTACTACCCCTACGTGGAACCTCAACCGGGCAAGGGCTCGCCGCTCCTGCACCGACTCGCGGAGCATGCTTGCACGGTGGTGACCGACGAATACCCCTGTTTCTTTCTGCCTCACATGATTGATGCGGTGAAGGACAAACTACCAGCACGTTTGGAGCTAATCGATTCCAACGGAGTACTTCCACTTCGGGCGGCTGAAAAAACCTACACCGTCGCCCACAGCTACCGACGGTTCATGCAGAAGAACATTCTTCCTGCACTCGAACACCTGCCACTTGAAAACCCTTTGGAACAACAGTCCGACCGCCCTGCCCTGCCCTGCCCTGACGGCAAATCCATGGCGAAGCGACGCGAGGCTTTGATCGACAAGAAGATCCTTTCCAAGTGGCCCGCCGCGGATCTGGATCAACTTCTCGACAAGGACGGATTGTCGAAGATCCCCATCGACCATTCCGTACCACCGGCTGAAAAGACTCCCGGTGGACGTGTCGAAGCGTGTCGGCGATGGAACGAATTTCTGGATTTCAAACTTTCGAAATACAACGACGACCGCAATCATCCCGACGAACATGCCACAACAGGACTCAGCCCTCACCTTCACTTCGGACACATTTCGGTGCACGAGATGGTTGCTTCGTTGTTGGAAAACGAAGGCTGGACGGCGGACCAAACCTCCAAACCCAATGGAAAGAATCATGACTTCTGGAACGTTGGTGAAAACACGGAAGCGTTGCTCGATCAACTGCTGACGTGGCGTGAGATCGGCTTCAACTGGTCCTTTCAAAACCCCGATACCTACGACTCGTTGGAGTCACTTCCAGATTGGGCTCAGAAAACGCTTTCGGAAACTCGCGATGACGAGCGGCCACATGTGTACACGTTGGAGGAGTTCGAAACCGCCAACACCCATGACGAGTTGTGGAACGCAGCTCAAACAGAGTTGGTGCAAACCGGCGAGATGCACAACTACATGCGAATGCTTTGGGGCAAGAAGATCTTCCACTGGACGAAAACCCCAGAAGAAGCACTCGAGATCATGATTCACCTGAACAACAAGTACGGACTGGATGGCCGCGACCCCAATTCGTACTGCGGAATCCTCTGGGTGCTCGGTCGCACCGACCGAGCCTGGGGCCCGAAACGTCCCGTCTTCGGCAGCGTCCGCTACATGACCAGCGATAGCACTCGCAAAAAACTCAAACTCAGCCGATATCTGAAAAGGTTCTCACAGACAACGAAATCCAAGTGAGCCACGTTGCTTGGTTCAAAAGAACATCGGGATCACGACGCGAAATATGATCATTGGATCTGGTAGAGTGGTTCGTCCTGCCACAGGACATCCCCTCCGATTATCCCACCTTGTTTCGCCCCCACCTTGGATTCCTGCACACCATGAAAGCTTCCCTCGCGGTTCTCGTTGCGTTTCTTTTGAGTCTGCCTCTGCAAGCAGAAGACCTCCCTGATGTCGCCGTCGCGGGGGAAGGGGCTTTGATCGCCTCCCAACAAATCTTCCCGCTGGCCGAGAAACCGACCAAGGAATGCCACGCATCAACCGTTGTCGAAACACCAACGGGTCTCGTCGCGGCTTGGTTTGCCGGCACTCGGGAGCGTGATCCCGATGTTGGCATTCGCGTCTCGCGCAATGAGAACGGCCGATGGACGAAATCCGTCGAGGTGGTCAACGGCGTTCAGTCGTCAACGCTGCGGTATCCCACGTGGAACCCGGTGCTCTTTCAACCGACCAACGGTCCGCTAATGCTGTTCTACAAAGTCGGTCCGAACCCACGGGAATGGTGGGGCATGCTCACGACATCTGAAGACGGCGGCAAAACGTGGTCGTGGCCGACGAAACTTGGCGAAGCCCACACGATTGGTCACTTGCTGGGCCCCGTGAAAAACAAACCGATTCAGCTAGCGGATGGAACGATCCTGTGTCCCTCCAGCACCGAAATCGATTACCCGGATGGCTCTTCTCACTGGCGAGTTCACTTCGAAGTCACCAAAGACCTCGGTAAGACTTGGGAGGTCATCGGACCGATCCAAACCGGCGAAACCTTTCACGCGATTCAGCCCAGCATCCTGACTTACCCAGACAATCGCATGCAGATTCTCTGTCGCAGCCAAGAGAAACGCATTGTTCAAAGCTGGTCCCAAGATGGCGGCAAAACCTGGAGCACGCTCACCGCCACCGACCTACCCAACCCCAATTCCGGGACCGACGCGGTCACATTGCGAGATGGTCGGCAAGTCTTGATCTACAACCACTCGGAAGGCTCGGTGAAACGGGATGACGCTCCTGATCTGAAGCCACGTCGAATTCTCAATTTGGCGATCTCGTCCGATGGCAAAACGTGGAAGCCCGTTCTAACGCTTGAAAACGAAACCGGCCCGCACCCGAAGGATCCCGAGCGACGACGTCATTTCGGCGAATACAGCTACCCGGCCATCATCCAAACCTCCGACGGGATGCTCAACATGGTCTACACGTACAACCGAGAAGGCGTCAAACACGCCGTCGTCGATCCAAGCGAGCTGTAGATCAGCCTGCAATCACACCGCCAGAGATCCCCCATCGCCGCTTTGGCGTGTTCCAATCACTCGCGGACGGGCATTCGGACCACAGTGCCGCTGATGGCGGGCAGAACTTCGATGTCGGTGGTGGCTCGTGAGGCGGCACCTTCGCTGGCCTCGTGTGTCATGATCACCAACGGAACCGTGTTGTCCGACGACGATTCGTCTTTCGATTTGGGTTCGTGCTGAATTACGGACGCGATCGAGATGGAATGACTTGAGAGCACGCCAGCGATCGATGCCAGGGTTCCTGGATCGTTGGCGACGCGAAGCCGCATGTAATAACGGCCACGTAGGGTGTCGACGTCTCGCTGCGCGGTACGTGGTGGACGCTCGGACGAGAAGTACTCCAGCGTTTCAAACGTGATGGGCGTCCGCCCCACCGCGGTGTCGATGACATCGGCAACCACAGCCGACGCGGTTGGCATCTGACCGGCACCCAGCCCGTGGTAAAAAACTGGTCCGACCGCATCGCCGACCACGCGAATCGCGTTGTAGGCGTCACGGACTTCTGCCATGGGTGTTCCGATCGGGATCAATGTGGGTGCGACCGACAATTCCAATTCACCATCGACCAAACGCGCCGTTGCCAGCAACTTGATCCGGTAACCCAGTTCGCGAGCGTAGACCAAATCGGCTGGATCCAACCCATCGATTCCCTTTCGCGGGATATCTCGCCAATCCACCGTCGCGCCGAATGCCAGGTGCGAGAGGATGGCCAATTTTTGTGCGGCATCGGTTCCGTCAACATCCATCGACGGGTCGGCTTCGGCGTAGCCCAGATCCTGTGCCCGTTTGACGGTCTCGTCATAGCCGGCGCCTTTTTCGTCCATCTGCGAGACGATGAAGTTGCTGGTCCCGTTCAGGATGCCTTCCAACGATTCAATTTGGTTGGCCGACAAACATTGGCTGATATTGGCGATGATGGGGATCCCGCCCGCGACGGCAGCCTCAAACGCGATGCTGCGTCCCAATTGACGAGCCCGCGTGAACAATTCGCCGCCGTGTTCGGCCAGCAGGGCTTTGTTGGCGGTCACGATGTCCTTGCCGGCTTCCATCGCCCGTAGCATGACCTCCCGAGCCGGCGAGAGCCCGCCCATCAACTGGATGATCACATCGATCTCGGGATCGTTGAGCACGTCGTCGATCGAATCGGTCAGAACACCGTCCGGCAGATCGATTCCGCGAGGTTTTTTCAAATCGCGAACGACGGCTTTGGAAAGCCAAATTGTTTTTCCCGCGTGGCGAGCGGTCCGATCACCGTGATCGATCAACAACCGGGCGACGCCGGCCCCGACGGTCCCCATTCCGATGATGGCAACGTTGGTCCGGTCCGATGATTTTTGCTTGGATGATGCATTCATGTGGGGATGGTAATCAGAGCCCACGGTCGTTGAACACAGGGGCAGAGAGAATCCGCCATGAAGTTCGCCGCCCCAACCTGAGAATTCCAACGTTTTGGTGAATTCTGATGGATTTGGCTGCCAGCCACTGGCAGCGACGAGCGTTTCGCAGTTGTGTGGGCAAAAGAAAACGGCGGAGCAACGTGCCCATACGCTGCCCCGCCGTTCTCATTTTCAAACGCGAGAAACATTCAAACGAGCATTTGTGCCGCAATCCCACACCACGACACGCCTCCTCGTTCTTCCGCTTCGGCCATAGCGTCGGGTCCTCCACACGGTTGACCACGCCGGCTAGTCGTAATGTTCGGCACAACCGAGCCTCCAGCAGACGTGAATTCTGCCAGATTGGCGACTTCGTCTGTCGGTGATGGTTGACCTTGCCGGTTATGGCGTCCGGACCGCCGTCCCAGCCTCTTCCACCAGATTTTTGGCATTCGATCTTGTGACCGATCCGGCGGCTTTGGGAAACTTGACACCGAATCGATGCTTTCTTCGATTTCAATCTCCCGACCTTTCGCTTCCGCCGCTGCAAGGATGCTCCGATGGCAATCGGCCCACTGACCGACGTTTCCAAACTGTCGATCGATCGCCTGTACGACTTGTACCACTTGATTGCAGAACGCGACCACGCGTTCCGCGTGCAGTCCCAATACGGCAACACGCCACCGCCCGAAGGCCACTGCGAGTTCCGGCCACTGGGACGCCAAACCTTTGTCCAACGAGTGCTGCACTACGATTCGCTGTCCGCTGAAATCGGCGCCGCGTTTCGCGCTCGTTTGTCACGACAGGCACAAGCCTACGGCATCGATGCACAAAACCAGACATTGAAGACACAAGCTGCCTGATGTCGACTTCGAGCCAAACGCTGATTCAGATTTTGCGTGCCGCGCATTGCCGTAGCACGCACCACCACTTTGCCTTGGACGCGACCGAGTTGGTGCAGACTGACTCGGGCAAGCGTTTGGTTTCGCAGTTGCTTCGCCATCACGGTCGGTACCTAACAGGTGCCAAAGACCCCGACACGCGATTTCGTGATTTTCAAAACCATGTGATCCACGTCGACGACGGTTATTGGGGCGGCGCACCACGCGTTGCCCATCAATGGTATGACCGGCTGCAACGGTATCTGCACCAATCCCGGTATTCGGACGCCGCGCACGCTGCCGGCGTGCTCAGCCACTATTTCACCGACCCCATTCAACCGCTTCACACCGCCCAAACTCCGCTCGAAAAGGTTCTGCATCGGCCGATCGAATGGTGCATCACTCAGAACTACGCCAATCTGTTGGCCGAGTGGAAATCCAATCCCACAAGGATCGTGTTCCAGCTGTCCGATCAGTCCGGCTGGCTCGGTGAAGCCATCCTGCAGTCTGCCCGCCTGGCCCACGGTCACTACCAAACGCTGCTGGATCATTTCGATTTGGCCGCTTGTGAAAAAAATTCGCGGCAAGGCCTGACGACGGTTTCCCGCCGCATCGTTTCACAACTCATCGGTCTGTCGGTGACCGGTTGGGCTCGCATTTTGGAACGAGCCGCCGAAGAAGCCGAGAGACGAAACCAACAAACCATTCCGGTCGCTGGATTGACCCTGCCCATGGTGCTTTCCGGAATCCGAGTTCCCGACCGCCTCTGGGTTCGACGCATCACTCACAAAGTCGAGCGAGAAAAGGTCGAGAACCTCATCGCCGAATTTCGACGCACGGGCGACGTGACTCAGAATTTGGCCAGCGAAGTCCGCGTGCTGCAGCGAGTTCGTGAGATTCACGAACGCGAAAAAAACTATCGCCAACGCAAAGCGGAATTGGCCGCCGCTCACAAAGCCTTGGTGCAAGCGGAAGAAGACCGGCAACAACGCGAAACGGTGGAAGCCAATGTGTTGCCGTTCATTCAAACACACGACAACATCCGATTGCATCTGCCAGATCCGCTGGTCGATGCACCGTCCATCGGCAAGAAAACAGCCGCACGGTTCGCTGGCATTGGCATCCACACCGTCGGCGAATTCTTGCAAGCCGACGTGCCGACCATGGCACGCCGCTTGGACACGCGTTGGATCACGGAAGACACGCTGCAGGCCTGGCGATGCCAAGCGTTGCTGATGTGCCAACTGCCAAGCATGCTGGCTCGGGAAGTCCAGTTGCTGGTGGGTGCGGGTTACGCCACCACTGATGCGCTAGCCAAGTCCAACTCGGATTCGCTTTATCAAGCGGTCACACAATTCGCGGAGACCTACTCCGGTCGCCGATACCTTCGTGGTGCGGAAACGCCCACCCGAGATCGCTTGGACATCATCATTGGCGATGCCGCGCACGCAATGATTAAAGTCAAACGAGGGCAGGCCTCCGAAGAGCAAGCCTCGGACACCGCCCCCACGATCTCGACCATCCAATCCTCCGACGCCGCAGCAGCCCGTCGCCGGGCCGCCTGATTCGGGCCACCTAATTCGGGCCCGTGCCCTACTCCTCGATCAGAGCTTCTTCGATCATGGCTTCTTGAGCCGTGATACCGGGTTCCACCACGTCGACAGGAACCGCTTGGTACGAAACGGGTCCCGAGGTCGCTTGAACGGCGGCCGGATCAAACTGCCCTGAGGTCAATGGTCGTGGTGCACTGACCTTCTCTGGATGCCGTCGCGGCTCCAAGAATCGACCAAGCTCGTACGCGTCGCGTTCAGCCCCTGGACACCATGCCCCCTCGGTCAAGTTGACTTGGTTGTAAGCCAGCAAGGAACCTTTCTCACGATGGAAATCGCGAATCGCGAGGTTGTAGTCGCTGATCGAGCGGTAGAACTCCGATTCGCTGGTGACCACCTGACGTTGAGCTTGCAACAGGAAGTTGATGTTGTCGGTCCCGTCGCGATAACGACGTCGCAACACTTCGACCTGACGCAAATCAGCCATGTAGCGGCTGTAGTTGGTTTCCACCAATTCAAATGCCAGATCGATCGAGCGAGCGGCACCGGACAAATCGTGACTGATACGCAATTCCGTCTCGGCCAACACGGCTCGTTCACGTTGCAGGTTCAGCTTGGCATGAGCCACGGCTGAACTCGCGGCTCGCAACCCGATGGGTGCCAAAAACTCGATCCCTGCCGTCCATTCTTGGTAGTCGCCGTCGGTGATCGAATCGACCAGGTTGGCACTTGGGCCCTGGTCGCCAGGCCCGATCAAGTTGTCACCCAAACCACGCCAACGATATTGGCCCACGAAGTCGACTTGTGGACGACGGTTCAACCGAGCCGCCAACAGTTCCATCTCGCGTCGTTTGACGGTGAATTTCTGCCGGCGAACTTCCACACGGCGGTCGAGAGCCTGCCCCAACGCACTTTGCCAATCGAACACAACCTTCGCGTTCAATGGGTCGCTGGTGGGTTTCAACAACGATCCATCGGTGGCGGGCAATCCAATCAGATAACGAAGAGCCTGCTCACGAGCGTACAAGCCCGCTTCGCCGGCCAAAGCCGATTTGACTTGCGCTTCGAATTGGTAGTACTGCGAACGAGCTTGAGCTTCTTCGTCACGACGGCCGGTCCCAACTTCCAAACGAACTTGTTGGTACTGGAACGTTTGCAGAGCCGATTCACGTCCTTTCGCGGTCGCTTCCAGCAATCGATAAGCGGTGGTCAAATCCCAGTAGGCTTGTTCGACATCGGACACCAACTGAATCACGGCGGCTTCGAAATCAGCCAAGGCCACGTCTTCGTTGACACGAGCGATCAAGACACCGTTGTATTGTCCAATCGCACCGCTGGCTCCCGCCGAACCTGCGATTCGGTTGTACATCGTGCCGGAGCCACGCATCAACGGTTGACGGTATTCGGCTTCCAAGAAACCAACGAAGTCACTTTGGAACTGGCGAAACGGTCGGTTGTTTCGGTCATAGCCAACGTTGCTACGCAAAGCGAACTGTGCACCGGTGGCAGTCCGCTTGGACAGCTCGTTGGCAAACGTTGCCTGAGTCGCTTGCAATGTGTTCGGAGTGAACTGGGCACCCAAACCACCCGTGGCGATGTTCTGAGGCTGGTCGACTTTGTTCCAGAACAGCGATTGGCTGTACTGAGCATCGAAGTTTGCCAGCGCGGCTTCCACGCCACCGAGCGGGTCCGCATGTGCCAATCCAGGCGTGTAAATCGTGGTCGCCGCGGTCGGTGCCGTCACCACGGCGCCACCAATCGTTCGCAGCACGGGGCTGGAACGAAGAGCCTGCTGAACGGCGTCTTCCAACGTGATTTCCAGGCTGGGCAATTCCGCGGGATCCTGCAGCGTGTTGGGCTGCACCGCGGAAACCGCGGCGGACGTGACCGGTGTCATGCACTGGTTCACTTCGGGATATTCAATCCGCATCGCCGAGTGGTCGTGGTACGACGTTTTGGTGTCGTGCGGACCATCGGGAATCCGTTGAGCCCAATGGCAACCGCTGGTCAACGTCGACGCCGCAACCACGACGCCCAGCCAAGCGGCCAAGCGACGACGACGAGTTTGTTTACGCGTGGTGTGAGTTGTTTGCCGATCCATGGCAATCTCAATTCCCTATCAGGATGTTGCCTCCGGATGCATTCACGTCCTTGTGAACACCTTGGGTCGGAGGCGAAGAGATATCTACGATCCAATCGCGATGCACTAAGGCAGCGCGATCATTCCGCCGGCAATCGCAGCGGCTTCCACCACAACAGCACGCCGTTCCAATGGCGGGCGTTGCATCACGCAAGGTGCCGACGAACCGGCTCGGAAGTATCCCTTGCTGTAGACGATGTCACACGGTTCCTGAATCGTTGCCAGGTAAGGCAACATTGGAATGGTCGTGAAGAAACGTGCTCCCGATGCGATCGGTTGCAAACATCCCCAACGTTCGTGACCGTGACGTTCCAACATCCGGTCTTCGAAATACAGCGGATGCGAATAAGTGTTGGGCGCGGCCCATGGCAGCACCGTTCCCGCCGCAATCATGCCTCGAGCGTAAGGCTCTTCCGGCAATGGAATCGTTTGAAGCTCTCTGTCAGCGTCAAAATCATCCGGTGATCGACCGTTGCCGATGGTGGATGTGTCGAGCGACACCGCTTGCAATGACGGCAGTGCGATCCGACCGTTGGCAACATCGGGCAAGCGTTCGGTGATGAACGGCTGACTGAAGATTCCGTCTTGGTCTTGATCCTCCGCCGCATCGGCGATGATTTCGTCACGCAAGGACATACGGTCCTTGTCGTTGCTGTCCTGCTGTTGCTCGCGATCGTCTTCGGCTTCGCTGCGAAGCAAATCCCGCAGGCGTTGACGACGTGCTTCATCGGCGTCCGTCGCCACATCAGCCGCATCGTTCGCGGATTCGGCGACCGCGTCATCGTCGATCATCGCAAATCCGGCTGCCGCGAAAAATCCGCTCGGGAGCGATGCGACTTGCACTTCAGGCTCGCTCAATTGCAACGGTTCATCCGCGTGCAGTGGATTGACCGATGCCCCCAACAGTCCACACACACCCAAAACGAGCGTCCGGCGAGCGGGCTCAACGCCACGCATCCACCGCATGACATTCGTCCACCTCAGCCACGACTTGCTGCTGATGACGCGCTGCATCCAACGACGAACCGTGGGTCCATCGCCAAACCACCAATCCCAATTTGAGTCGAGCATTTCGATCGTCTTCCTTGACGGGTCATGCAAAAAATGAAAGCTCGTTTCACCAACGACCTTCACGTGTGTCCTTCGGGTTGTTCAGCTGGATGGCTCCAAATCAGTTGCAATCGCCACGACGATTATCACACTCTCTCGACCCAAATCCGGAATAACCCGCACAGACGGACTCACAAGATTGATTGAAACCATCCACCACCCGGACGATCCACGCTTGGCGGCCTATCGCAATCTCCGTCACCGTGAAACTGACCACGGCTTCATTGCCGAAGGCGGTGTGGTGGTCCAGCGGCTACTCAAGAGTGGGTTGGGGGTTCACTCCGTGTTGATCCACGCAGGTCGCGAAACAAAGTATTTGCCGCTGATTCCGCCCGACGTTCCGGTCTACCTGATCGATCGAGAACTCGGCGAAGCATTGGCGGGTTACGACTTTCACCGCGGGATTTTGGCTCACGGCATCCAGCCAACCTTCCACCCAATCGAGACACTGTGTCAGAAAACAGACACCTCGCTTGCGCTGGCACTCGTCGAACTGAGTGATCCGGAAAACGTCGGCAGCCTTTTGCGATCAGCCGCGGCGATGGGAATCCGAGATATCTTGATTGGGCCGAGAACGATCTCTCCGTTTGCTCGTCGCGTGATTCGAGTCAGCATGGCATCCGTGTTTCGACATCGTTTCTACGATCTGAACTCGCCGATTGAGCAACTTCCGCAGTTACAAGCCAGCGGTTTTGCCTCGATCGCAACCGTTTTGGACGATGACGCCGTACCGTTGATCAAGCTCAACCAAACCCTCCAGCATGAAAAGCGAATCCTAATGGTGGGCAATGAGGGGAACGGATTGCCCGCCGACGTGGCGGCTGTCGCCACACATCGCAGCACATTGCCAATGAAAAACCAAACTGACAGTCTCAACGTCAGTGTCGCATCCGCCATCTTCCTTTATGAGCTGACGCGAGGAGGCGATTTGCCGGATGACAACGTCTGATTCACCGCATCTGTTGGCTGCGTTCTTGCAGCACGTGCGTCAACGTCCAAGGGACACTGCCCTGCTGGACTCCCGGACTGGCGAGCCTGTTTGGACTTGGGGACAAATGGCAAACGTAGTCCACCGTTCGGCCGAAAAAATTTGCAACGAGGTGACATGGCACGATCGAGATCGCCACCTCGCGTATTCATGTCACAACACACCGCACGACGTGACTATCTCGCTGGCTTGCCTCGCGGTCGGTGCCGTTGAAATCCCAATTGATGCGTACCTTCCAGCGTCTCAACAGCAGCGGCTTCACTCCCAATCGCGAGCCGCGACATGGGAAGCCGATGAAGATCACACGTTGGCTCCACTCCACGACCAATCGATCGCGGATTCGATCGAGTGGCTTCAAGCAGCTTCTGATCGTGTCGATGTGGACGCGCCATCGCTCGTGCTATGGACCAGCGGCACAACGTCACAACCCCGCGGCGTTGTCCTTTCGCAGCGAAATCTCACCACCAATGCAAGAGCCAAACTGACGGCCGTCCCACAATCCGTGACGGATGTGCGACTGTCGCTGCTTTCAATCGCTCACGCGTACGCTCGCACCAGCGACATGGGGACTTGGTTGCTTTCCGGTTGCCGCTGGGCTCTGGGGCGCGGTCGTTCCACGTTGCGTTCACTTCCTACTGGACTGCAACCCACACATATCAATGCCGTTCCACTGTTGATCGACGAACTCCTACGCCAAAAAGCAGAGCAAGCAACGTCGCTGAAATCTCTCGCGGTGGTGGGCTGCGGTGGTGTCGCCATGAGCGAGAAACAATTTAACGCCTGCCAACAACATGGTCTTCATGTGGTCCAGGGTTACGGCTGCACCGAATCCTCCCCCGTCATCTGCAGTGCCTCCCCCGAAAACGCTCGCCCGAACCGCGTGGGGCCGCTGGTGGACGGATGGTCTGCGAAGATCCTTGACCAACGTCTGTCGGTGAAAGGCCCCGGTGTGATGCTGGGCTACTTGGATGATCCCGCGAGCACTCGCGAGAAAATCAGCAGCGACGGATGGTTGGACACCGGCGATCTCGTGCAAGTCGACTCGGACGGGCAGTATCAAATCCTTGGACGAGCCGACGACGTGATCGTCCTGCCGACCGGATTCAAAATTTTCCCGGCATCCGTGGAACGCTCCGTTCAGCGAATCGACCACGTTGATCAAGCGGTGCTGCTGCAGCACAAGGAACAGTTGTTCCTATTGGTCTCGTTGAGCGGCAACTCGACCGTTCGATCAACGCTTCATGGCAAAGTCCTCTCGCGGCTGCAGGAGGACTTGCCACCTAAGACGGAGGTCGAAATCAAATGGCTCGAACGTCCGTTGTCGATCGAAAGCGGTGAACTGACGGCCAAGGGAACTCCTCGCCGAAGTGTTATCCGCCAACGACTTTGTTAAGCACGGGTTTGTTGAGCCGAAGGCATCAATCGAACGCACCAATCCCTTGCTGCGTGTGGACGCCTAGGATCAAGCCGGGTCGTAAGCTTGACTGCCCAGTCCCCTGCCACGCGGCATGTACGCACACATCACGATGCCCAGGAAGTACAGGAACAGAAGCGGCAACGCCAACGCGATCATGCTGGTCACGTCCGCGGGTGTGACAATCATCGAGATGACAAAGATCACCAACACCGCGACTCGCCAACTGCTGATGTAATCTTCGGTCTGCACCAAATCGATGCGTTGCAGGAACAACATCACCAGCGGCAATTGAAACGCGACGCCGAACCCAAGCGGCAACATCAACACAAAGTTGACGTAGTAAGTTAAACGAGGCTCCACCGCGACATCCATCGAGCCATTGAACTGCAACAAGAACGTCAGCACGTAGTGCAGCACCAATCCGAACGCCAACACCACGCCCGAGACGAACAACACCACACTGAAAGGCAGATAGACGTAGACGTATCGGCGTTCATGAGCGTGCAAGCCCGCCGCCACAAAGGACCACAGGTGGTAGAAGATCATCGGTGACGCCAGAACGGCGCCCACGATCAAACCGGCTTTGACCCAGATCATGAAGGGTTCTTCGATCTTCAAGGAACTCAGCCCGCGTTCATTTCGGCGAAGCTGGATCGTGGGCGTCAGTTCATCCGGATTTGGAATGGTTCCCATCGCCTGTATCAACTCAGCCGAACTGATTCGCGACGGGGTGGGAAGCGAGTCCTCTTCATCCTCAGCGGTCACGGATTCTTCCAAACCGCCTTCTGTCTCGGCCAATGTCTCCGCGGCGGACTGCATCGAGGATGGCAACGTGTACACCAACTCCGCCACCAAAGAATTCGCGGTCAAGAATTGGTAGAACCGTCCGACTTCCGGGTTCTCCTTCCGGTCAGGCAAACCCATCTCGGCCAAATCGCGATCGGCGTTGTACTCGATGATCGCTTGCTTCAGCGGCTCCTGAATGAAACGCACCACCCGGTTGGCAAACATCAACCCGACGCCCAAACCAATCAACAACCAAATGATTGCTTTGACCAGGGATCCTCGGAGTTCTTCGAGATGCTCCCCGAAAGTCATCGTCGAATTGTCGAACAAATCGTCTTTGGGTCGCGCCAGTGCTTCCACGAGTATTTATCCACGGGGGGAGAAGGGTAACATTGTGTCGGTCCATTCTAACTGACCTTTCCAATCTCGCACGGTGTCCTTGATGACAGATCTCGGTTCCTCCTCTTTCCCTTCCGATCATTCCGCTTTAGTGGACTCCGTGTCGCCTCGCACGCTGAACGGAAAGCGAATTCTGTCATTCGTGGGCGAAATCTACGAGGATCTGGAGCTTTGGTACCCCAAACTGCGTCTGATTGAAGCGGGAGCCGAATTCTTCGTCGCGGGCCCCAAAGCCGGCGAGAAGTACGGTGGCAAACTGGGCTATCCCTGCGTCAGCGATCTCGAAATCGATGCTTGCGAAGCTCCATCCTTCGACGGTTTGTTGGTGCCCGGCGGTTTCATGCCGGACAAGCTGCGACGCGATCCGAAGGTGTTGCAATTGGTCCGCGAGTTTGATGCGGCGAAGAAACCCATCGCGGCGATCTGCCACGGTGGGTGGATCCCGATCTCCGCAGGTGTTTACCAAGGCGTCCGAGTCACCGGTTCGCCAGGAATCAAAGATGACCTGATCAACGCGGGGGCCCTCTACGAAGACTCGCCGGTCGTCGTCGACGGCCACCACGTCAGCAGCCGGCGCCCCGACGACCTCCCCGACTTCTGCCGCCACTTCATCGCGCTGCTCGCATGATCCCAAACCTGTAGCTCGGTGGTCCCCCACCGAGACGAGCATCAACTCACGGCGGGGGACCGCCGTGCTACAGTTTTTCTACTCACTCGCTCTCACGTGACCAGAGCGTGAATTCCGATGGTCGAAGGCGAGCCTTCGAAGGGTTTCCGTCAATGTAGCCCTGAAGGTATTCGAACTGTTCGGGACTTCGGACGATGTGGTCGAACGGCTCGCTTTGCCACACGCTGCCGTGGCGTCCCAAATGCCGATTGATTTCGCGTGCCGAGAAACGAAGAAGCTCACGAAACTGCTTGCGAAGCCGGAACCCCACACGCATCTGAATCAGCACATGAACATGGTTGGGCATGATCACGAATCGTTCCAAGTCGTACCGCTGCCCTTCAAAATGCAGCAAGGATTTGGCAACGAAATTTCTGACCAATCGATTTCGCAAACAACATTCGCCATGGCAGTCGTCCAAATGACCGTGCCACCGGCGAGTCTTGTGAAATCTCAGCTCACGTTTAACGGAAGCCTCCACGGAGGGTGACTTCAAGACCTCGTCGACCGACCATTCATCCAAACCGTTTTGACGAAGCCAGGCATCCACTTCCTCGTGCCAACGTTGGACCACCTGCTTCGGCATCGAATCCGCGAGACGAAACGTGACGAAAGTCAGCACACCATTCATGTCTAGATGCGGCAAATTGCGACGCGACTCAACGACATCATGAGTCGGATCGTAGAAAGCCCATTGCACCGGCAACGTTTTTTCCCGACTCACTTTCCAGCTCCCCAGAGGACGAATCACGATTCAATCCTCCCAAACCCAATCTGGTCACGCGACCTGATTCTTGAAACCACCATCAAATCTGTAGCTCGGTGGTCCCCCACCGAGACCAAAATGAATTCACGGCGGGGGACCGCCGTGCTACAGGGCTGTGAAAGCAGTGCTACAGGGTTGTGAAACTCGCGAGAGCTTGCCTTGACATCGCTATCGGCGGATTCGTAGGGTCGTTTTTCTGGATGTCTTTTGATGTTTGCTTTTCGTTTGGACGGTCTTTCCGCGTGTGTCTTCGTTCTCGAGAACGATCGCCCGTTGCCTCACCTTCGCGGTGTGTTTGGGTCGCCTGTGCGCTGGCCACACTGACGATGTTCGCATCAGGATGTTCCCTTCTTCCCAGCGGAACTTGGTCGGGGACGTCACTCGAGGACTCGGTCGATGCTGCGGAGCACCAACGCGTCTCGAAGCTCACTCATAAAAGCAAACACACCATTTCGCTCTCGGCTGACTTCCGTCATGTGAACACCGGCGAACTGGATGAGGCACTTTGGCAGCACGTCGATGAAACGGCCTTTGCTCCGCAGGTACGCGAAGAATGGTTGGCCAATGGTTTCCGGATTGGCTTGATCGCGGTTCCCGAAGTCATGCAGACATCTGGCGAAGATCACGACGTCGATTCCGATCCCATCAATCGCTTGCTTTCGACGGCGGGTGTCTTGGGCGGCATCCCGTCCGGCGTACAGACCATTCCCTTACGTCCATCGCAGCGGCACGAACTTCCAATCTCACCGGTGCTGGAAGGCTCCCACGTTGTGCTTGCTCAGCAGGATGGCAATTTGTCGGGGCGAACTCTCGAATCGCCGCAACTGACATTCTCGCTGACACCCACCCTCGGACCAGCAGCGGGTCAGGTCACGCTTGACATTCGCCCCGAGATTCAACACGGCTCGGTCCAACAAAAATTCATCAGCAGCGATGCCGCCACCCGTTTGGCCGCGGGTCGAAAAACTTGGGAACTGCCTGAATTAAATCTCTCCTGGGTCGCCGATCCTCAGCGCACGTTGTTGATCGCCCCGGTCCACCAACCGGGGCAAAGCGAACCGACATTTGGCATGGCCCGCCAAATGCTTCGTGACACGGATCACCTGCAGGATGATCAACACGTGATCTTGCTCTTGCGAATCGAAGACATTCCCTCTTCGTAGCATCCGATTCGCGGCGGCATTCTGGTTCGTCGAACGTCCGACATTGTCTCATCACCTCACCGTAAAAACCGTGAGACACCCCAAACGGTCGGACGAGCCGAAACCAAGTCACTGCGGCAATCAACAAACAATCACCATTTGCTAAACTGTCACGCAATGGCTTCCTCCTCGGCCCCGGTGCACCATCGTTTCGAGAGTCGCGATCCTTGTCTGATCACCCACCACCTGATCCCAGCACGATCACAAACATTCCCCCGGTGACCCCGCCGGGCCAGTCACTTTCGATGGACGAGGTGACGGTTCGCCAAGCCACGCCTCAAGACGCCGAAGCCATTCACGCTTTGATGCGTCCGTTCGTTTCGCAACGCAAATTGCTTTCGCGGACCGCCGCGGAAATCATTGAACTGAGCCGCCACGGGTTTGTGGCGATGGTGGAACCCCGCTGCATCGGCTTCTCAGCGATTGAAATTTACAGTCCCAAACTTGCCGAACTGCAATGCTTGGCTGTCCACCCGGAAGCCCAACGTTTGGGACTGGGACGCAAGCTGGTTGGGCACTGCATCGAACGTGCTCGCTCGTTGGGTGTGATGGAAATTTTGGCGATCAGCTCTTCCGAGGATTTTTTGAAGTCCTGCGGTTTCGACTACTCGCTCCCCGACCAGAAAAAAGCTCTCTTCTGTCAACTTCGACCTCGCAACTTCGATGACATCTGAAATGCAACCGCTCGAATTCTTCAAGCAAGCCATTCTGACCCCCAGCCCATCTGGCTACGAAGAACCGATTCAAAAACTGATCGGGGAATACCTGAAACCACACAGCGATGACGTCTCGGTCGACGTACACGGCAACCTGTCGGCTCGCGTTGGAAAAGCGGGCGGCCCTAAACTGATGCTGGCCGGCCACTGCGACCAAATCGGCATGCTGATTTCGCATATCGATGAACAAGGCTTCTTGTACGCTCAGACCATCGGTGGCTGGGATCCGCAACAATTGATTGGCCAAGCCATGACGGTTTGGACAACCGACGGTCCCGTGTCGGCAGTGATCAGCCGCAAGCCCATCCACTTGCTCTCTCAGGCAGAACGCGGCGAAGTCGTCAAACTGGAACAAATGTGGTTGGACATCGGTGCCAAAGACGGCGACGATGCGAAGTCCAAGGTTCGCATCGGTGACTGCGTGACACTGAATCTCGCTTACCGAGAACTTCTGGGTGATTTGGTCAGCGGCCCCGGAATGGACAACAAGACCGGCATGTGGACCGTTATCGAAACGGCCCGGCGATGTGCCACCTCCGATCAAGCCTTGCAGTGCGAACTGCACAGCGTGGCGACGGTTCAAGAAGAAATCGGGTTGCGTGGTGCCAAGACTGCCGCCGGTCGCATTCAACCGGACGTGGCGATCGCGGTGGACGTCACGCACGCATCGGACTGCCCAACCATCGACAAGCAACAACAAGGCGACATCAAAATCGGAGGCGGTCCCGTCATTTTCCGAGGCCCCAATATCAACGCCAAGGTGGCGACTCGTTTGATGCAACTGGCCGATGACAACGACATCCCTTATCAACCCGCCGCACTTGGCCGCGCTGCTCCGAACGACTCGAACGTGCTGCAGGTTTCTGGTTCAGGCGTCGCGACCGGTTTGGTCGCCATCCCAAACCGCTACATGCACTCCGCCGTGGAAACCATCAGCCTCGGTGACATCGAAGCCATCGCGAGATTGCTGACGTTGTTCGCTCAATCGCTGACGCCCGAATGTGACTTCATCCCCGGCTGATTGCCATCTCAACCTGTCGCTCGGTGGTCCCCCATCGAGAAGCACCTGCACTCACGGCGGAGACCGCCGTGCCACATCCATCACTTGTCCGGAAACGGCCTCAACCCGAGCAACATCTCGGCTCGTTCGGACAACGGCTGATTGGCCAAAGAGCAATCCGTGTGTTCGGAAAGGTTCTCACAAACGAGCTTGTAAACGGATTGCCGGTCCTGGCTGGTGTCTAACTCCACGCACCGTCCCTGGCTCTTGAAGTGCTCAACCGCGGGGAGCGTTTCGGCTTTGAAGTTGTCAAACCTCACCTTCAAACTTTCCAAGTTGTCATCCTGACGACCGGTGTACTTTGCTCGAGCCAACACACGTTTTTCCAACACGTCGTACGGGCACTCAAAGAACAGCATCTTGGGGAGTTCCGTGTCTTGCCCAAACACCTCGTACCACGCATCCAAGTTGGCCATCGAACGCGGAAAACCGTCGAGCAAGAAGTTTCGCTTGCCGGTATGCCTGGTGATTCTTTCCATCGCGTCTTGAAGCAACTTCACCACGATGGTGCTGGGAACCAAATTGCCCGCGGCAATGATCTCTTCGATGGTTGCGGCATACGGACCGCCGGCCTCGCGTTCCGCTCGCAACAGATCCCCCGTCGACAAATGAGTCCAACCGAGTTGCGATTCGGCCAACTCGCACATGGTGCCTTTTCCAGCGCCCGGACCACCCAAGACAAACACCACGTTGGGATCGGGACAAGGCAAACGCGGGTCGCAATGATGAACCACAACCTTGGGTGCGGGAGCAACGCCCTTTTGATAGACGTGCCAAGGACGATCCGTGGGCGGAAGCTCCTCTTCGCACGTGAAGTCGTACGCGAGGTGTCCGTCCAGCCGACAGATTCTCCAAGACCGATACGTGTTGGAATAGGACAACGCGGGACTTCTCGCTGACTTTCCGTCAGCGCGATCCCAAGCCATCTTGCCATTCCAATAACCCGGACTGGAAACAGTCCCCGATTCCGACTTGGTCGGCGGCGCGATGGACGGGACATAAAGCCCGTCCACTTCGGGAAGCCCTGCCCCGCTGACTTCGATGAAGTAGGTATTGGGAGTCAACTCGTTCGTTTCAGTCATGGCGGAAAAGCCAACTCCAATGGATCGGGATCGCAGTCAATTCAAATCAGCACGCAGCAAGCACTCAGCTCAATTTCTCACTCATCGATTCGCGAGCCTGCTGAAGTGCTTCCGGCAATTTGCTGGCGTCTTTCCCGCCGGCTTGAGCCATATCGGGACGCCCGCCGCCACTGCCACCGACCACCTTGGCCGCGGCACCGACCCAGTCACCCGCTTTCAATCCACGGTCAACCAAATCACGGCTCAATCCGCCCACCAACATGACTTTGTCGCCATTGGTCGCGGCCAACAGAATGGCAGTCGGATTGTCACTCTTCTTGCGAATTTGATCGATCCAACCACGCATGATGTTGGGGTTGGCTCCGGCGGTCTCAGCAACGATCAACAATGTGTCACCAACTTGAGTGCCTTCGGCCATCAGGTCATCGGCGGAGATTTTGCCACCCGCGGTAACTTGTTTCAGTTGCTCGACCAACTTCGTTCGATCTGCCAACAAAGATTCCAAACGACCGATCACATCCGTGATGGCAACGTTCAATCGACGAGTCAAACCACGAACCGCAGCACGGACCGCGTTGTAGTCACTCACATTGGTCTTCTCCGCTTTCGCGGCTTTTGCATCAAACACAAAATCGGCTGGATAATCGGCCGCTTTGCCGGATGACAATTCTTTCTTCAGGCGTCGCACCTCTTCGGTCAACGACACAACGGCCGCGGCGGCAACGGATGGATCGCAGCCGAGTTTCCCCGCGACTTCGTTGAGCAACGCTTCAGTTTGCTCGCGATGTTCCTTTGCACGCTGCCCGGTCAACGCTTCGATTCGGCGGGTGCCGGTGGAAACACTTTCTTCCACGACAACTTCGAATGAGCCGACTTGCTGAGTGTTGGTCAGATGTGTCCCACCACAAAGTTCGCGGCTGAACGTTCCCATCGAAACCATCCGACAAGGGTCCGGATACTTCTCACCAAACAGCATCATCGCGCCGGCTTCGCGTGCATCGGCGAGAGACACCGTGTCCCACCGAATTTCTTCTCCCGCATCGACGAGACCCAGAACATCCTTTTCGATTTTGACGAGCGTCTCGTCATCGATCGCTTTGGGATTGGTGAAGTCGAATCGCAGACGATCAGGCTCGACCTTGCTGCCTTGCTGCTCGGCGTGACGCCCCACGTGCGTGTGCAGTGCATGATGCAAAATGTGCGTGGCACTGTGAGCACGTGCAAGCGCCTCGCGATTGCTCACATCGACTTTAGCGGTGCACGTTTCGCCTTCGCTGATTTTGCCGCGAACCAAACGACCATGGTGCACGATCAACGATGCATGCTTCTGTGTGTCGATGACTTCAAACTCAAAGTTGTCGCTGGAGATAACACCAACATCACCGACCTGACCACCGGATTCACCATAGAACGGTGAGTGATCCAGGACCAATCGCAACACCGCGTCGCCGGGCCGATCCAAATGGCTGAGCAATTGACCATCGTCGCCTTTGCCTTTGCCATCGCCCGTGATGATGCCTTTCACGACTGCGGTGTCTTCTGTTTGGTCGTATCCCACAAACGGGGTTTCTCGCAAAGCTTCTTTCAGCGTTTCTAAGGGCCCGGTTTGGAACAGCACGCGTTGCCCGCCATCGCTTTCGTCCGCGTGCCGGTCCATCGCTTCGCGGAAACCGGCCCAATCAAACGTGAAGTTCTGCTCGGCGGCCAAAGTCTGCACCAATTCGGGCGGCACTCCATAAGTGGTCAACAAATCCGCAGCTTCGGCACCAGGCACCATCACCGATGACTCATCGTTCATTTCTTCGAACAAACGATGGATGCGTTTCATCCCGCCATCGATGGTGGCGAAGAAAGCCTTCTCCTCCGACTCAATCGCTTCGCTGACTCGTTGCGTGGTTTGTCCCAATTCCGGATAAGCAGCCTTGGATGCGTCGGCGACGGCTTCGACCAACTTGTACAAGAATGGCTCGCGAAGATTCATTTGATAGCCATCGAGCACAGCGCGGCGGATCAAACGACGAATCACCGAACGAGCATCTTTGGGGCCCGGGTAAACGTTTTCGTGGACAGCAAACACGCTGGCACGCGCATGGTCCGTGATCCGACGAAGACGTCGACCGTTGTCGCTTTCGTACTCGTACTTGACCCCGCACACCTCCGAGGCTGCTTCGACGATCGGGAACAAACTGTCGATGTGGAAGTTGGTCGGAACGCCCTGCAGAACGCTGGCGGTACGCTCCAACCCCATTCCCGTGTCGATGTTTTTGCTGGGCAACGGATGCAGGTTGTCCGGCGGTGTACCCACGCGATTGAACTGCGTGAACACCAAGTTCCAAATCTCGACGTCGCTGCCGTCTTCGAGTTGGTAATAAATTTCGCTGCAGGGACCACAAACTCCATCGGGGCCTTCGCTGGGTGCTGAAGCCGGCCAGAAGTTCTCATCCTCGTCCATGCGAGTGATGCGTTGAGTTGGCAAACCAATTTTTTCGTGCCAAATCCCAAACGCTTCGTCATCGTCTTTGTAAACCGTGACCGTCAGTCGCTCTTCCGGGATATTCAACCATTTTTTGTCCGTCAAAAACTCCCATGCCCAGCGGATCGCTTCTTCCTTGAAGTAGTCACCGAACGAAAAGTTGCCCAGCATTTCAAAGAACGTATGGTGGAACGCTGTCCGCCCCACATTGTCGATGTCGCCGGTTCGCAAACACTTTTGGCACGTTGTTGCTCGGGTGAAGTCCAACTTCACCTTGCCCAAGAAGTGATCTTTGAACTGGTTCATTCCCGCGGGCGTGAACAGAACCGATGGATCCCATGCAGGCACGAGCACGTCACTGGGTTGGCGGACGCAACCTTTGGTTTCAAAGAACGCCAGATACTTTTCGCGGAGTTCGTCAGTTTTCATCGAAGTCTGCTGCAGGATTTTGCAAGGGGATGATCGGGGGGGAACGCACACGCAAAACAGGCGTTCCACGGTCGGCATGATATCAGTCGAGGGGGAATGGGTGACAGGTGCCGAATTCCTGCCCACAATACTCCGCGTTTTCGCGGCCTGGTCCACTTCCGCCGTCCACCGAAATTTCGGCCGCCTTGCCGACGACTCCATCGGCTCTTCGACATTCCTTCGGGTATCGACTCCATGACAACACGAATTGAACGACTTGTGACTTCCATGGCCGAATTGGACCAACCGGTGGAGGCGTTGCTGATCTGCAGCGAGGTCAATGTGCGGTATCTCAGCGGATTCACCGGCGACAGCACTTGGTTGCTCGTTCGATCGAACGGTCAGGCGACGTTGCTGTCGGACCGACGCTACGAGACCCAGATTGCGGAACAGTGCCCGAATCTCGAAAGTGCCATCCGTCCACCCAGCCAAACGCTTGTCAGCTTATTGGCGGAGTACCTCGGTGATGTGTCGATCCAATCCATCGGCTTCGAAGCCGACCATGTCCACGTCGCCACCCTGCGAGACTGGCGGGACCAAATCGAAGGCGTTCAGTGGGTGGAAACTAGCAATGTGGTGGAGCAACTGCGGTGGATCAAAGACGCCGACGAGTTGGCCACCATCCGCCGAGCCATTTCGGTCGCCGAACGCAGTTTCCTCAGCGTGATTCACAAGCTAACGCCGCAAACCACCGAACGACAGATCGCCCATGAATTGGAATCCACCATGCGAAGTTTGGGCGCATCCGGCGTGGCCTTTGACGTGATCGCCGGCGCCGAACCCAGCGGTGCCCTGCCCCACTATCACCCGCGAGACGTCGCACTCGCCGATTGCCGGACGCTGCTCATCGATTGGGGGGCACGCGTGGACGGCTATTGCAGTGACATCACCCGAACGTTTCACAAACCGGAGGTTCGCTCCGCCACCTCCGACCGTTTTGAGTCCGCTTACCAAGTGGTTTTGGAGGCACAGGAGGCCGCGATTGAGACCATCCGAGACGGCGTGGAAGCGATTCAAGTCGATGCGGCTGCACGCAACGTGCTTCAAAAAGCCGGCCTAGGCGACGCGTTCAAGCACGGACTTGGACACGGATTTGGCCTGCAAATTCACGAGGATCCACGCATGGGCCCCATGTCGAAAGAAACACTGCAAGAAGGCATGGTCCTGACCGTTGAACCCGGCGTCTATTTCGAAGGCGAATTTGGCATTCGGATCGAAGATGACATCCTGGTGACCGCCACCGGATTTGAGCGTCTGACCAGCCTGCCAAAGGGTCTCGATGATTGTCGGCTTGTTGTGTAAAACGTGGCGGAATTATTGTTGACCCAGAAACGATTGCTCGAGCTCTATTATGGGCTTGGAAATCATTGGACTTTGCAGGTATCGGACTTCGTATGAAATCGGAAAAACCCGACGGCGGGGATGTGTTTGACATCGATCGGATTCGCCAAATCGTCGAATTGATGGAGCAACACGAACTGAACGAAGTGGATCTGCAACAGGCCGACGACCGCATCAAGCTGACTCGTGGTGGCTCGGCCCCCGCCATGATTCCTGCTCCGGCGATGCCTGCGGCTCCCGCCGCACCAGCCCCCGCTCCCGCCGCGGCTTCGGCTCCTGCCCCCGCTGCCGCGGGTGGTGATGACTCAGCCAGCACCGCGGGAACGATCACGATCAACTCACCCATGGTCGGCACGTTCTATTCCAAGGCCAACCCGGAAGCCCCACCGTTTGCCAAAGTCGGTGACGTGGTCAGCGAAGACACCGTGGTCTGCATCGTCGAAGCCATGAAGGTCTTCAACGAGATCCCCGCCGAATGCCGCGGAAAGATCGTGGAAGTGCTTGTCAGCGACCAACAAGCCGTTGATTTCGGCAAACCTCTCTTCCGCGTCCAAGTTGACGGCTAATTCATGTTCGAACGAATTCTGATCGCCAACCGTGGCGAGATTGCGCTCCGAGTGATCCGTGCCTGCCGTGAAATGGGCATTGAATCCGTCGCGGTGTACAGCGAAGCCGACGCCGATTCCATGCACGTGAAGTTGGCCGACCACGCTTATTGCGTCGGCACCGCACGCAGCGTGGACAGCTATCTCAAGATCGACCGCATCATCGCCACGGCTGAAGTGGCCGGCGTTGATGCCATCCACCCCGGTTATGGCTTCTTGGCCGAAAACGCTCAATTCAACGAGCAATGCCGCAGCAGTGGCTTTGAGTTCATCGGCCCTTCGCCGACCGCGATGGACAAACTCGGCGACAAGAACACCGCTCGCTCGATGGCCATCGCGCAAAACGTTCCGGTCGTTCCCGGCAGCGATGGATTGATCACCGACTTTGACCGTGCCATCGACACCGCCAAAGAGATTGGCTTCCCCGTGCTGATCAAAGCCACCGCAGGTGGTGGCGGTAAAGGCATGCGAGTGGCCGAGACCGAAGACGTGTTGAAAAGCCAACTGGAAGCGGCTCGCAACGAAGCGATGGCGGCATTCGGCAACGGTGGCGTGTACCTGGAAAAGTTCATTCAGCAGCCTCGTCACATCGAAGTCCAAGTCATCGCGGACGCACATGGTAACGTTTGCCACCTGTTCGAACGCGACTGCAGTGTCCAACGCCGACACCAAAAACTCGTCGAAGAAGCCCCCAGCCCTGATCTTCCCCAAGATCGTCGCGAAGCCATTTGCGACGCTGCCGTTCGGATGATCGCCGGCGCGGACTACTCCGGTGCGGGAACCGTCGAATTCATCGTCGACAAGGACTACAACTTCTACTTCATCGAAGTGAACGCGCGGATCCAGGTGGAACACCCGGTTTCCGAAATGATCACCGGCGTCGACCTGATCCAAGAGCAAATTCGCGTCGCTGCAGGATTGCCTCTGTCATTCCGCCAAGAAGAACTGAGCCCCACCGGCCACGCGATCGAATGTCGCCTTAACGCGGAAGATCCAACGAAGAACTTCCAACCCTGCCCCGGACAAATCAAATCGATGTTTGTTCCTGGTGGGATGGGCGTTCGATTCGATTCGCACGTGCAGACCGGATACGTTGTTCCGCCTTACTACGATTCGATGATCGGCAAACTGATCGTCCATCGCCCAACGCGTGAACAAGCCGTGGCGACGATGCTTCGGGCTTTGAAAGAACTTCAAGTCGAAGGCATCACCACCACGGTCGATTTCCACAACTGGATCCTGCAGAACGAAGCCTTTGTGAGCGGCAGCGTCGACACCAAATACGTCGACCGCAACTACAAAGGGCAAACGTCCTAAGAATTTTAGCGGCGGGGCGCGAGGCCTCCGGTTCCACGGCACCAGACGGCTCGCGCCGCTCCGCTAAGACTCTGCCAATCTGTATTCCGTTGACTCCCAAGGAATAACCATGCGAGTCTTTGTGACTGGCGGCACCGGCTTGCTAGGCAACACGATCCTTCGCCAATTGTCGGACGCCGGTCACGACTTGATCTCGTTGGTACGAGGCGAACCCAACTCGCAAGTTTTCGATGGGATCCACACTCAGTTCGCTCATGGCGATCTGCAGGACAAAGCCGCGATCGAAAATGCGGTCGCTGACTGCGATGCGGTCATTCACTCCGCCGGCATGATTCACCTGGGCTGGAAATGCCTCGATGAATCCATGGCCGTCAATCGCGATGGCACGCAAACGGTCGTCGATGCTTGTCTGCATCACGATTGCAAACTCGTCCACGTCGGAACGGTCAACACACTCGCCATCGCGGATCGCGATAGCGTTGCCGATGAAACGACGCCGCTCGACCATGCCGGTGGGCAAGTCCCCTGCAGCTACGTGCTCAGCAAGCGAGCCGGCAACGAGGTGGTGAAAGACGGTGTGAAGAAGGGCCTGCGAGCCGCGATCGTTCACCCTGGATTCATGCTTGGCCCGTGGGATTGGAAACCCAGCAGCGGCCGGATGATACTGGAGGTCAGCAAGTCCTGGCGTCCTCTGACACCCTCCGGTGGCAACAGCACCTGCGATTCACGGGACGTTGCAGCCGCGGCGATCCGCGCGGCTGAAAAACTGATCACCAACGACATCGAGCCCGGCCGCCATTACATCCTGGCCGGCTACAACATGCGTTATCTGGAACTCTGGAAAGCCATGGCGTCCGCGATGGGAGCGAAATCGCCCGTCATGCGTGCGGGCCCGGCTCAACGCTGGATCGCAGGTGTGGCGGGCGATGTCGTCGGCAAGCTTCTGCCAGCCGAACCCGACTTCAACAGCGCCGCCGTTCGCATGTCGAGCCAATACCACTACTACGACAGCTCACGAGCCAAGAAAGAACTGGACTACCGAATCCGCCCCTTCGAAGAAAGCCTGCAAGACGCCGCCCAATGGCTCCGCGATCATCACGGCAACCCGAGCATCTAAACACTCGCTGGCTTTAAAAAACGAAACCTTGCCAGTCGTCACTCCAGGACAATCACTTCCTCAGTGACCTTCATGATCAAAACGGCTCGCTTTCCGTCATCCGCGTGAATGGGCAGCCCCACCCGGGAATCGCCCGCACCTGCCAAGAACCATTTGTCCATCGGAACTCGCACGGTCGTGTAGACAGCAACGCCCTCGTTGGGCTGCGCTTCCAACTCCAACAATGCCTGCAATTGGCCAGCCTCTGTCGTGTTTAGAAACTGGACCTGGCATTTGAATTTGCCATATCGCGAATCGGTTTCTAGGCGAGCGTCCCGGCCAACCGTCAAAGCAGACATCACGCTTCCCGCGGGCACCAGTCGCCCAAAACCGACCTTCGAAAGAGCCTCTCTCGCCGGCCCGTCGTACTCCACACGATGCACGTCATCCGACTCAATCAACCACAGAGCCTGGAAGGAGACATCTTTGACCGGCCCACTCACGGTCTCCACCTGCTTCTGCTTTCCCGATGGTTGCTGAGCCACCGCTGACCCCGGCACCACCACGACCAACGAGAGCAACAGCAAACGAAAACAAAACTGCGGACGACGAACGAACATGCCGAACCCTGGGGATGGGGGACTTGGTGGGAGCAAGCATTGGACGAGGGGCAATCGCCCAAAGTTCCAATTCACCTTGAAGATACACATTCCCTCGGCGAATCACGAATACAGTCGCTACTTGGCCGTTTCCTGAGTTTTTCGCGGCCAAGCAATGAAACACAGCGAAACCAGCGCCATGGCCAGACTGATTCCATTCAAGCTGGTGAAAACTCGAACCACAGTTTCTGGCAATTCGAATCGCAACAAAAACGTTCTTGTTGAGAGATAATTGATTGCCGGAAACGCCATCAGCCCGAACAACAGGACGCGGCTCCAAACCGACAGGCTCTTCCACTCAGGAAGCCTCGACAGACAAATCCCGGCAACGGGAGCGATCAACAAGAGTGAATCATAGGATTGGTGATACAGACTGACCAACATCGCGGTGAGCAGTAGCCCACCGGTCACCCCCGAGATGCCGTCATCGCAATCCGCACGCCATCGCCGAAACAACACCAACATCGGAATCACCAACAACCCGGCCATCGCCAGAATGTGCGGAAGATCACCAGGGTCCCCCCCACGCCATTTCGCGATGATGGCGAACAAATCCAACCGCGTCCAAGAGCACACGGGTGACTCATCGTCCATCGAGCGGTGAACGGCTTGGGTGTCCACGATCTGTTGCTTCAGCATTGAAACCCCAGCCGCCAGATCACCATCGCCCTCGTGGTGTGCGATCCACGCCAAAGGCACCACCGCGCCGAGAATACTGAAGACGGCACCCAAAACCAAACAACGAACGTTGCCACGAGCCAACATCAAAAACCCAAGCGGCAAAATGTACGTGGGTTTGGCGGACACCACCAACAACGCCCACGCCGCGCGAACCGGATGGCGGTCCGCCCAGACGAGCGAAAGAAACGTGGCCAACACTAGTTGATAAGTGAAGTAACCGTTGAACAGTGTGATGTGACCACCACGACTGAAGACCATCGCCGCAGCGATGCTGAACACGACATCCAAACGCCTGGCGGCTCCAGCCTCTCTCGCCACCAAAATTGCAATCGATGCGAGCAGAAAGAGCTGCAAGATCGCATTGAGAAACTCACCAACATGCAGTGGCAGCACGGCCAAAGGCGCGTGCATGAGCAAGATGACAGGCGAGAAGAACGGGATCTGCCTGGCCACCGGATATTTCGCGGCGTAGGCATCGCTGTAGGGACTCTCGCCCTGCAACACGGCCCGCGTGGGAAAGTAGATCCCGTTGTGAAAATCGCAAAGTCCCTGGTGCTCCGGGTCAAACGGCCCCGGAACCTGGTAGTCGACCACGACACGAACAAACGTCCCGGCGAGACCGACCGCCAAAAACAATCCGGCAACGATCGCGACGACACGGTTCCCAACGGACCAACCTTCCCGCAGGGACACCAACATCAGGCCGTTTGAGTTTCCATCAACGGACGCCCGGTCATCTCATCGGGAATGTCCAATCCCATCAACGCCAAGACCGTTGGTGCGATGTCAGCCAAACGACCACCTTCACGAAGCGGTTTGCCGACAAATTCGGGATCCACCAGGATCAATGGAACCTGATACGTGGTGTGTGCCGTGTGCGGACCGCCCGTTTCAGGATCGATCATCTGTTCACAGTTCCCGTGATCAGCAGTCACCACCAACGAACCGCCCGCCGCCAACGTGGCGTCCACGATTCGCCCGACGCAGGCGTCCACCTTTTCAACAGCCGAGATCGCAGCCGACAAGACTCCTGTGTGTCCAACCATGTCGCCGTTGGCAAAGTTGACAATGATCATGTCGCAATTGCCCGACTCAATCTGTTCGAGCACTCGCTCGGTGACACCCTCCGCGGACATCTCCGGTTTTTGGTCGTACGTCGAAACGTCACGAGGCGACTGGGCCATTCCCCACTCTTCTTCCGAGAACGGATCGTCCCGATAGTCGTTGAAGAAGAATGTCACGTGCGGGTACTTTTCCGTCTCCGCACAACGGAACTGGTGCAGCCCCTTCGACGCAACATACTCCCCCAAAATGTTCGGCATCTTGGTCGGCTTTTGGAAGATCACCTGAACGGGCAACCCCGTTTCGTAGCCGGTCATCGTCGCAAAGTAGAGGTCATCAATTTTTTCGCCGCGATCGAATCCACCACCGTCGATCTTCGCCCACGCATCATCGTCGAAGGTGAAAGCCTTCGTGATTTCACGTGTGCGGTCACCTCGATAGTTCATGAAGACGACCGCATCGCCGGGTTTCACCGTGATGGGCGAACCACCTTCGGGCACGATCGAGGATGCGGTGATGAACTCGTCTCCATCGCGACTACTGTCGGATGGGTTCGCGTAGTAGCTTTCGATCGCGGCGGCAGCGGACGGGAACGTCTGTCCGGCACCTTGAGTCATCAACTTGTAAGCCGACTCAACCCGCTCCCAACGCAAGTCGCGGTCCATGGCGTAGAAACGACCAATGACCGATGCCACAACGCCGACGCCTGTTTCAGCACAACGATCCACCAACTGTGAAACGTACTTCAGGCCTCCTCGCGGCGACGTATCGCGACCGTCGGTGATGGCGTGAATCGCCAACTGATCACCGGAAAGTCCATTGCGTTTGGCGAGATCGATCACCGCCATGCCGTGCTGCAAATCGCTGTGCACACGCCCATCGGACATCAAACCTAACAGGTGCAATCGCCCGCCATTTTTCTTGACATGCTCGATCGCACCGGTGACGACCGGGTTGCTGAAGAATGACTCATCGCGGATTGCTCGCGTGATTCGCATCACCTCTTGATCAACGATGCGACCGGCTCCGATGTTTTGGTGACCGACTTCGCTGTTCCCCATCACGCCGGCCGGCAATCCCACGTCCTCACCAGAAGTATGAATCAGAACGCTGGGATATTCCTTCGTTAGCTTTTCATCGACTGGCGTGTTGGCAAGATGCACGGCATTGCATTCGTCCCACTTCGGATCAGGGTTTTTCCCCCAACCATCGCGAACAATCAAAACTACGGGGCGACGACGAGTGGCAGTCATGGCGGTGTCAAACAAGAAAGAAAGCGAAACAAGAATGACCCTGACCATTCAGAGCCCAAGCCAACCGATCGCGAACCAACATTCACGCCGACAACTGTCGTTTGGCGAAAATCGGGTATCACCATTGACGGAGCCCCAACGCTCCGCCACGGGAATTAGCCATCCACGTTGGACGAACCAGTGATTTTATCGCTGTACATGGCCAGCTTTCCGAGCACTTGATCAATTGCGTGCGAAGAAACCTGTTTGGCTTCCATCGCATCCGTCAAATGCCCACAGAAACGAGAGAAGTGAGCTCCCGTGATCCCACGCCCGGCGTGAACCTTCGTCAGATCCGCACCGGTGTACTGAATGTCGCCGGATGTCATCGAAGCGATGAACTCCGTCTGCATCCGCGACAGTTTCTCCATGGGGACCCCATCAAAGAAATGAGTCAGCTCGGGATCCGCAAGCACGCGGACGTACATGTCATCGACGACATGACGCACTCCATCCATTCCGCCTAATTGATTCAGTAGATCGGCGTCAGTTTGACTCATGGCTCAGGGTCTCCAACCAGATCACATAGGAGTTGGTTCGTAAGGAATGTCTTCGATCAAATCCATCGGCAATGGAGCGACCGTCATGCCGGCTTCTTTGCAGATGCCATCGATGGCTTCTTGAGCTTTTTGGACCAAGAACTCGCGAGTTTGGCCTTTGTACTGAGCCGTGGAAGCGGTGGGGCTCATTGGACCTTCAAACTTGGTCTCGTTCAGGTGACTGATGACCTTCACGTGATCCAAAGTCGATCCGTTCATTTCAGGCAGCAAGCGATCCGTTGACTTCACGGTTGCCAGATCGGCGTCTTCGGGCACAGACCCCAAACGCAGAGCAACAATGCGTTCGCCGGAGATCTCGCTGAGTTGATCCATGGCCCCATCGCCAACCACCCAGTCCCAAGTGTCGATCACATAGCCAACGTTTCCGTTTGGCACGGCGTCGACCAAAGCACGGAACGTTTCCACGTTGTTCACGAAGGTGAATTCCTTGCCCTCGAGCAATTCCGCACCAGCACGGAATCCAACACCAAGCTTGATTTCGCGTTGCTCGAGAACTTCAGCGATTTGGCCCAAGCGAGTTCGTTGAACTTCGAAGAATTCGTTGAATGGCAAACGATTGGTCGCGGCAGGAACGCGAATCAGAGCACGTTCGGCACCGAGCTGACCAGCGATTTCGCCAAGTGGGTGAAGCTGGGCAACCGCCGCGGTGAAGGTGTCGTCGTCCGAGTCCAAATCGATGGCCAACTGGAACGAACCGATTTTGATGTCAGAAGCTTTCAGGTACTTCGATGCATCTTCGAACGAAGTCCGCTGCGAGCGACGCAGCATGTCGTGCATGTCGACATCCATGCCGCGGAACGCATAGGTCAAAGCCAATTCGATCAGCTCGCTTTGGCGGCCGTTGATACCGAGAGCGGAAGGACAGAAGTTCTTAAACATGTTGTTTCCTTGATTGATTTATTTTGAATGGATGGTGTGGAGATGTTTGGCGAAGAAGTTCGTGGTGCACCGAGGCACCCTGATTCAACGCCGGCGACCTCGAGATCCGCCACCGCCTGATTGGCCGCGACCGCCACGAGAAGATTGGTTCTTTCGCCCCTTCAAATTGCTGTCGACAAATTGATTGACGATCTCATCCCAGGTCGGAATGTCGGGGTCTTTCTTGCGTGAATCCTTGCGATCGCCGCCGCGTCGCCCGCGACCGGATGACCGATCCTCATCACGATCCGATCCGCTGGAACGATCGTTGTCGCGATCTCGATTGCGTCCGCCACGCGAGCGTGAACGTCCACGCGAACGAGGTTCCTTTTCCTCTCGGGTGTCTTCCTGTTCCGCGACATCCGAATCGTCATCCGCGAAAGCGAAGCGAGGCAACGGTTCGTCATCAAACGAGTCGTCGTCTTTCTCCGAATCACGACGCCGACCGCGTCGTGACTTCACCTCGTTTGCGTTCTGATCTTCGGAACCTTGCTCATCACGTCCCCGTCCGCCGCGACGACGACCGCCACGACGTGATCGACGACGGCTCGCACGCGGTTCATCGTCATCGGAATTTTTTCGAGAACGGCCGGAGCGATGATCGTCGCTGGATTCATCCACGGAACCGGCATCGGCGAACAGCTCAGCCGCGAAACCATCGTCTTCATCATCGCCCAGATCGGAATCATCCCAGGCAGCTGTCTTTTCACGTTGGCCGCGATCAGATTTGGACCGGGAATCCGAGCCACGATCACCATCGGTGGATTCACCACGTCGACCGCGTCGGCGTGAACGACGGCCACGCCCTTTGGATTCTTCACGCTCCGAATCAGAATCATCACGAGAAGCCGAACCGTCACGAGAAGAACGCGAACGAGCGGCGGTGCCTTTGTCCAACTCGTCTTCTGTCAACAGTTGACGCTGACCACGACGGCCTCCGCGCCCGCGACGCGAACGACCGCTGGACGAGTCATCTTGGTCTTCGGACGAACGGCCGCGACGGTTGCGTCCGCGACCACCCCGCTCACGTTTGCCTTCTTCGCGACTGCCGCGCTGACGCGATGCGGGTGGCTCCGACTCGTCGACGGACTCTTCGTCCACCGAATCGGCCCCCCAACCGGTAATTTCGGCTGGCTCGGCCGCCACCAAATCCGACTCGTCATCCAAGTCGTCGGAATCAACATCCGCTTCGTCTAGCAAACCGCTCGCGAAACCGGACTTGGCACTCTTGCGAGACGGTTCGTCCAACTTGGGCTTGTTGTGGTGTTTGCGATCACGTTTACGAGCGGGTGAATCCTCATTTCCGGAACGCAGCTGCGACTCGCGTTTGGTGATTTTGCTCTCAGCCACACCAAAACCCGATGGTTCATCATCGTCATCGGACTCATCGTCGTCTTCAGCGATTCCAAAACCCGGCAACTTTGGCGGCGGTTTGACCGAAGTCAATGCTTGTAAAACATCGCCCGCTCCATCATCCGAATCCTGATCGTCGAGGTCGTCAAAGGCCGACGACTTTTTTGACTTCAAGGCCTCAGGTTCGTCGTTCACGGGCCCATCGTCCGTGGGCGATTCCGCGACCGGTTCTGACGACGTTTTTTCTTCTGGCTCGGCGGAAGGATCGGGTTTCGCGGCTGGCTCTTCCTTTTCTTCCTTCGCGGCGGGACGGTCTGGTGGCTTTGGCGTCCCCAACAAACTCGCGAGGATATTCCAATTGTCTGGCATGTGGTTTCCAATGCGACGCCAATCAGCAACTCGCGGGAGCCCTTCGAATCGGCTCACCGTCGCTGATCAAACATCGACAAAAAAGTGTGCAATGATCTGAACGGGTCTCGCTCGCGGCGCGGATGCGGCCTGCGTCCAGGAAACCGGTTCGTGGGCCAACGGGATCGATGGTCCGGGTTGCTCGGCAAACAGTTCGGTGTCTTCCAGTCGCTGACACCCTTTTCTCTACAAGAGTGTCCCTCGCACGCCCAAAAATTTCAGGGCATTTCATGACGGGACTGCGAACCTTGGCGGCAAACGCGGCATCAACCGACGATCCGTCGGATTGTCAAGCCGCTAGGTATACCCTTCGGACGATTTTCGCCCAAGGGTGAATCAACGTCCCCAGCACGATTTCCATCCAATCCCATCGAAATTCGGCGTCGCGGCACTGTCACACCAGAAGCCTCACCGACCAATCACAACTTCGCTGGCGCCGCGGGCTCGTGGCAACTGGCACAATGCAACGCCCCCAAACCCCACGCGATGTCGTAACAGTCGACGCCTTCAACCTCGGCATCCGGACACAATTGCTTCAACAGGTCCAACGCATAGGCATCGGACTCGGGTGATTGAAACGTGGGAACCAAAATCCGATCGGGGCCCAGTCGCAGAAAGTTGCAATAACTCTGCGGGACAGCCGCCCCGTCGATCTGACGCGGAGGCGGCGTTGGCAAGCGATGAACCTGCACTGGAGGTTCGGTCTGCCGCGACCACAGCCTGAGCTGCCGAAAATTGGTCTCCAGACCTTCCGCACTGGGATCGTCGGCTGACCCAGCTACCGCACACACGACATTCTCCGGGTCCAAAAAACGAGCCACTTGATCGATGTGCCCGTCCGTATCGTCTCCCGCCGGGGCACCGCCATCAATCCAAGCGATCTCGTGAATCCCCAGCAACTGTCCCAACTGCTGTGCAATCTCCTCCTGTGAAACGCCGGGATTGCGAGCCTCATCCACCAAACAGCCTGGATTCACCAACAACCGCCCTGCCCCATCGGTTTCCAGCGCTCCGCCCTCCATGGTCAGCCGCCCATCCACGCGGCGAAGTCCTGCCCAAACGGCCAGCTTCCCTCCGGCGGAGGCGTCCGAATCATAGGGCTCATACTTTCCACCCCACGCGTTGAAACGCCATAAAACCGCGACTTTCCCGCCATCTTCGGACAAAACAAACGTTGGTCCGTAATCTCGAATCCAACAATCGTTGGTGTCGATCTCAACGATTTGAATGGTGGCGTCCGTCGATTCAGCACTGCTTTTGCCAGCTTCCGCCGGCCTTAGCCCGAGTTCGCTCAAACGGGCCCGGCAGTCATCGGCGACGTCGCCGGTCGCCAGAATCCGCACTGGCGTCGTTTTCGAAATTGCCTGAACAAACTTGGCAAACGCGGCGGGCACGGGATCAAATCGTCCCGGCCAAGTTTCACGGTTGTGCGGCCAGGCCAACCACACGGCCGCGCAGGTCTCCCATTCAGCCGGAAAACGCAGCGAAGCGGGAGCAGTGGCAGGTCGCATCGAACTCGATGCCGAAGATTCGGATGCTGTCACGAAGGCCACCGTTTTCCGGACACATCACCGGCGACGCCAACACAGGCCACCGCCCACCAAAAAGCAAATTGACGTCAAATCAGCCAGTTGCCATCTGATCCGAATGAAGCGAAATGGCTGCGGAGCCAAATTGGTTTCGGGCAGATGGCTCTGAAGCGAGCCCCTACTCGACTTTGATTTCTTCCTTGACCTTCTGAACAAAGTGAGGCGACTTGCCGCCCTTGCTCAATTCTTCCGATCGTTTCAAAGCTTCGTCCTTTTGGTCGAACTCGAACACGGCAACGCGTTTCAAGTTTTGGCTGAACACACCCCAATACAGACGCAGGCGAACATCGGCCGCCGCCTTCTTGGTCTTTCGGCTGGACGCTTTCTTACGCTTGGCCTCAGCGGCCAACTTCTCAGCGGCTTCTGCTTCGGCAGCTTTTTCCTGGCGGCTGATGACCTTTCGAGCCATAAATCAGAGCTGTGGGGGTTGGAGGATTGGGCGGATAAAAACCAATGGACGAACTGCGAAGCGTATCCATTCGCCGGCGTTTTGTCACGGGGCAAGCCTGCAAATTGTGCCGATGAGTCCGCTACCCCGTAGCGATGTCCGAAAAATTCGTCCCAAAGGATCGCTGTTCGCGTACGTCAAAGTCGGCTACGCTGGATTTTGTGGACGACGAGCCGGACAAGGCTAAGATGGGTCTTTTAGGTTCGGTCGCACGAATCTCATATAAAAACAGCAAGAGGTTGAGCATGCAGGTGAACGTTTCCGCCCGGCACGGGGCATTGCAACCCGGCGACCAAGCTTTGGTCGAAGAGAAGGCACTCAAACTTCGTCGTTTGTACGATCGAGTGAACGCCATTGATGTCACGATCGACCTCGAAAACCTAGACAAACCTCACGTCGAATTTCGGATTTCGGTGGAACACTCCGAAGACCTGATCGCTCACGCCGAAGCGACCACCGTCATCGCTGCACTGGATTCCGCGATCCCGAAGGCTGAACAACAGTTGCGAAAGCTGAAAGAGAAAAAGACCGAACATCGCGCCACCGCCCACAAACACATCGAAAGCGTCGACACCAACGACGATTGAGCCACCGGCCCGTCCTCGTTGCGAATTTCTGCCGGCCTTTCCGCTAAACGCTCCCATTCATTCGCATTCCAGACATTTCCATGAAGTTCTCTGACTTTGTAAAAACCGGTGCCATCCGCGCCGAATTGACCGCGACCACCAAAGAAGCGGTGATTGATGAACTCGTGCAGTCCCTCCTGGACGCCGGCGAAATCTCCGCCGACCAACGTGACGACATCGTCGCCGCCATCATGAAACGTGAAGAACTCGGTAGCACCGGCATCGGTCGTGGTGTCGCGGTTCCTCACACCAAACACCCCAGCGTGCAACAACTGGTCGGCACCGTTGGCGTCAGCGAACAAGGTGTCGACTTCGATTCGCTCGACGGCGAACGTGTCCAACTTTTCTTCCTGCTGATCAGCCCTCCCGAACGCCCCGGCGATCACCTGCGAGCCCTGGAAAACATTTCTCGCCAATTGCGGGATGAATCGTTCTGCCGCTTCTTGAAACAAAGCAAGTCAGCAGACGACATCCAACAACTGTTGCAGGAAGCCGACGACAACCAGTTTGCTGCCGGTTAATCGTTTTTCTGCCGAACCAATCCTTCAACATGAACGAACAGCCAGCCATCGCGGGGCCTTTTTGCTCGAACGTTTGCTTCGACGCGGCCCTTGTTCGTCCTGTTGATTCCACTGTCACCCGCCCAGCGGTGATCGCATGAGCGCTCCCTCACACGAACGATCCGTTCGTGTCCTCAATCGCCAAGGTTTGCACGCCCGACCAGCCGACTTGCTGGTCCGATGCGCATCGGAATTCCAATCTCAGATCTTCCTGCAAAAAGGATCTGAGAAAGTGGACTGCCGTAGCATCCTGTCGCTGCTGACGCTGGGAGCCACCGAAGGAACCGATTTGACGGTTTCCGCCAATGGCGATGATGCCGAACAAGCCATCGAGGCTGTGGGTCGCCTGTTCGACCTCGGCTTCAACGAACTAGATGAGTCTCCTGGCTCCCCCGCCTGTTCGACGGGCGGCACCAGCGATTCTCCTGACCAATCACCCTCTTAGAGAGACCCAAATGTCGTTCTTCCCGATCCTTTTTTCCCCTTGCCTGGTGGTGCCAGTCCGCGTCTGAAATCCCAACCTGCCACCGCGTGACAACCTCGTCTTTGCCTGCTCGGTCGATGCGACGCATCACTGACTGAACAAGCCCGAAAGACGCACACGTTTGCAACCAGCCCGGGTGGCCCGAAACCGCCAAAGGAGCGACCTCGGTGCTCGCCGTTTTGAAATCGGCCCCGGACAAACCACTCGCAAACAATCGTCCATCGTGGCGGCAAAGCGATTCCAAGCGACAAACCACTCGCTTCGGAATCAGACGCATCAAGAGAAACAATCGGATCGAGTGGTTCGGCATCGAAGCATGATGCTTGAATTGCAAGGCATTCCCGTTTCACCGGGTGTCGCCATTGGCCCAGCCCTGGTGCTGGATGCCGACGGATACCGCATCCCGCGTTGCATCGTCCCGGCGTCTGACGTCGAGGATGAGTTCGCGCGTCTACACACCGCGGTTGACCTGGTCAGCGCTCAACTGGAACACAGTCGCCTGGAAACCACCGCCACCGCGGGCCGATCCACCGGCGACATCTTCGCGGCGCAGCTGCAAATGCTGCATGACCCGCGTCTGCACTCGGAATTGCAACGCCGAATTGGCGAAGACCGACAATCGGCAGCTTTCGCCGTCAGCGGTGTTCTCCACAATTACGCATCGGCGTTGCGTCGGCTCGACAACCCATTGCTCGCAGACCGTGCGCAAGACGTCTTGGACATTGAGCGTCAATTGCTGATGCAACTCGGCGCCGTAACTCGCCAACCGCTGTCCGACTTGAGCGAACCGGTCATCGTGCTTTCGCACATGCTGACGCCCAGCGAAACCGCCAACTTGGACCGACGCTACGTCAAAGGTTTCTGCACGGAAACCGGCGGCCCCGGGGGGCACACCGCGATCGTTGCCAAGGGCTTGGAAATCCCTGCCGTGGTGGGAATCGGCGACTTCCTGCATCAAATCGCGGGTTCCAACTGCGTGATTGTCGATGGTGATCGCGGGAAATTGATCGTCGACCCCGAAGACGACGTCCTGGAACACTACCGGGAAAGAGCCGAGTATCGTCGTTCGCTGGCGGTCCGCTTGGCGGAACTCAGCCAACTTCCCGCGGAAACCACCGATGGTGTTCGTATTCAACTGAACGCCAACATTGAATTCCCGCACGAAACGACCGCGTGCCTGGACCGAGGCGCCGACGGGATCGGACTCTACCGAACGGAATTCCTTTACCTGTCCTCCGACGAAGAACCCTCGGAAGAGGACCACTACCAGGCCTACTCCGAAGTCGTTCAAAAAATGGACGGACGTCCGGTCGTGATCCGAACGTTGGATTTGGGTGCGGACAAAATGGGCCGAGGTAATTTGGCTCACCGCGAAAACAACCCTTTCCTGGGTCTTCGCAGCATTCGCTTGTCGCTTCGAAACCTAGATGTGTTTCGACCGCAACTGCGTGCCGTGCTTCGTGCCGCGGTCCACGGTGATGTTCGTGTGATGTTCCCATTGATCACCACGATCAATGAGCTTCGCCAAGCGAGGATGTTGCTCAACGTGGTTGCGGAAGACCTGCATGAATCCGGCCTGCCTTACCGTAGCGATCTGCCCATCGGCATGATGGTGGAAGTCCCCGCTGCCGTGATGATGCTGGAACACTTCGCCAGTGAAGTTGACTTCTTTAGCATCGGCACCAACGACTTGGCTCAGTACACCTTGGCCGTTGACCGAAGCAACGAATACGTCGCGGACCTCTATCAATCCAGTGATCCGGCGGTCTTGCGGTTGATCCAGCACAGCATCGACGTGGCGGCAAAGAGCCAAACGCCCGTCAGCGTTTGCGGTGAAATGAGCAGCAACCCAGGTCGGGCGTTGCTGCTGCTTGGCATGGGCGTTCGCAACCTCAGCGTCCCGCCGTCAGCACTGCCTCGCGTCAAAAAAGTCATTCGCAACGTTTCGATCACACAGTGCGAAGCGATCGCCGAGCGTGTCATGAAGTTAGAAGCGGCTCGCGACGTTGACCTCTATCTGCTGGACCGCTTGGCCGACCTGGCCCCCGAACTGGTGATGCAATGAGAACGCGGCCATCCCGCCAATCGCCCAACGTTCACCCGGCCGACCAATTGCGGATTCGCTATCGTGTCCGCTTTGCCAAAACAGGTCTGCTGCGTTGGATCAGCCACCGCGACTTAGCCTTGCTTTTTGAACGTGTGGCACGTCGAGTCACGTTGCCACTGTCGATGACCGAAGGCTTCCACCCAACGCCGCGAATCGCATTTCCGTCGGCATTGCCGCTGGGAATCGAAAGCCTAGACGAGGTCGCCGAAATCGATCTGTGCGAAGACCTGGCCGCGGACGAACTGCTCGAGCGTCTTCGCAGTGATGAGCAACCCGGCCTGACGATTCACTCCGTGGAGAAGATCCCCGAAGGTGTCAAGAAAGCCCGCATCGCCGCCACGCAGTACACCGTTTCGCTCCCCGATGATTGGGACGAATCCCAGCGAGCCGAGATCGTCGCTCGCATTGCAAATCTAAAACAAGAAGAATCGGTTTCCGTCGAACGCAAAGGGAAGACGGTCACCGCGATCGTGGACGAACATCTGCCCACGATTGAACTCCAAGACAACCAATTGTTTGCTCGCATGGTTCTCGCCGATGGCGCGTCCTTGAAGATGCAGGACTTGCTCGACTTGCTTGGTTTGGGCAACTGGCCCGAACGCGGCGCGAACATCGTCCGCACCGCGGTGGAACTGCAAGAGCCCCAAAGAACTAAACGCTCCTGAACCAGGAGCAACCACATACTTTCGTTACGCCGGCGTCCATGTGACCGTCCTTGTTGGCAATCCCATCCGAGCCGGCTCAACACCGAAGAAAAGGTGAACTAGATGAAACGTGAAATGCTGATCAATGTGCTTCAGCCCGAAGAAAGCCGAATCGCTGTCGTCGAAGACAACCGACTCGAAGAGCTTTACGTCGAGCGGAAGAGCGTTGAGAACTACTCCGGCAACATTTATCGCGGCAAGATCGTCAACCTCGAACCCAGCATCCAAGCTGCGTTCGTGGATTTTGGCGTTGGCCGCAATGGTTTCCTCCACATCAGCGACATCGAGCCTCAATACTTCCGCCAAGGCGGCTACGATCCCGAAGAGATCATGCGGGAATCGGACGAAATGGCCGAAGCCGCCGCGAAACGCAACCGTGAATCAGGACGCGGCAGCACTCGCGTTTTCAAAGGCGGTCGACCTCGCAACAAACCACCGATCCAAGAGATCTTCAAACGTGGCGATGAAGTCCTGGTCCAAGTCATCAAAGAAGGGATTGGCAACAAAGGCCCCACGCTCAGCACCTACATCTCGATCCCTGGTCGCTACCTGGTGTTGATGCCCGCTCTTTCGCGAGTTGGCGTCAGCCGCAAGATCGAGGACGAAGACGATCGCAAACGACTCAAGAAATGCTTGCTCTCACTCAACCCGCCCAAGGGCCTCGGATTCATCGTCCGTACCGCCGGTGCCGGCCGCAGCGAAGAGGAACTGCAACGTGACATGGATTACTTGTTGCGTTTGTGGAAAGCCATCGTTCGCCGCGTTGAGAACACGTCGGAGCCCGGCGAAATCTACGAGGAAAGCGACCTCATCATTCGCACCATTCGCGACATTTACAGCGACGACATCGATCACATTTTGATCGACCAAAAATCAGCTTACGAAAAGGCTCGCGACTTCCTGAAAATGGTCATGCCGCGTGTCGTCGATCGACTGAAATACTACGACGGACCATCACCGCTGTTCCACAAGTACAACCTCGAGGACGAGATTGTCAAAATCAACCAACGCCAAGTTGCGTTGCCCGACGGCGGTTCAATTGTGATCGACCCCACGGAAGCCCTGGTGGCAATTGACGTCAACAGCGGCAACTTCCGCGGCAACGGATCGGCGGAAGAAAACGCTTTCCGGCTCAACATCTCAGCCGCGAAAGAGATCGCTCGCCAATTGCGACTGCGTGACCTTGGGGGCGTGATCGTCAACGACTTCATCGACATGCGGAAGGAAAGCTATCGGCGCAAAGTCGAACGAGTCCTTCGCGACGCGATGGCCAACGACCGTGCACGAACCAAAATCCTTCGAACCAGCCCGTTTGGTTTGATCGAGATGACGCGTCAACGCATCCGCCCCAGCCTGAAACGCAGCATCTACAAAGACTGCCCGTGTTGCGAAGGTCGCGGATTGGTCAAGACACCTGAAAGCATGTCGATCGAAGTCGTCCGCATGCTCGCTTTGGCGGTCAAGAATAAGCACATCGTTCGAGTCACCGTTCGCGTCAACGACGAAGTCAGCGCGTTCTTGAACAACAAGAAACGACGCACCGTCAGCGAGATGGAAGAATCCGGTAACATGACCGTTCAAATCCTCGGCAGCGAAGGACTGTTCCCGGAACACTTGGAAGTGGATTGCCGTGATGAGCACGGCGAACGCGTCGAAATCGACTCCTGATCCCCATGCAATTTGATGTCCACACAACCCAATCGCGAATCCGTTTCGTGGTTGGGTTTTTCTTCGTCCTGACAGCGGCTTCGAGCTTTGCAAACTCCTTTGCTGCGGATCAGGCTCGCCCGAACATTCTGTTCATTCTCTGCGACGACCATCGATTCGATTGCCTCGGCGTCGCCGGCCACCCGTTTTTGGAAACTCCCAACCTGGACGCGATGGCAAGCGACGGAGCCATGCTACGTCGTGCCTATGTGACCACCTCACTTTGTTCACCCAGCCGCGCGTCGATCCTGACCGGTCAATACGCTCACAACCATCGCGTTGTGGACAACTATCACGCGGTGGATCCGAACCTGGTGTTCTTTCCGCAGCACTTGCAGAAAGCCGGCTACCAAACCGCGTTCATCGGCAAGTGGCACATGGGCGGCGACATCGATGATCCTCAACGTGGATTTGATCATTGGATCTCATTCAAAGGCCAAGGCACCTACTGGCCCGATGGTCACGGCACCACACGAGAGGTGCCACAAACGACCTACGATGGTTTCAACATTAACGGCAAACGTGTTCCACAACGCGGCTACATCACCGACGAACTGACCGACTATTCTCTGCAGTGGCTTCGCGACCGCGACCCTAACAAACCGTTCTTCTTGTACGTTAGCCACAAAGCGGTTCACGCCGATTTCGTTCCCGCGGATCGCCATCGAGGCCGTTACGACAATGAGCCTCTACCAATCCAAATCCCGACTGCGGAGTCGATGGAAGACGGCGACAAGCCGATGTGGGTTCGCAACCAACGAAACAGCCGTCACGGAGTGGACTTTGGCTACAACCTGAAAGGCTTCAGCCCAGAGGTTTATTACCGACGATATTGTGAATCCCTATTGGCGGTGGACGAATCAGTTGGTCGCTTGCGTCGTTTCCTGGAACAGCGGGGCCTCGATCAAAACACCATTGTCGTCTACATGGGCGACAACGGGTTTCAGTTTGGCGACCATGGCTTGATCGACAAGCGAACCGCCTACGAAGCCAGCGCGAAAGTGCCGTTATTAATGGTTGCTCCTGGCCAAATTCCGGCCGGGCAACCGTTCGATGGCTTGGTCGGCAACATCGACATTGCCCCGACTTTGCTGGAAGCCGCTGGCGCTTCCCCCCTGAGCCATCTCAACGGACAAAGCGTTTGGAAAGAACTCTGCTCCGCTGACGCCAAATCGCTCGATGACCGCACGTTGCTCTACGAGTATTACTGGGAACGCAACTACCCACACACCCCAACACTGCATGCGGTGATTGGTGGGCGTTTCAAATACATTCGATGTCACGGGCTTTGGGATCGTGACGAGCTTTATGACCTCGAATCCGATCCCGGTGAAACCCGTAACCTGATCCATGATCCGAGCTATGCTGACCGAGTCGAATCGCTCAACCAACAACTGTGGCAACATTTGAAAAACAGCACGGGCATGGAGATGCCGCTGTTGGAAGATCACGGCCCGCGGTTTCCGCTTCGCGATGCGACGCAATCCCCTCCTGCGACGTTTCCCGATGAGTACATCGTGAACGAGTGACTCCCACCTTCTCCCCACACTCCCATCTCTCCCATGAAGTCTTTCCCCCATCAAAGTTGCAAGCTGGCCCTGGCAGCATGCTGCGTGGTTCTCTTAGCTGCGAAGCCAATCAAGGCGAACGATCAACCGCTGAATGTTGTTGTCATTCTCAGCGATGACCAAGCATGGACGGACTATTCCTTCATGGGACACCCGCACATCGAGACCCCCAACCTCGATCGGCTTGCGAAAGAAAGCCTCACGTTCACGCGAGGCTACTCACCGGTCAGCTTGTGCCGACCGTCACTGGCGACCATCATCAGCGGCTTGTACCCCCATCAACACGGGATCGTCGGCAACGATCCGCCGTGGCCTGGCATGGAACAGGGCGTGAAGCGGCCCGCCCATCAGCAGCCGCAATACGTCAAAAGTCGCATGCAATACCTGCAGCACGTGGACGCATTGGATTGCCAACCGGAGTTGCTCGCACCACATGGATACCGCAGCCTGCAAACGGGCAAATGGTGGGAGGGGAAACCTTCGCGAGCCGGCTTCACCGACGCCATGACTCACGGCGACTTCACTCGAGACGGGCGACATGGCGATTCAGGTCTGAAAATCGGTCGTAACGGGATGAAGGTCATCGACGATTTTCTGGCCGACACTCAATCGAAACAGCAACCATTTTACTTGTGGTACGCGCCGTTCCTGCCACACACACCCCACAATCCGCCCGAGCGACTGCTAGCGAAGTATCGTGAAAAGACTGACTCGCTCCCCATCGCAAAGTACTGGGCCATGTGCGAATGGTTTGATGAAACCTGCGGCGAATTGCTCGGGCTTCTCGACCAGTATTCTCTGACCAACAACACGCTGGTCATCTATGTCACCGACAACGGTTGGATCAACCGAACCGACGCCAGCCGCTACGCACCGCGAAGCAAACGCAGTCCCAACGAAGGCGGCACGCGCACACCGATCATGTACAGATTGCCCGGCGTCATTGAACCGCGAATGGACAACGAGCACTTGGTGTCAACCATTGATGTCGTGCCAACCACCATGAGCCTGCTAGGACTAGAGACTCCCAACGGATTGCCCGGAATCAACGTTCTAAATGAAACCTCGTTGGAAGAACGCCAAGCAATCTATGGAGAGATTTTTGAGCACGACATTCAGTCGATGGACAATCCAGCCGACAGTTTGCAGTATCGGTGGGTCATTCAGGGCAATTACAAACTGATCGATCCATCGAGTCGGATGACGGGCAGATCGCCTGAACTCTACAATCTAAAGTTGGATCCACACGAGAATCGAAACCTGGCGGATCAACAGCCGGAAAAGGTGCAATCCCTTCAAACCTTGCTCGACGCTTGGTACGCACCCGATTCCGCTTGAATGAGTGACAATCCTCGTCTTGAAAGACCTATCCGATGAAAGTTGGCAGCGGCGGCGGCTTCCGAGCCATTTGGTACACGTTCAAGAAAGGACGTGAATCCGGGAGCGTTTGGAAGCTTTACAAAGCCATGCGAACTCGCAACTCATGCAAGACCTGTGCGGTCGGCATGGGTGGCCAGAAAGGCGGGATGGTCAACGAATCTGGATCCTTCCCAGAAGTCTGCAAAAAAAGTTTGCAGGCGATGGTGGCTGACATGCAACCGGGGATCCAGCCACCGTTTTGGAAGAAAACGTCCATTGCCGAACTCGCTGCGATGACGCCGCGAGAGCTGGAACACTTGGGACGTTTGATTCACCCGTTGCGGTACCGCCAAGGCGAGTCGCATTACGAAACCATCACTTGGGAAGAAGCCTTCCAAACCATCGCGGCAAAGTTCGCTTCGCTTCGCCCGGAAGAAACATTTTGGTATTTCAGCGGACGCAGCAGCAACGAAGCCGGTTTCTTGTTGCAATTGCTGGCACGGGTTTACGGCACCAACAACGTCAACAACTGCAGCTTCTACTGCCACCAAGCCAGCGGCGTGGGGTTGCAATCCAGTCTGGGAACCGGCACCGCCACGATCCAACTCGAAGACCTCGAGAAATCGGATTGCGTGTTCCTGATTGGCGGCAACCCGGCCAGCAACCACCCACGACTGATGACCAGTTTGATGCACGTTCGCCGACGTGGCGGAAAGGTCATTGTCATCAACCCGGTCGAAGAAACCGGCTTGGTCACCTTCCGAATTCCCAGCGACCCGATATCGCTTCTCAAAGGAACCAAGGTCGCAACGCACTATTACAAACCGCACATCGGCGGTGACCTGGCGTTGCTCTGGGGAATTGCCAAAGCTCTGAAAGCCAGCAATGACATCAACTTGGATTTCTTGCAAGGTCACTGCAACGGCCATGAAGAGTACCTCGCCAAGCTTGAGACGTTGAGCTGGGATGAACTCGAACTGAAGTCCGGCGTTCCGCGATCGGACATGGAAGCGATCGCCGCGTTGTACGCTAAGAGTGAACGCGCGGTCTTTTCTTGGACAATGGGAATTACCCATCATGCTCATGGCGTCGACAACGTCCAAGCGATTGCCAACCTGGCGATGTGCCGTGGCATGGTCGGACGTCCCGGTAGCGGGTTGATGCCCATTCGCGGCCATAGCAACGTGCAGGGAATCGGCAGCGTCGGCGTCACGCCCAAACTCAAACAGCAAATTTTTGATGCACTGCAAAACGAGTTTGGTGTGGAGCTTCCAACCACCGAGGGTTTGGACACGTTGGCTTGCATGGAAGGTGCCGCGTCAGGCGAGATCAAAGCAGGATTCTGCTTGGGTGGAAATCTCTTCGGTTCCAACCCCGATGCGACCTTCGCCGGAGAGGCCCTTTCAAACCTCGATCTCAACGTGATGATGAACACCACGATGAACACGGGGCACGCACACGGTCTCGCCAAAGAAACGATTATCCTGCCGGTGCTGGCACGCGACGAGGAACCGGAACCGACCACGCAAGAATCCATGTTCAACTTCGTGCGTCTCAGCGACGGAGGCCCACGACGATTGCCCGGTCCTCGCAGCGAGGTTGAAATCATCGCAACCCTCGGATCGCGATTGCGACCCGATGCCAAGGGGATCGACTGGGATGCCATGCATCACACATCCACCATTCGCGATTGGATCGGAAAGGTGGTTCCGGGTTACGAGAAGATTTCCTCGATCGACAAAACCAAGGAAGAATTCCAAATCGACGGTCGCACGTTCTACGAGCCTCAATTCGGAACGCCGGATGGCCGTGGCATTTTGCACTGCCACTCGATCCCTGAGCTGAAAGGCACGGGCGAACAGGAACTGCGTTTGATGACGGTCCGCAGCGAAGGCCAATTCAACACGGTCGTCTACGAAGAGGAAGACCTGTATCGAAACCAGGACCGCCGAGACATCATCCTGATGCACCCGGACGACCTCCAGCGTCTAGGTCTGAAGCACGATCAGCGAGTGACCGTCGCCAACGACATAGGGTCGATGAACAACATCCTGGCTCGCGGGTACGAAAAGATCCGTCCAGGCAACGCCTTGATGTACTACCCTGAATCCAACGTGTTGGTGGCTCGGTATGCTGACCCGCAGAGCAAGACCCCAGCGTTCAAAGGCGTCGTGGTGAAGGTCACACCGCAGTAGCACTTCACAAGCTTGAAACTCGTTTTGCAGGCTAATTGCGGAAGAAACCGGCCTGCGACGGCCGTTTTCGCCCGCGTTCCCCCGGTCCAGGCTCCTGCGACGCGACGTCGCTATTGATCGCGAATTTGGCTACTACCTGCGGTCCATTGACTCTGGCGTGAGAACAAATCGGTCTGCCGTCGCGTTTCAATACACATAGCAGTTAATCTGAGCTTGGATTCACGCAAAAATCGGTCACCATGGAGGGTCCCGTTTTTCGCTCCCTTTTAGGTGAAATGCCGCGGGGGAGGAAATTCGATCACGACTGCTCCCCGCCTCCACAAAACTCTTCGTTTCCCACCTATGCCGTCCTTCATCCGTCGCGTGCATGCCCTTCCCCGGGCAGTGTGCGTCCCCACGATTGCTAGCGTTGCTGGCCTGTGCTTGCTGAGCGTCCTTGGGGGATGCACCCAAGAAGCTCCGATCATCACTTACCAAGTGCCGACGCAGAAGCCAGCCGTCCTGGCCGAGGAGGACACTCGCACAATCGCCGCGATCCTTCCGCAGAAAGACCAAGCTTGGTTCTTCAAAATTATGGGCCGGGAATCCGCGGTCGACCTGATCGACGATTCCTTTCGCGAATTTGTCGAGTCGGTCAAGTTCGAAGACGGCGTCCCCATCCTGGACGACGTGCCGGCGGAATGGCAAAAGGGCAAAGAACGAATGATGCGTTTTGCATCCTTTGACATCAACACGCCGGTCCAGCAGTTAGATCTCAGTATTTCTCAGCTGACACGAATGGATGATTGGTCCGAATTGGTGACCATGAATGTCAACCGTTGGCGCAAACAGGTTGGACTGGAAGACAGCGACGATGAATGGGCTGGCGGTGAGACCATGGAGTGGTCTGGAGGCACGTCCGAAGCATTCGCCGACGCGCCAGCGATCTGGGTCGATGTCACGGGACGCCCGAGTAGTTCCAGTTCATCCATGATGGCTGGCAACGCCCCCTTTGCTTCGATGGCGGGCGGTCCAATGATGGGTGGCCAATCTGCGGGCGACGCTTCATCCGACCCACACGCTGGTTTGCCACGCGATGCACAAGAGGCGATCGAACAAGCCAAAGCAAAAGGCGAATCCATGCCCGCTGCAAAGGAGAAGGCTTTTCCAGGCGAATCAAGCAAGACGGAATCATCGAGTTCAACCCCCGAGTTGGACTTCGAACGCCCCGAAGGTTGGCGTGACGGCCGGATGAGCATGATGCGGCTGGCGGCATTCAACGTCGGCCCCGAAGACGCACCCGCAGAAGTCACCGTCATCACAGCCGGCGGCGATCTTCGCGGCAACGTGGCTCGCTGGATGGGCCAAGTCGAAGGCGGCCAACCCGACGACGCGGAAGTCGATGCGGCGTTGGAGTCCGCTGAAAAACTCACGGTTGCTGGACGCGACGCTCAGCGGTTCATCTTGCTGCCCAAGGATGCGGAAAACAAATCCGCTTCCTCCATTGATGCGACCATTGTTCCGCTGGAAAACGACTTCAGCCTATTCATCAAAATGACTGGTCCCGCCGAAGTGATCAAAGATCAAGACCAGGAAATGCGACGTTTCCTGGAATCACTTCAGTACTGATTATTGGGCTCCGCCCTGCCCTTTTCCGCCGTTCAATCGACGCCAATCTCACGAGTCTTCCGATGGCAACCGTCACCAACGATTCACAAACGTCCTCAGGCGATCACAACCCTCTCGCGGAAGCTTTGAGTTCGTTGACGCCACAGCGAATCTTAGCCGCCGCGGGATCGTTGAAGCTGACAGTGACCTTGTTCGCTCTTTCGATCATCTTGGTCTTGGTGGGAACACTTGCCCAAGACGAAATGAACATGCAGGAGGTTAAACAGCGATACTTCTTGTCGTGGATTGCCCCGCTGCACATCGACGACTTCTTCCCTCAGGCTTTCTACCGGCACGCCCAGCCGATCCCGGGAATCCTGCCGTTCCCTGGTGGCGCGATGATTGGTGCGCTGCTGATGATTAACCTGATTGCGGCCAAGATCACTCGCTTTCGGCTACAAGCCAGCGGCGGACGACTGGCCGCTGGCGTCGGGTTCTTGGTCGCCGGCTTCTTGGTTGCTGGAGTGATTGTTTTCACCGGACATAGTGACGATGGCTTGCAGGGCACGCCCCCATCGTGGCTTTCCTACGAAAGTCTGTGGGCTGCTGTTTTGGGCCTGACCGCCATCGCCGCAATCGCAACGGGGATCGCGGCATCGTCTGTGAAGCTTCCAACCTTACGGTATTTAACCTACGGAACCGCGGCACTGCTTGGCTTGGTTGTGCTGTATTGCTTGATCACAGGCAACCGGATCGGTGATCCAGGTCTTCGTATCGTTTGGCAACTGGCAAAGGGATTGGGCGCCGGCTTGATCATGCTCGTTGGATGCCAACTCGCCTTTGGCAAGCAAGGCGGCAACGTGCTGCTGCACCTCGGCGTTGGCTTGTTGATGGTCGGCCAATTCGCGTTTGGCGATCGCCAAATGGAACAACGACTGAGCTTGGTTGAGGGGCAATCCACCAACACCTTTGTCAACCTTGATGAAGTGGAATTGCAGTTCATCCACACAGACGACGCCATTCAAAATGTGGTTGCTGTGCCAGCTTCGCGTTTGATGCGAGCTGCTGCGAACGAATCGACGATCGAAGACCCAGCCTTGCCGTTCCACATCAAGGTTCTTGAATACTTTGAAAACGCGGGAATCGATGAACACAACGATGCCTCTCCCGCGACCACCGGGATTGGATTGGAAGCGTCCGCCGTAGAGCGTCCCAAATCGGGCGGCGCCGACATGGCCATGAATCTGCCCGCCGCTTACGTCGAGCTGATCGATCCGGAATCTGAAGAATCCCTCGGCGTCTACATGGTCAGCCAGTCGATCAATGATCGCGAAATGCTGGTTCCTGACGGGACAAGCAAAGACATGTTCGACACCGTCACTTTGGGAGACAAAGACTATGAAATTGGCTTGCGTCTGCACCGCGAAGTGAAACCTTACTGGGTTCAACTCGAAGACGTTCGTCGCATCAACTACAGCAACACCGAAACCCCACGCGACTATTCGTCATTCATTCGCATCGTCGATAGCGAAACTGGCGAGGACCGCAAAGAACGCGTGTGGATGAACAACCCATTGCGATATCGCGGCGAGACGTTCTACCAATCGAACTACACAGCTTTGCCGGGCGGCAAAGAACTGACCGGAATCCAAGTCGTACGCAATTCGGGATGGTTGATCCCGTACGTTGCTTGCAGCATCACCGGACTGGGCATGCTGGTTCACTTCTGGGGCACGTTGACTCGATTCATTTCACGACGACGACGAGAGAACGAACGCGAACTGGCTGAATTCGGCAAAGACGAAGATGCGGATGCCAAATACGCCGAAAGTGTCGAGACATCCGGGCCGGCCCCCGCGTCGCGAAAAAACTTGCCTGTGGTCATTTATCTGGCGGCATTGGCGGCGATCGTCACGGTTGTCCTGGCTCCCAGTGTGGCCATGCGAAACAAATTGAAACCTGCAGATCGTGCCACCGAATTCGACTTGGCCGCCCTCGGTCAAATCCCCGTGCAATACGGCGGGCGAGTGATGCCGTTGGACGCCTACGCGCGACAAACGTTGAAGGCGATGACCAACAAGGATTCGTTGCCGCTGGATGCCGCGCCCAGCGAAATCAAGGACCGTGTGGAAACCAAAAAACTCTCCGCAGTTCAGTGGCTGATGGAAGTCGCGGTGGACGCCCCCGCTCTGCGGTACATGCCGATGTTCCGAATCGATGCCGAAGAAATTCGCGCGGAACTCGACCTCGACCGAAAGGAAAGCAAGCTTTATTCGCTCGATGAAATCGGTCAAAACGTCGAGCGGTTCACTCAACTGGTCAAAGAAGCAAGAGCCAAAGAGTCAGTCGACCAAGACTTCAAAGATAAGAAGCTGATCGAACTCGACATGCGGACTCGTCAGTACACGGTAGCCGCCGCCGCGATGCGTTTGCCAGTCCCCGAGGAGATCCCCGCAAGCTTCTTCCCGGAAGGCACCAGCGAACAGACCCGACAACTCTTCGCCTTGCGTCAGCTCGAACGGCAAATGGACAGTCTGGCGCAGATGCCAGCTCCCGCCGTCGTTCCTCCGCCAATGAAGGAAGCGACCGAAAGTGTTCAACAGATGGATTGGACGGCGTTCGCTCCGGCGTTCTTCAACATGGCCAAACAAGGCATCGCTCCAAAGAACAGCGACCCGGGCATTCGCAGCTTTGGTGAAATGATCCGTGGTTACAACGAAGAGGATCCTGCGGCATTCAACGAAGCGGTTGATTCACACCTCGCCGCGGTCCAGGCCTACAAAATCCAAGGGTACGATCACTTTGCCGTTTCGCTGGAACAGTGGCTTGGATCGGCGAACCCAACGGCGATTGCGACGGGACTTTACATCCTGGCGATCATCCTCGGACTGATCTATTTCGCGGTGGACTCACCACGATTGGGGATGGCCGTTTGGGGAACAGTCGCCATCGCGTTTGTGATCCATACCGTTGTCATCTTGGCTCGAATCTACATCACCGGTCGTGCTCCGGTGATCAACCTTTACTCCTCAGCAATCTTCATTGGTTGGGCGGCCGTCCTGTTTGGTCTGATCATCGAACGGATCTTCCGTTATGGAACGGGCAACATGCTCGCCGCCGTCGCCGGGATGATGACGCTACGAGTCGCTTACAACCTGACGCTGAACGTGGGACAAGCCGAAACAATGGGCGTGCTGCAAGCAGTTCTGGACACTCAGTTCTGGCTCAGCACGCACGTGATCAGCGTTTCACTTGGATACGTAGCAACTCTCGTCGCGGGGTTGCTCGGAATCGGGTATTTGATTTCCGGTTGGATCAACGCCAGCGATCGAGCCCGCCGCGACTTGTATCGCTGTGTTTACGGAGCCTCGTGCTTTGGCATCCTCTTCAGTTTCATCGGCACGGTGCTCGGTGGACTTTGGGCGGACGATTCCTGGGGTCGCTTCTGGGGCTGGGATCCCAAGGAGAACGGCGCGTTGCTGATCGTGATCTGGAACGCACTGATGCTTCACGCACGCTGGGACAAAATGGTTGCCGCACGTGGATTCTCTATCCTGGCGATCGGTGGCAACATTATTACGGCTTGGAGCTGGTTCGGCACCAACGAACTTGGCATTGGCCTGCACAGCTACGGCTTCACCGAAGGCATGCTACGCAACCTGGCGATCTTCTTCGCCACCCAGTTCGCCTTCATCGCCGCCGGTTTGCTCATTCCTGCCCGCAGTCCGCTCTCCGACGAATCGTAAAAACCTCTTTGCAAAAATTCGCGGGAATCAATTTGCGATCCTTGTCGCATCAGTATGCCGGGTGAACCAGGCTTGGTCGTCAAGTGATGTGCTGTCGCGAGGCAATCCTCGCCGTGACTGAGGTTTCGTTCTCGGTGGGGGACCACCGAGTTACAGGTTGGCGTTTGAACTCTGGCGAACCCGGCGACCACATTTCAGGTCGTAGGCCAGGTTCCACCTGGCGACCACGCCGATGCTTTGGAACAAAGCGAGGCGTCCCTCAACGAGCCAACGCGAAGGTCAGGAAAACCGGCCAACAACCATCGCCATGTAAAACATGGCCTACGGTAATGACTTCGCCGATTCTTCCAGACGCCGAAAAACGTACTCGTTGCATCCCCAGCCCGATCCGACGGTGGTGAGGTTGTCGAGCACAAATCCTTTTTCACGCAGCGGCAAGATGATTGCCTCCGGCTTGGCAACCTCAAACGGGAGCCCGCCGATCCAATCGACCCAATCATGCCACGCGTTCATGCCGCGGTCAGACTTCTTCGCTCGCCAATCCGCGAACGGCAGCGGGTTACGACCTCGGGCCAGCCTCGCGAGTGCGAACTTCAGTTCGTAGCAACCTGCGACCAGAACGACATACGCCGGACGCAAGCATGCGGGCAAGCGATGATACCCTTGCTTCATCTTCAACCACCGCCTGCTACCGCCGCCTTGGTCGTTGTAAATCGCAATCGCGAATTGACCACCACGTGCGACCACCGATGAGGTTGCCTCGATCGCCGCGGTCATTTGTCCGGTGTGATGGAGCACGCCCCAACTGTAGACAACGTCAAACGTCCCAAGCGAAGTCAACCACTCCGCATCAAGCGCCGATCCTTGTTGGACCTGCCATTGTTCAGCCACAGCCAGATCCTCCGCAACCGCTCGCTCGCGAAGTTCTCGCGTGCAAGCCACGCTGTCATCATCCAAATCCACGCTGACAACTTCGGCCCCCATCGATACAGCCGCCAAAGAAAACAGACCGCTGCCGGAGCCGATGTCGAGGAAACGTTTGCCCGTCAGTGATTCCACTTGCAAGAGCGACTTCAAAGAAGAAGTCGCGTGCTGCAACCGTTCGGCGTCAAACTGATCCAGAAACGACGCCCAGTTCTTTCCAAACGCGAACCGGGTTTCCGACTCTTCAACGGGCGTCATGCTCTCGCTCAAGCAAACCACTCCACCGCGTTTCGGAACATCTGCAATCCGTCACCATGTTCCGGTTGTTCCTTGCGGCGAGTCCAGTAAGGATGCTGGGTCGGATCAATGTGTCGCTCGGGGTGCGGCATCAAACCAAACACCCGGCCGCTGGCATCACACACTCCGGCCACGTTGGCATCGCCACCATTGGGATTGATGGGGAACGGCAACGTCTCGGATTGAATTTCGCCGGATGGTTCGCAGTATCGAAGTGCTAATCGTCCGGTCGATCGCAGTTCTTCCAACACGTCCGTGTCGCGAGCGATGAACTTGCCTTCAGCGTGAGCCATTGGCAGATACATTTGTTGAATGCCCTTGAGGAACACGCATGGCGTTTCATCAACGGCCAAGTTCACCCAGCGGTCTTCGAATCGACCGTGATTGTTCCAAGTCAGCGTCGCGGGTGGCACCGATTGGTCAGCTTCCTCCGATGGCCCGCCCGCGGTTTGAAGTTGCCCAACGCCGCTGGTCAACACGCCCAATCGCATCAACACCTGCATCCCGTTGCAAATCCCCAGAACCAGATTGTCTCCGCTGTCGACGAAGTGGTGCATCAAATCGCCGAGGTGACGTCGCATCCGAGTTGCCAGAATTCGGCCGGCTGCGATGTCATCACCGTAACTGAATCCGCCGGGCACGCAGAGAATCTGATAGCGACTGGCCAACGCAGCGTTTTCCATCAATCGCCCGACGTGCACTCGTTCGGCGACCGCACCGGCGAGTTCAAACGCGTGGGCGGTTTCGACGTCGCAGTTAGTACCGGGAGCACGCAGGACAAGTACGCGAGGCTGAGGCATGGAAAAGCAGCTTTTCAGGCAGGTAGGTGAACAAAATCCAATCCGCAAAGCTTAGTTTTTTCCGCCCTGATCGGCAACGATCACCCAGCCGTGATTGCCAAGAAGCGAACCGGGAATCAAGATGCGTGCTCTTGGATGTAGCCAAGGGGAGGTTCCCCCGTTTGAGCCCGTTTTCGCCAATCGTTTTTGAATATGCTTCACGCTGAATCCCTTCGTCAGGATCCCCGAATCGCACAGGCCAAGCAGTTGATTGCCGATGCGATGCGTGACCATGCGGCGTCCATGACGGACGTCTCACCAAGCGATCCGGAACTATCGGCGAGCTACCAATCCTTGATCGATGATTTCACATCGGTCCGCGGCGGACCACCCATTTGGCCCTACTTTGCCTCGGGCTTGGGCAACGGCCCTTACGTCGAACTCGCCGATGGCAGCGTCAAACTGGATTTCATCGGCGGGATTGGCGTTCACGGCGGCGGACACTCTCACGCCGATCTGGTCGCGGCCAGCATTGACGCGGCGATCGAAGACACCGTCATGCAGGGCAACCTTCAACAGAACCCTGCCAGCATCGAAATGATGAAACGGTTGGTCGCGTTGGCCTGTGAGTCCGGTGCCCCACTGCAACACGTGTTGCTTTCCACCAGCGGTGCGATGGCAAACGAAAATGCATTGAAACTCGCCTTCCACCATCGACAACCAGCCAATCGCATCATCGCGTTCGACAATGCTTTTGCTGGAAGGTCGATCGCCTTGGCTGCCTTGACCGACCGCCCCGCCTATCGAAACGGATTGCCGGAAGCCATCCAAGTCGACTATCTACCGTTTGTTCATCCCGATCACCCTGAGAAATCCAAGCGATGGGCAGTCGATGAATTGAAACGATTGCTGAAACGATACCCTGGCAAACACGCCGCCTTCTGGGCCGAACCCATTGCGGGCGAAGGCGGCTACTACCCCGGAAGCCACGATTTTTTCAGCGCGCTGTGCCAACCACTTCGCGAAGCCGGTGTGCCGATCATCTTCGACGAGATTCAAACCTTTTCGCGTACCAGTCGACCATTCGCATTCCAACACTATGGCTTGGACGAGTTTGCTGACATCGTGACCGTCGGCAAAATCACTCAGGTCTGTGCAACGCTCTACCGAAACGATTTCCATCCCAAGGCACCGATCCTCAGCCAAACCTTCACCGGATCAACCTCCGCCATCGCGACGGGACTGAAAACGCTCGACGGACTTCAGGCCGCGAATTGCTTTGGCAACGACGGTGCCAACATGACGCGTCATGTTTATTTTGCAGAACAACTGCAGCAGCTTGCGGATAAACACTCCGGTTTGATTTCAGGTCCCTACGGCGAAGGCATGATGATTGTTTTCACGCCTGGTGACGGAACGCTGGACCATGCCAAATTGTTGATGAACCTGATGTTCGAAGAAGGCTTGCTCGGGTTTCTGTGCGGAGCCGAACCTGCACGACTGCGATTCCTTCCCCCGCCAATGATCACCACTCACGATCACATCGACGCTGCGATCAAACTACTTGACCGATCGCTGGAAAAGTTCTCTTCGCAAAAGTGACTCATTCGCCACGTAGCGAAACTCATCGAGCGTAACAAAACTCATCATGCGCAACGAAACTCATCAGGAGTAGCGAAACTCGTCAAGAGTTTCGAGTACCTCCATGATGTCCCAAAATCCTTGACGACTCTCGCCACGCATTGAATGCGTCCCTCTAAGCGTGTGAGCACCGCAGTGTGATCAGCGACAACTCAGGCCGGCAGTTGATTCGCAACAAGTGGACTCCGCTAAGTCCGCGAGAAACATGCAGCGTCGTGGGTGCACGATAGAAATCACCGGATGCCCAGCGGCTGCCATGCCAGCTCGGGCTCAAGATTGGTCCCGCGATAGGCAACCGACCTTGCCCTCCGTGAGTGTGCCCCGCGAGCATCAGATCGACCTGATTGCGTCGGCACCAATCAAATTGGTCGGGGCTGTGTGACACACAAAACCGAAACTCAGCATCCGCCCCCCGCATCGCCTGCTCGCTCGGCCGCGAAAACCAGGGGTACTCATTTCCAGACAACGCACAGGAAACAGAACGAAGCCGCGTTGAATGAACGAGTCCACCAACATCAATCCACCCAGCCCCTTTCATTCGCTCACGCACCACATCCGGATCGGAAATTCGCGTGTCATGATTTCCGAGAACGAAGTAGCAACCGTCGGACGCACTCGCTTTTGAAAACAAATCATGCAGCCAAGCGACACAAGGCTGCTTGTCCACAATGTCGCCCGTCAATGCAAACAAATCGGGTCGCCACTCATTCGCTGCCGAGATGGCATGCTGTGTGAACTCGGGTTCGACTTGGCCAGTCAAATGAATGTCAGAAAGATGCGCCACCTTGTAGCCATCCAGCTCGTCGGGCAAACCGACAACCGGTAGCTCGATTTGTTCCACCGACATTTGGAAGATCTGATTGAATGGAAGCTTCGCCGCCCATCGGCATTTCCGAGTTCGTGCGAGCGAGCGACCGGTCCGATTGACCACATCGTGCACCTGAACTTCGCGAACGACGGGGACATGGTGCACCCTGAAGATCGGTCGCCACAACAACCATAGCGAGCCAAAAACCAAACCGAGAACCGAGCATGCAATGGCGTAGGCAATGACCCAAGCTGGCAATGAGATCACCGTCACATCACCGTGGATCCAATCCCAAACGTCGGATCCGTACAACCAACCCATCACACACGGAGTGAACCAAGTTTCGACGAAAGCAATTTTCTCAGTCCGCTTGATGGTCGCCCGTTTCCACCCCATGGAGTTCAAACGGTTGTAGAAAGTCAGACGCAAACCAAAGTGTGCCAGCACCGCAGCGGCAACCAAGAACATTCGCAACGACGGTTCGGCAAGCAAACGATCCAAAAGATTGTTCCGGGAAGAAACGAAGAACGCGTCAGACAAGTTCGGCCAATTGCCAGGGAGCATCGATCGATTGCATCTTCACCGATGCAAGCCTCACCGCGTCCCGCTGATTGGTTGGCACGAGAATCACGGATGGGGTCGCTTCCAGTCAACCTCCCTAGCAACGCCCCAAACGATGGCTTCGTATCCAGCAGGACGTTGCCAGCAACCATCACGGCAATTGTTTCGGACGCATCGAATCCAGCAGTTTGCAATTTGAAAGAGTTAGCTCTCTCGCCCACGAATCAATTTGACACGTCCAAATCACCAAAGCGGCGGTCGGCAGCCCGCATGCATGACCGAGCAACTCGCTGGCGGCCGTGCTGATCCCAGGATTGTGTCCAAGGACCAACAAAGTCTCCGGCATCTGGATGGATTCGTCTTGATCGCCCGACAACCATTCCGAAGTCGATTGAATGATTTCGCGAATTCTGGGTGCGGATGCCAGGTAAAGTTTCGATGAAAAATGCACCGGAACCGACTGTCCCCAACGTGCTTCCAAGAACGAGAATGTTTCTCGAGTGCGTTTCGAGTCGGATGACAAAACGAAATCCGGTTGGCAGCCACTTTCCTTCATCCATCCCGCCATTCGCGGTGCGTCGCGACGCCCGCGAGCATTCAACGGCCGGTCGTGGTCATCCAAACTAGCGTCCGCCCAATCGCTTTTGGCGTGACGCATCAAAATCAATCGCATTGCAACGGCAACCTAAATGGCGGACTCGAGTTGAAGCAGACGCGGAAAGAACGCGGGAAAGAACATATAGTACGCAAACCAATCCACAACGTTCCTTGGACCACTCATCATGCGTGATTTCGTTTTCTCTCCCATGCTGTCCACCTTCACTCTTCGGCGTGCCGCCGCCGCTCTGATCACGTCGGGTAGCCTCGCTTTGTCAGGAAACTGCCTGCCCGCCGACGATTGGTCGGGCTGGCAGGGCGATCAACGCGACGGCGTTTATCGTGAATCAGGCGTGGTCAACGAGATTCCCGAATCGGGACTTCCGTTGAAGTGGAAAGCCAAAATTGCGGGTGGATATGCCGGACCATCCGTCGCAGACGGTCGCGTTTTTGTATTCGACTATGCCAAACGCCAAGGCGAAGCTTTCAACGATCCTGGGAAACGAGCCGATTTGACCGGCGACGAACGGCTGATTGTGCTGGACGCAGAAACCGGCAAAGAACTGTGGCGACACGAATACGAACGCCCCTACAGCATTTCCTACCCCGCCGGTCCACGCTGCACTCCAACGGTCGATGGCGACCATGTCTATATTTTGGGAAGCGAAGGTGATTTGCGTTGCCTATCGGTCACCGATGGCGAACTCGTCTGGAGCCGCAATCTTCCGACCGATTTTGACGCAGAAGTTCCCATTTGGGGATTTTCGGCTCATCCACTCGTGCACGGCGACCTGCTCTACACGATGGTGGGTGGCGATGGACAAGGCATCGTGGCTTTCGACAAAAGCACCGGCGAAGTGCGGTGGAAACAACTCGATTGCAACGCCGGTTACTGTGCTCCGTCCATTTTGAGACGTGCTGAAAGCGAGCAGCTTCTCGTCTATTCACCCACGGGCGTTCATGGTTTGGATCCGATCACCGGCGATCCAATCTGGAACATGGACATCAGCCCAATGTACGACATGTCCATTGCCATCCCTGTTGTGGAAGGAAACCGCATCTTTGCCAGTGGCATTCGCACCGAGTCGGTGATGTTTGAACTGGACCCACAATCCAACGCCACCAAAGAAATTTGGCGTGGCGAGCGAGACCACTCGGTCTATTCATCCAACAGTCCCGCCGTCGCCGTCGATGGGGTGATCTATGGAACGGATTGCAATGTTGGCGAATTGATTGCGGTCGACTTTGAAACCGGCGATCGAATCTGGTCGACCTTCCAAGCCACCCAGCCCAATGAAAAACGGTTCATCAAACACGGAACCGCGTTCCTCAATCGCCTGGGCGATTCGGATCGTTTCTTGGTGTTTTCAGAAAACGGCGATTTGATCATTGCGACTCTCTCGAAAGATGGCTTCCAAGAGCACGGCCGATTTCGCGCGATCGAGCCAACGGGTGAAGCCTTTGGACGCTCGGTCGCCTGGACCGCGCCGGCGTACGCGAACCAAACCGCGTTCATCCGCAACGATCAAGAAATCGTAGCATACGACCTTTCTGCTAAGTGAGCCTTTCCGCCAACTGAGCGTTCCAGCCCAATGCCAATTTTCTATCTGCCATGTCCGCAGCGACATGGCCTGCAACCGCGGTAGCAAACAATCTCGTTTGGTTTCACGCTCGTTTGGCTTCACGCCGGTTCTCACCAATTGAAGCCAGACCATTTGGCCGGGCTCCAAATCCGAAGAGATCAACCCGCGGGCGTAATCGGCTTAGTGGCTGTCGACAATGATTTGTCCGACAAAAAGCCAAACGGCGGTGAAAGCGATGCCCAATGCAGTGTGAATAGCGTCGACGTTCATGAGTCCCTCAGGGCAAATCGCGGAGTCCGGTTAGCGGACCGCGCATGGAAAACGGTGGAACGGCCGTTTCCATGGCCTGATGGAGGCTCACGCAATCATGCGCAGAGCTGCGAATTCGTTTCTTCGACGCAGATTTCCGGTGCGTCTTCTTGAGGTATCGACACACCTCCGAAACAATTCGACAAAAAAATGCGACCCCCGCACAAATTCACTCAACCGAACACTCCAACCTTCCGAGAGCGCCAAGCAACATGAAATACTGGTTGATGAAAACGGAGCCCACGACCTACAGCGTCGATGATCTAGCCAATGAATCGGACCTGACGACGTGCTGGGAGGGGGTACGCAACTACCAAGCACGCAATTTGCTTCGAGATGAAATCGAAGAGGGTGACCGCGTTCTCTTCTATCATTCCGCTTGCAAAACGCCGGCGGTCGTCGGTTTGGCGACGGTCGCTCGCGGTGGATACCCCGATCACCACGCTTGGGACAAAAAAAGTCATTACTTTGACCCCAAAAGCGATCCCGAATCACCGACCTGGTTCATGGTGGACGTCAAACTGGACCAAAAACTAGAACGTCCGGTCACGCTCGCCGAACTTCGCGAGGAAGCCACCAGGGCACGCAGCCCACTTTCCGACATGGTGCTGCTTCAAAAAGGCAGTCGGTTGTCCGTTCAACCGGTCACCAAGAAGCAGTTCGATCGCGTTGTGAAGATGTCGCAAAGCTGATACCCAATCGAGATCGCAAAACTTTCTGCGGGTTCAATCAGCGAACCCAATTCGCTCGCCGGAACCATCCCACGTCGGCGTCGGATGCTCGATCTCGCCCTGCCGGACCTGCTGTTTTTCACTCAACAAACGCAGGTGCTCTCGAAGAAAAAGCCTCGGCATGTTTTGGGAGGCTTTGCGTAGCCGATACGCAATGCGTCCTTTCCGGCGAACGTAGTACATCCCAACCACTTCGCCCACAAACAAATCTCTTTCCATCCCAAGCCCAACGGTCTCGACCTCGTCACCGATGTCCAATCCTTCGGCTTGAACCGGCAACCAAAGAGCCGGACGCAATCGGAATTTCCACGCCCCGTATCGGCAATGGTAGTGAGTTCCATCGAACGATTCGCGACGGATGACCCGTTCGCTGGGTAGCAACCGACTCACGACGGAAAGATCGTCTGGATGAATCCATCCCTGACCGTCCTCCGGCCAACGTGCATAGATGCCGTATTGAGGAAACTGCAACAAACTTTTTCTCGCGTTGAAGGAATCTGACCGGCGCATCGATGTTTCGAAATTCTGGCCGCCGTTCAGATTTTATCAAACCAAAGAACGATTTCTTGCGTTGGAGAACGAAGTCGAGCTCTCGGCCAAGTGCTCCGGCTCGACCAATCCGCCTCAGACCAAATCAGCACTCTCGATCGATCCGCCCCATGGTCAGTGGGGTTGGTGGCGATCCAGGTCATTTGGTTCAATATGAGCAAACATTGCCGCCGTCTCGCGGCCGGCATTTCTCCCTTTGTCCCCCGAAAAAAGACTATGACCGCTCGCTCTATCATTTTGTCGCTCGTCGGAATTTCGGCGTTTTGCCTGCAGGCCGGATCCGCTACCCCAACTGCAGCAGCCGATCCAGCCCAAGGCGAAGTGACCCACAAGGTCTACTTCGATATCTCTATTGGCAAAGAACCCGCCGGACGAATCGTGCTGGGACTGTTTGGTGATGACGTTCCCAAAACCGCCGAAAACTTCCGTGCTTTGTCGACTGGCGAAAAAGGCGAAGGCAAATCCGGCGTGCCTTTGGATTTTGAAGGCAGTGCATTTCATCGGGTGATTCCTGGCTTCATGCTGCAAGGCGGTGACTTTACCGCAGGAAACGGTACCGGGGGTGAAAGCATCTACGGGGCGAAGTTCGCTGATGAAAACTTCAAATTCCGCCACACGATGCCCGGGCTGTTGAGCATGGCCAACGCCGGCCGCAACACCAACGGATCTCAATTCTTCATCACGGTTGCTCCAACCCCATGGTTGGACGGCAAGCACGTCGTCTTCGGTCGAGTCATCGAAGGAATGGACGTTGTGAAAAAAATCGAAGCTCAGGGAAGCCAATCCGGACGCACCCGTGAATTGATCAAAATCACCGAAGCTGGCGAATTGAAGTAGTTCCTGACTCACTGGAAAGCGGAAGGCGACCAGCCAACCACCAACCCAGCACCACGCCGCGAATGGGAGCGAGCCTCCGATTTCGCGGCGTTTTTTATGCCTCAACGGTCTCCTGGTGCCCCACGAGCTTTCCGCCGATGAGGTCCGTCCGTGTTAGACTGCGTGTGCAATATCACAACGAGTCTTCGTGCTGGATCGGCTGCATCAAAATGGGCTTCGGCAACCAAATTCAAGCTCTCTTTCAGTCAGCCAGCCAATGGCCATGGTTGCTGTTGGTCCTAATCAGCTTCCCGCTGGTTTTTTTGGCGTTCTGGCTTCGGCTGTATCCGACCAAACGATGGGTCGCATTGCTGATGACCAGCATGGTTCTCAGCATCGCGGTCGTTTTTGTTCCTGCGTTTTTGGTCGTACTCGCCCTCGTCGACGGGATCATCTTCACCGTCACAGCGATCGATGGAATCTTGCACCTGGTTGGAACGCGGGCGATCGGCAAGTCAGGACTTCAAGTCGAGCGCAATCTTTCGCGGACCGGATCGCTCGGTGTTCCCCTCGACAGCGTCTTGATCCTGCGAAATATCACCCGTTCACGAATCAAAGGACTCATTCGAGACGATTTACCGGACTATTTCGTTTCCAAACCCATCCAACATCAACTCGACCTCCCGGCTGGATTACAGCTGCAACTCAAGAGAAAGCTCACACCTCACCGCCGAGGTGCATTTTCACTGGAACGAGTCGATCTAAAGCTCATCAGTCCATTGGGTCTGTGGCAGCGTCACATTTCGCTTGCGGTGGAAAGTCCACTCAAAATATTCCCGGACATGAAACAACTGTCCGACTACGCGCTGCTTGCTCGCACAAACCGCCTCAGCCTGATCGGAGTCCGTCGAACCCGGCGAATTGGCCAGGACAGCGATTTCGAACGCCTTCGGGACTACACCCGCGATGACAACTACCGACACATCGACTGGAGAAGCACCGCACGGCGCAACAAGCTAACCGTTCGACAATTCCAAAGTGACCAGAGCCAACGTCTCATCTTTTTGCTCGATTGCGGCAGGATGATGACCAACACCCGAAATGGGTATTCGTTGCTTGACCACGCCCTGAATTCGATCCTCATGATGTCCTACGTCGCCCTTCACCAGGGCGATTCCGTGGGGATGATCTGCTTCAGCGACACGATTCATGCGTATCTTCCGCCACGCGGAGGAGCCAGCCAAATGAATCGATTGCTCCAGGCTGGCTTCGATCAATTCCCGCGAATGGTCGAATCACGCTATGACCAGGCGTTTCTGTACTTGAATTCGCACTGCAAAAAACGCTCGCTCGTCACGCTCACCACCAACATCATTGATGAGGTCAATGCCGAAGTCGTTTCGGATCAACTCAGCAACCTGACCGGGACCCACCTTCCTCTTGCTGTTGTGCTCCGAGACCGAGAAATCTTTGATGCCGCTGACGAGCCGATGCACGTCCAACAACAAAAGACTCAAACACAATCTCCCCAAACCATCGACGAAACCAGTCTTTATCGTGCCGGCGCAGCAGCAGAAATGCTGGTATGGCGGGAAGAAGTCTTGAGAGGCCTACGCCACAAAGGAGTCTTGATCGTCGACGCCTTCCCTGACGAATTAAGTGCCCCCTTGGTCAACCAGTATCTCGAAGTCAAAGCGAAACACCTCTTATGAACTCCATTCGCTTGAACCGATCATCCCGATCAAATGCAAACAAACGATTCCCCCAGTCCCAACGGATGCGACGAGCAACCAAAAGACCTTTGTTTCGACGATCGCCCCCGGCCGAATGAAGAAATGAATCATTCTAGCAACCGGCAATCTAACTGGAGCGATATCCAATGTGGCGAAGCCTATTCATGGCCGTGGGGATCATGATGGTCATTCTCGGGGTCGAGACCATGCTGATTGACTCCGCAACCGTTTACGCAGCCGCCGAATCAAGCGCGGTCGAATTCATGGACCCGGGCGTTACTCCGGCACAAACAACGAAGGTTTGGACCCCAAGCGAGCGATTTCCCTGGGTGATGCTCGCGATCGGAGCGGTGGTCATTTTGTATGCAATCACGCTACCCAAACGCTGGGGACGCGGCGGCGAATGAGCCACCCATGAACATCCAATCAGAACTCCGAGCCCCAAAGCTCGGAGTTTTTTCATGCGCCATCGGTAACAAAACGACCAACCAATTCAGGGCCATCAACTGTAGAAAGCAAAGAGCCCCAACAGGCAACTACACCACTCAGGCAGCGCAAAAAAACCTCTCCGAGTCAAACTCGAAGAGGTTTTTTAAAAATCCGGCAAGACCTACTTTCACGCTGGTGGGCACTATCATCGGCTCTCAAAGCTTGACTACTGTGTTCGGAATGGGAACAGGTATAACCTTTGAGATATGATCGCCGGAAAGACTTCACGACGAATGTTTCGCCGCCGTGAAGCCAAGTTGTTTGGTAGTTGAACAAGTTCAATATCAGAAGCCGATCCGATTGGACCGCATGAGTGCGGGATATCGGTGGCCAAACTTTCGCCCGTTAGTATTGGTTTGCTAAATGCATTACTGCACTTACACGTCCAACCTATCAACCTGGTCGTCTTCCAGGGGGCTTTCGACTATTGTCTACGAATCCTAATCTCTGGGCGGGCTTCACGCTTAGATGCTTTCAGCGTTTATCCTTTCCGAAGTTAGCTATCCAGCCGTGCCGCTAGCGCGACAACTGGTACACCAGAGCTTCGTCCAACTAAATCCTCTCGTACTAAAGTTGAATCCCATCAAGATTCGAACGCCCACGGCAGATAGGGACCGACCTGTCTCACGACGGTCTGAACCCAGCTCACGTACCACTTTCATTGGCGAACAGCCAAACCCTTGGGAGCTTCTACACCCCCAGGATGTGATGAGCCGACATCGAGGTGCCAAACCGCATCGCCGCTGTGGACGCTCGGATGCGATAAGCCTGTTATCCCCGGAGTACCTTTTATCTGATGAGCGATAACCCTTCCATTCGGGATTACCGGATCACTAAGGCCAACTTTCGTTCCTGCTCGACTTATGAGTCTCGCAGTCAAGCACACTTCTACCTTTACGCTCTACGCCTGATTGCCGACCAGGCTGAGTGTACCTTTGCACTCCTCCGTTACTCTTTGGGAGGAGACCGCCCCAGTCAAACTGCCCGACTGACACTGTCCTTCGCCCTGATTCAAGGGATCGAAGTTAGAATTAAAATATGACCAGGCTGGTATTTCAACAACGACTCCTTCCACACTGGCGTGCGGAGTTCAAAGTCTCCCAGCTATCCTACACAAGACATATCTCAACCCAATAGCAGCCTACAGTAAAGGTTCACGGGGTCTTTCCGTCTAACCGCGGGTATGTGGCATCTTCACCACAACTACAATTTCACCGGGTCGGTGGTTGAGACAGTGCTCCAATCGTTACGCCTTTCATGCAGGTCGGAACTTACCCGACAAGGAACTTCGCTACCTTAGGACCCTCATAGTTAGGGCCGCCGTTTACTGGGGCTTCGGTCGCCTGCTTCGCAAAAGCTAACAGTCTTCCTTAACCTACCAGCACCGGGCAGGCGTCAGTCTCTATACATCCACTTGCGTGTTAGCAGAGACCTGTGTTTTTGATAAACAGTCGTTAGAGCCGATTTTCTGTGGCCCCCAACAGCGTGAACCATCGAGGGCGCCCCTTATCGCGAACTTACGGGGCCATTTTGCAGAGTTCCTTAACCACCGTTCTCCCGAGCGCCTTAGAATTCTCATCTCGCCTACCTGTGTCAGTTTTAGTACGGTCAGTTGCTTAACCTAGCGGCTTTTCTTGGACGTCCTTCCAATGACTTCGAGAACTTGGATGCTCTCGAGCTATGCCTTGGTGAACATGGGTGATTTAATCCCCAATACCTCAGCGTTCGCTACGGACATTTCTATTCGTACCGCTCACTTTCTGGACGCCGTCCCCGCGTCGAATACACAACCGGCGAAGGAATATTGACCTTCTATCCATCGTCTACGCCTTTCGGCCTCGACTAAGGTACCGGCTAACCCTGGGCGGAATTACCTTCCCCAGGAAACCTTAGGCTTTCGGCGAACAGGATTCTCACCTGTTTTATCGTTACTCATTCCGGCATAATCACCCGATGACCCCGACACCGCTCGTTACCGTACGGCTCGTATCTGATCATCGGCGCTCTCCTACCGCTCGCAAAGCGAGCCCGCTGCTTCGGTGTACCACTTACTCCCGTTCATTATCGGCGCAGAAATGCTCGACTGGTAAGCTGTTACGCACTTTTTAAATGGTGGCTGCTTCTAAGCCAACATCCCAGCTGTCACGGCACTTCAACTTCCTTAGTGACTAAGTGGTCCTTCGGGACCTTAGCAGGCGATCTGGGTTGTTTCCCTCTCGACCGCGGAGCTTATCCCCCGCGGACTGACTGCCGAGATAGTTTTACCGGTATTCGGAGTTTGGTTCGGTGAGGTACCCCGGGAGGGGCCCCCATCCGATTCAGTATCTCTACCCCCGGTAAATAGTGGCTCGACGCTATCCCTCAAGATATTTCGGAGAGAACGAGCTATCTCCTGGTTTGATTACACTTTCAGTCCTCCCCACAGGTCATCCCCTCAGTTTTCAACCTAAGTGGGTTCGGTCCTCCACGCAGTTTAACCCGCGCTTCAACCTGCCCATGGGTAGATCACACAGGTTTCGCGTCTGCAGCAATCGACCAACGCCCTATTCAGACTCGGTTTCCCTTGGGCTTCGTTCCGTCAGAACTTAACCAAGCCGATTACCACAACTCGCCGGATCATTATGCAAAAGGCACGCCGTCACACATTAAAATAGTGCTCCGACCGCTTGTAGGCACATGGTTTCAGGTTCACATTCCTCCCCTAGCAGGGGTTCTTCTCACCATTCACTCACGCTACTGGTTCGCTATCGGTCGTTAGAGAGTATTTAGCCTTACGGGATGGTCCCCGTGGATTCAGTCCAGGTTTCACGTGACTGGACCTACTCAGGTGCTTCTAAGGTGAGACAATGCTTTCGCGTACGGGGCTGTCACCCTCTGTGGCCGGCCGTTCCAAGCCGTTTCACTAACACGTCTCAATCCCATATTGAAGTCCTACAACCCCGCGAGGGAAACCCTCACGGTTTGGGCTATACCGATTTCGCTCGCCGCTACTGACGGTATCGATTTTTCTTTCTGTTCCTCTGGTTACTTAGATGTTTCAGTTCACCAGGTTGTTACAGACACACCTATGTATTCAGTGTGCTGCGGTCGGGAACCCCGGGATCATCACTTGTGTGTCAATTCCCCCAGGCTTTTCGCAGACTTCCACGCCCTTCTCCTTCTAACGCCAAGACATCCCCCATGTGCCCTTAATAGATTGGCCACCGAAATCCCGAACTCAAAGCCAAGCGACCAACCCCGCAAAGCGAAGCAAGCCACTCACACCCGAGTGCAAAATCCGGTAGTATCTAGTTAACGATATCACACAGTGACTCAGCTACTTTCCAGATGGAAAACAACTGAATCGCTCAAGAATCCAATCAGAATCATTCGCTACAAAACCGATCAAAACAATCGACCTTGCAACAACGCTTCCGAAGAACTTATTACCCTACTGACAAATGTTCCTGGACCCCGGAAAAAGGCCCGTTCACATCTGCCGCATGGTGCTCTTTTCAGATGCCAACTACCAAACAACCAAATTTTCAAAAATCAAGTTCCCGGATGCTCGCTAGGCGAGGACCCGAGAGACGCTGCCAAAAACAGCCGGTCAATCTCTGACTCAGTGAGTCGGAGGTCAGCCGGTCGCTTTTGAGCGAGCGAGGAAGTTAGCGATGAGCCAGCTTCGGGTCAAGTGGAAGAAGCGATGAATTTTAAAAAAAGTTTCAAAGCTGACTTCGACTCGTTTGCCGCTGCACATGAGTCTGTTCCACTCCTTTTGAAGAGTGTCGCAGAGCCTTGCTCAGCGGCGGGACAGGAAAGATAGCGAGCGGCCGGTCCTGGTCAACCGCAATCTGAAGCATTTCTGAAGAAAGTTTGATTCCTTCGTGAATTGCTTCGGATTGAAGTGTCCAGAACCAAAACCAGGACTCTCGATCCTGTTTTGCTTCCAGTCATTCACCCGAAAGCGAATGTCCTTCAAGCTTCGGTTCAAACCAAGGTGTGACTTGAGTCACTTTCTGATTTAAACCAAGTGGAGGTAGACGGACTCGAACCGACGACATTCTGCTTGCAAAGCAGACGCTCTCCCAACTGAGCTATACCCCCGTTTGGGTTTTGATCTTCAAGATTGAAGGGTCGGTTCCAGTATCAACCGGGATCCGCTTGCCGCAACCTCAATTCTCAAATGGGCGTGCCAGAACTCGAATCTGGGACCTCGTCGTTATCAGCGACGCGCTCTAACCAACTGAGCTACACGCCCGTCAGGTCGAATTCGACCCAATGGTTTCCGCCTCGATTTCCCGAGGCGGGTCGGAAGTTTAGGAAGTTTCCTTGGGTTGTCAAACGCACTTTGCAAATGTTTTTGACCAAATCTTCCAGATCCGTGGGCGTTTTTTTCGTCTTCGGCACGGAGTTGCCTTGAATCAACGTTCCCTTGAACCCCCGGAATTTCGCAAAATGAGGCTTCGTCATCCGCGCAGTTCGGATCGACCGTTCCATTTCGATGTGCATGTCAACCAGAAGGATTTGTTTCGCTGCCATGAGTAAACACAACCGTTTTCCCGCGTCCTGGTCGGTTCGAGGCTTCGTCCTCGGAGGCGGTTCGCTCTTCCTTTCCACGTTGTTGGCTGGCCCAGCAACCGCGGCGGCTCCCTCGGCAGCTGCCGCTTTGGGTCTGAAACCAGTTCAAGATGACGTGGAATATGAACAGGTCGAATCCGGCGATGTCGAAAAGTGCGAGGTCCAGGACATCGAACGCGATGACTGGTCTGGATGGGAAGTGCTGGCCGAAGACGGCACACTTCTGCGTCGTTTCGCTGACACCAACGGCGACAAAAAGGTCGATTTGTGGTGTTACTTCCAGTACGGCGTGGAGGTCTACCGCGACGTCGATGCGAATTTCAACGGAAAAGCCGACCAGTATCGCTGGATGGGCACAGGCGGAACTCGTTGGGGAATCGATGAAAACGAAGACGGCCAAATCGACCGTTGGAAGATGATCTCGGCGGAGGAAACCACGCGTGAATTGGTTCACGCCCTGTCGACCGCCGATGGCAATCGCTTCGTTTCGCTGCTGGCATCTCCCAAAGAATTGCAGTCCGCCGGTTTGGACGGCGAACGGCTGGAGGGATTGATCAAGAAGGCATCTCGCGCCGCATCCAACTTTAAAAAGTTCGCTGCGAACCAACGTGCGATCGGCCGGAACGCGGAGTGGATTCAGTTTGCCGCCGCCACCCCGGGAATCGTTCCCGCCGATGAAGCGGGTGTCAAAAAGGACGTGATGGCCTATGAAAACGCCGTTGCCATGTATGAATCCGACGGAAAATCCGGCCAGATGCTGGTCGGCACCGTCATCCGAATTGACGATGCATGGAAGTTGATCGACCTGCCAGTCTTGGCGGATTCCGGTGAGCCCATCGCTCAATCCAATGGCGTTTTCTTCACGCCCGGCGGTCTTTCCAGCTCCCTGTCCACAGGCTCGTCGGCCGGCAATTCGCAAACGCAAGAGCTGGTCAGCGCTTTGGAATCCGTGGATTCCAAGATGGTCAGCGAATCGAATCCAAAGGCTCTCGCACAACTGAACGAGCAACGCGCCGACATCGTGGAAGACCTGATTTCCGCGGCGGAAACGGATGCGGAACGAGAAACCTGGACACGCCAATTGGTCGACACGGTCAGCGTCGCGACACAAAGCGGAACCTATCCGGGCGGACTGAAACGCTTGAAAGCCCTCGCCGCATCATTCCGTGATTCAAAAAGCGGACAGACGGATGCCATGCGTGCCTACACGGAGTACCAATTGATCGGGACGGAATACATCGCCCGACAAACCGAAGATGCAGACTTTGCTGAAAACCAAGTTTGGTGGCTGGAACAGCTGACCGAATTCGCGGATCGCTACCCGCGTGCTCCCGAAACCGCCGCTGCCAAATTGCAGTTGGCACTGAGCAAAGAGTTTGAAGACAAGGAGACCGAAGCCCTCAAATTCTACCGTGAAGTGGCCACCGACTTCCGTGGTACCGAAGCCGCAGAAAGGGCCGCCGGCGCCGTTCGGCGTTTGGAATCCGAAGGCAAAGAAGTCGACCTCGAAGGTCGAACCGTCCAAGGAAAAGCCTTCCGTCTGAGTGCTCTTCGCGGCCGCCCCGTGGTTCTTCATTACTGGGCGACTTGGTGCGAACCATGCAAGAACGACATGAAATTGCTTCGCGGATTGCAAGCTCGCTACCAGCGAGCCGGCCTACAAATCGTTGGCGTCAACATCGACAACCAACGCAATGAAGCAGAAGGATTCTTGAAAACCAACGCACTTCCGTGGATCCATCTCTACGAAGACGGTGGCTTGGAAGGCAGCCCTCTGGCCAAGCAATTCGGCGTCCAAACGCTACCAACCACCATGCTGATTGACTCCAAAGGTCGCTTGGTCGACCACAACATTGGCGCGGCAGAACTCGATGACGCGATCGAAAAACTGCTGAAGTAAATTCGATCAGCCAAGCCTTTCAACCAAACGGCGAGCTCTCACGGGCTCGCCGTTTTTTTGTGTCATTCGAACACTCACAACGCGAACAAAACCTTCACCTACACCATGTTGGCCGATCAAGATTCGGGCTGCAGCACCAAACCAGCTTCCGAAATGGTGTACGGAACAATCGATTCATCGCACGCACTTCCGCGATGTTTTGCAATGCAAAGGGCCCGCCCCATTTTGTTCCCATCACGTGTTTTCCCCATCAAAATGATGGTATTCGCGTTGGAAAGAACATCGCCACTCTGGATCGGACGCGCAATCAAATCATCCAACATGACCTCGTGCGAAGTGGCCAATAACAACCCACCGATGTCGTGATGATCGTAAGCGTGCGAGGCAATTTGCTCCGCGTTCTCTCGGAAGTGAACCCGAAAGAGGTCGCGTGCCAACCAATCATGTTCTTTGCGCAGAACCTGGTTCTGGATGTATTCGATCAACTCAAATTGGATGGATTCAGCCGCGCGATCAACCGGTTCGACCCCATCGATCACAACCCTGCGGACGCCGTGCGCGAAGTTCCCGTAGAAGAACCCGATGGCTCGATCAAGCTTCCTGGCACGCTCGGAGGACCAACGCCGCCAATCATCCGAATCCATGTCGGCGGAGGTCACACGCCGCCCCGCATCCTTGAAAAGATGCATGCTGTCACGCCGCGTCGCCCCCGCATCCCAAATGCTTTTCAGATCCAACGTATCGTCATCGGTCGACTCCTGGACGGACCATTCGCCCAAACGTTTGGCATACTCCACGTGGTTCTGTGAATCACCGCGAGCGGTCAGGTCAAAGATGATTCCGCGTTGCCCCTCCTGCTGCAGTCCTTGCTGAGCAAACTGAATTCCCAGTTGTGTCTTTCCAATCCCAGTGGCTCCCAGGACCACGGTGAGTGTCCCAGGCAGGAGACCTCCGCCCAGCATTTCATCCAGCGGCGGGATGCCCGTTGTCAATCGATGGCTCATGTTTCTCCCAGCGAGAATTTTTTAGCGTGAAGCGTCGATGTGCTCCAACGCGAAATGGTCAATCCAATAGCAATTGCTCGGCCGCACGTTGCCCGCTGTCCATCGCACCTTGGATACTTGGGCTTTGGCAGTGGTCCCCCGCCAACCAAACCCCTGCTCTGCCCTGCCCTGGCCCGCCCTGCCCTAGCCTGCTCTGCCCTGTGCTGGCCTGCCCTCCGCCGTCTTGCCAGTCTTCCAAAGCGGGGGATTTCAAAATCGGATCGAGGCTCATCTGCGGCAACGAGTAGGGAACACGAAAAACGCGAAGCAATCGCCAACGCATGGCATCGTCACCGAACCATCGTTGCAATTGCGTGCGAACTCGAACGTCCAATGCCTCATCGTCCAACCCATCCGCCGGATCCTCGCCGGAGTCCACGCTGACGGACAACAAGGACTTGCCAGGCGGCGCGTAAGTCGGTGCGACGTTGCTGATCACCACCGCACTCTGCACCGGTCCCGATTCATCACCACGCAGCATCAACAACGAACGATTGTCAGGTGCTCGGTCCATCGCATAGTACAAATTGGTCGTCCCAAACCAATCTCTCGACAGGGTGGAAAGACCAAGCAGTTTTGCGGCGGCGTCGGCCGGCACCGCCACCACCAAGTGCCGACAATGAATCGCGGTGCCATCAGACAGCACCACTCGATGCCGAAGATGCCGCCCCGCCCCTTCGTCGTTGCCATCGCTCGAAATCTGATTCTCAAAATGTTCGCGTTCCCCGGCCGACAACGTGGCGATCGATTGAACCGTTGTCTGGAACCGAATCGCCCCGCGAGGCAATTGATCCGCCAGTTGACGCGGAATCGCGGCCATCCCATCAGACGGCACCGCAATGTCGCCACTAGCGAACATTCGGAAAACAAATTCCAACATCCGGCTCGAGACAGACAACGACTCATCGAGGAACACGCCCCCCAAGAATGGCCGAAAGAATTGGTCGACCATGCGTTCGCTAAAACCATCTTCCTTCAGTCGCTCAGCGGAAGTTGTTGCGGAACGCTGGTACAAATCTTCCAAACTGCCTCGCATACTTTGCCGTCGCAACTTGGCAATCCGAAGCTTGTCCGAGATCGAACCCACCGGATTCAGAGCGGTCCCCAGCAATTGCATGGGTCGCCGCCAGGGATCTCCCAAAACACGAAACACACCACGTTGTCTTAGCAAAGCGCCGGGCTCAAACGGACGCAATCGCAACGCGTCGTAGTCCAACCACCTCTGACAAGCTGGATATGCGGTCAGCAAGACTTGAAAACCATGATCCAGCGTGAACCCGTCCACCACATCGCTGCGCACCCGGCCTCCCACACGGTCGGTCGCTTCTAGAATCTGAAATTCGCGACCAGCATCGGCCAACACGCGGGCGCAGGTCAGGCCAGCCAGACCGCCGCCGATGATCAGGGTTTCAATCGATGTGTCCGTGGGAGACGCCGCACCGCTGAACGGTTCCGGTTCACTCATGTGAGGTGATAACCCTTTTCAGTCAGTTTTTGTGACAAAGCACGCTTGGCTGCATAATCGCCATGCACCAATCGGATTTCCTTGGGAGCTTCCTCCATTCCATCCACCAACGCGATCAAATCCTCTTGGTCGCCATGGGCAGAATACCCCGACAATTGATGCGACTTGGCCCGAACGTCATAGCGTCGACCATCCAATCGAACCCAATCACTCCCACGTGAAATGTAGTTGCCGGGCGTGCCACCCGCTTGGTATCCGGCGAAGACAATGTCGGTTTCCTCTTGCCCGATGAACTCCTTCAGGTAGTTCACAACGCGGCCTCCCGTGCACATGCCGCTTCCAGCGATCACGACCGCGGGCAACTTGTGCTCTGCCAGATAACGCACCGTTTCGCGATGTTCTGAATGATTGCCGACTGTGGTCAAATTTTCAAACACCAACGGTTGATCGTCCGTCTGCAATGTGAACTGGGCTTCTTCTCCCCAGTGTTCTTTCATCTCTTTGTAGAGCGCCGTGAATCGCGAAGCCAAAGGCGAATCAACGATGACATCCACCCGCTTCATCAAAGTTCGATGCTCGGTTTCTTGAATGCGTTCAAAAATGGCATTCAGCTCATACAGCAGTGCTTGCGTCCGCCCCAGCGAAAACGCGGGAACAATGGTGACACCCAAATCATCCAGCGTTCGCCGAATCACCCGTTCCAATTCGGCTTGCCGATCCAATTTTGGTGGGTGCAACTTGTCACCATAGGTGCTTTCCAACACCAGCAAGTCCGCACGTTCGGGACTGGGCGGAGGATTCAACAGCGGATTGGTTCCCGCCCCCACATCACCGCTAAACACCGCGCGGCGACCGTCTTTGAGTTCCACTTCAAACATGGTGGAACCCAACACATGCCCGGCGGGCAGCAATCGCACCTTCACGCCACCGGGACAATCATGCCACTGGTTGTAAGCGAGCGGCACCAACTGCCGGCGGATTTGCTGCAGAAACTTCTTGATAAGACGTTTGGAACGCGTGAACCCAATCTTCAACGCGTCTTCCATCACCAGAGGCAACAGCTTGGCCGTCGGAACGCTGCACAGGATGGGACGTTCAAACCCGGCAGCCAACAAATACGGAATCCGGCCGGCGTGATCGATGTGCACGTGCGTCAGCAACAACGCCTCGATTCCGTGCAGCGAAAACTCAATCTCTGGGTTGGGCTTCTTCCTCGCCTCTTCACCTTGGAACGTCCCACAATCCACCAGCAAACTCTTTGAATCGTCAATCCAAAGCTGGTGACAAGAACCGGTGACACCTTCGTGCGCACCGTGGTGGACCAATTTCATAAGCGATCAGAGAAGCGAGACAAGAGCGATTGGAACCGTCGATCCGCGAGTGGTTCTCGAAACGACGGAAACGGAGTCGTGGCATCACTTTACCACGGCGGGAACCAGCCGAGGGAAATGGCGTGACCAAACGTGTCACACCGCCGTCCGATGTCATGGGTGTCAACGAAACTCTGTTTCCTTCGCCCGAATTCAGGACTCCTCCCATGGCAAAGTTTTACGTTCAATCCGGCACCTTCCGCAGCGTCGTTTCCGCCGACTCCACTCGCAAAGCGGCTCTGTGGGCGGTGCACCAAGTCATGCAACAAGTGCTTCCCACCGAGGAAGACAACGACTCATCCGCCAATCCGCAATCCAACCATCACGGCAACAGTCCATCCTCAGAGTCGAATCAACCGGTGGCGGTGCTGGACGGTCGAGTTCGTATTAGTGAACGTGGCTACGATCGCAACGATTGCTCGGAACTTCCAACCATGGAAATTGTTGCAGAGTGGAACGAGATGGTCCTGACTTTGGATCGTTTGCAACGCATGATGCATAGCTGATCGCCGATGGCCGCCGCAGCCACGCTGGATCAACGACAAACGCCCCACTTCCCCGCGAAGCTGTTTTCGATCACTCCCGTCGAAAACGCTTTCGGAACGCGGACGGTGTGTCGCCAAATTGCGAGCGGAATTGCTGACTGAATCCTGCCGAACTGGGAAACCCGAGACGCATGGCGATTTCCGTCAGTGAAAATCCGCTCTGAAGCACCCAATGCTTGGCTTGCTCCAAACGAAATGCCCGCATGGCTTCAGCGGGACTGCGTCCGGTGGCGCTGCGAAAACGCAGCTCCAACGTCCGTCGCGAAACAAGCAACTGCTTGGCCACCTCATCGACCGTCAGGGGTTGTTGGCCAACACGAGACATGATTTGCAATGCTTCCGAGACCATGCCGTCGGATACAGAAAACCGATTGGTCGACTGACGAACCATCACCTGCACCGGAGAAACCCGCCGCTCTCGTTTGGGAATTCGTCCGGTCCGCATCATTTGGTTCAATCGCGTCACCGCCTGCCTTCCGATCTCGCCGCAGTCCAACTGCACCGCCGACAGATTGGGTTCCGCCAATTGACACAACAAATCGTCATCGTCACCCGAAAGGATGGCCAATCGATCCGGAACTTCGATGCCGGCGTACTGACAGACTTCCGCCAACTGACGAGCGGGGTGCGGATCCGCAGCAAACACTGCGGTTTGATCGGGCAACGACTTCAACCAACGTTCGATCCCGACCAATTCTTCGCCCCATCCGGTGCGTCCCCGCGAAGAAAGAAAACGCTCGCACGGCCAATTTCGCTTCCGTACCAACCGTTCAAATTCCAAGGCTCGTTGCGGAGCGTATCGGCCAATCGGCGGCGCATAGACCGCGAAACTTCGGTAACCTCGATCGGACAAGTGATCCGCCGCCATTTGCGCGCGGATCCTGTCATCGGTTGAAACTCGCGTGAACCATTTTTCCAAAGGCAACATCGCTGAAACGTCGACGACCGGCAGACCGGACGCTTTCAAGTGAGTCGCCAATGACCTGTCACGAATCGACGCGATGACGCCCTGGCCATTCCAACGCCGAGGCAACCGAAGTCGATGTTGGTTGTCGCGAGGAGCCAGCAAAAACCGCCAACGATGCTGGCTCCCCAACTCGGTGATTCGCTTGACCACCGATCTGCCCCACAAGTCATCCGTCTCCACCAAGACCGCAACGTTGCGGTCGGGGACGGTCCGCGTACGGCGTCGTGGTTTTGTATCGCCCGTATTCATCGCTGGATCATTCAATGAGTCGACGTGGTGACATTCTTCAAGAGGCATCTCGATCTTGCGCCATTTCGCAAATGATTTACGCAGTGGCGCAAGACGCCACACTATTTCACTGATATTCTTCACGCCAGCAATGACCGGCTAATTTTCCATCGAAAACTCGGTTCATACACAATGGCCACTCAGCGATAACGCTTTGACTCGCTCTGGTCGTGCCCGCTCGCTTTGAAGGAAAACATCCATGCTGACTGAACATCGCCGCATCGCTCTCCTCACTGACGGTGCCTCCAACGCGTTCCTAGCAAAGACTGCGATCAGCCTGCTTCGCTACCGGACCTCCGACATCGCGGTGGTCGTCGATCGGGAACACGCCGGCAAAACGTCGGCGGACCTGTTCGGTGTGGGCCAAGTCCCGGTGGTGGAATCTTGGAGCCCGTCGTTGGATTGCGACGCGATCTACATCGGCATCGCTCCTCCCGGTGGCAAACTCCCCGCGGCCTGGAAACCTCAAATCGAGGCGGCATTGTCACAAGGGATTGATGTGGTTTCGGGCCTGCATGACTTTTTGACGGACCACGCCCCCTGGGTCCAACTGGCAAAACAAACGGGAGCGAACCTGATCGATGTCCGCAAAAACAACTGGAAGGAAACCGCCACCGGGCAACCGTTCCGCGAGCAATGCCTTCGAATCCACGCCGTCGGCCAGGACTGCAGCATCGGCAAAATGGTCACGACCGTGGAGATGGACCGCGGGCTGCGTGCTCTGGGCCACGATTCAAAGTTCTTGGCGACCGGACAAACCGGGATCATGATCTCCGGCCAAGGCGTTCCCGCCGACTGCGTCGTTTCGGACTTCGTCAACGGAGCCATCGAACACCTTGTTCGCGAAAATGATTCGGCGGACTTCTTGCTGATTGAGGGACAAGGCAGCATCTCTCATCCGGCTTACTCCGCGGTGACGCTGGGGCTCCTTCACGGATGCGTGCCTCAGGGTTTGGTCTATTGCTACGAAGCTCTTCGCAAAGAAGTCAAAGGCTTTGACGGATGCCCGATCCCACCCGCCGAAGAACAAATGCAAGCGATCAAACAGATCGCTCAATTGCGAGGCCCCACCCAATTCATCGGGGTCTCCGTCAACACGCGTCGCCAGTCCGCGGCGGAAGCCGCCCTTGAGATCCAACGCGCCGAAGACCGATTCGGGCTGCCGGCCTGCGACGTCTATCGCGATGGAGCCGACAAACTGATCCACGCCGCGGTTCAGCTTCGCCAGGAACTGTTCTCTGAACAGCCCGCCAACATGCAACAACTGTTGTCACAGCCATCGCTGCAAGAGGCTGAGAGATGAACCTGCAGTGCTACCCAATTCAGCTTCCCCTCCGCGATCCATTCACCATTTCGCGAGGCACGATCACTCACCAAGAAAGCCTGCTGGTCCAGATTGAACACGACGGCATCGTGGGCCTGGGTGAGGTCACCGCCAACGACTACTACGGCCATACGCTCGAAGCGATGAGCGATCAACTGCGTTCGCTTTCTCAAGACGACTTGGCGGTCTGTTTCAATCACACTCCCGAAGAAGCTTGGTCGATCATGGCCGAACGATTGGGCGACGATCGCTTCACGCTCTCGGCGATCGACATGGCCTGCCACGATTGGCACGCGCGTCGAATCAAAAAACCGGTTTGGAACCGGTGGAATCTGACTTGGAACGACAGCTTGAAATCCAGCTTCACAATCGGCATCGATACCATCGAAGTGATGAAACGAAAGCTTGCGGCGGACTCGGGTTGGCCGGTCTACAAAATCAAGCTGGGCACCGAGCACGACCTGGACCTCGTTCGCGAATTGCGAAGCTGCACCGACGCGATCTTTCGGGTGGATGCAAACTGTGCCTGGACCGCCGAACAAACGATCCAGTATTCCCATGAACTCCGCGATCTGAACGTGGAATTCATCGAACAACCGCTGCCGCGATCCGCGACCGACGCTGACAAGCAACGTGTGTTTGAACAATCCGTTTTGCCGATCATCGCTGATGAAGACTGCCAAACGGAATCGGATCTGGAGACTTGCTTCGAGTTCTTCCACGGGATCAATGTCAAACTCTGCAAGTGCGGTGGTTTGACGCCTGCTAAAAGCATGCTGGAGCAAGCCCGAGCCAAGGGGAAACACACGATGATCGGCTGCATGGTCGAATCGCCCGTTGGAATCAGCGGTGCTGCACAGTTGAATCCACTGCTCGATTTCGCGGATTTGGATGGAGCCAACCTGATCTCTGACAGCCCCGCATCAGGCTTGAAGGTTCGGTGCGGGCATTTGATCCCCAATTCGCAGTCCGGAACCGGAGCGAGCTTGGATCGACGGGCCGTTTCACTCTTCGCAATCAATCAGCCGATGCACTCGAATGATCAACGGTGAATGTCTCTCCCAACGGCCCAAGGCAAAATCAACAGTCTTGCCAGTGGCAACATCAACATCGTTGCCGCCCAAACCATCCATGAATCCAATCGCCATCGCGGCCAAGTCTCACTGAGATGAATTTCGGCGGGCAATAGAAACAGCAATCCCAGCGACGCCGCGGTCACACACAAAAGCCAGCCCAGCGTCGTTTTCGCCACCCACGACCCGCATCGTCCGGGTTGCCTGATCGCCAAAATCGCAGCACTAATCACGGCGACCGATTTGATGACCAGCAAGACCCCCATCCAAAATGGGATTCGCTGTAAGCCTTGTCGCAGTTCGTAGAGCATGACCTCCCATTCCTCTTGAGCGATGAACCAGCTCACCCACCTTCCCGTGAACAGCATCACAAGCAAACAACCGGCAATCACGACGCTATAAGTCACTTTGCGATTGGACATCAACGACAACCACAACATCGCTAGCCCACGACCGACCAACGAAACAAACAGGAACAAGACCAACGCGAGCGAAACGCCAACTCCCGTGGAAACAGCGTCGCCCGGTGGCCCAACGTGGATGCTTTCCGCCCAATGTTTCCAAACGTTCCACTGACGCGGCACCGCGAACACGGCCAAGACGCCAAAGGTGACCACCGATGCGGTCGAGACCAGCCAAAGCGTTTGTTGGATCTTCACGCCCGCCAATCGTTCGCGTGAAACGGGACTGACGGCCAACAACAATGGCATCGCCCTGCCCTGCCCTCCTCGATTGGCCCCGTGCATTTCGCTCCATCCACCCGCAATCGACAGCTCGGTGTAGGTCAACACAATCAAAGCTGCGATAACGACGGACGCAGCATTGAGTGGCAGTAGCCCGAGCAACACCAGCGATGGGACGCCAATCCAAGCCACCATGGACCAGCGGCTGGACCGGGTTTGCCGAGACTCAAACCAGCGGAGCGCCCGCCCTTCGGCAAACGCTTGACCAGAGCCCCCGATCGACAAAACGCGGTCAGCGATCCGGCTCGACCAACCGCGCAGCGTGGCAACCAAGGTCCCTCGGTCGTCCAAGCCGTAAGAGTTGGACCTCGCCAATTCGAGTGATTGATAAACCAACGCGAGTGCAGCGGCCCAAAGCAGCAACAGGGGCCACGGAAGGAATCCCCAAACCAAGAATCGCGGATGTCCCGGGGAGGTTGCTGCGAATGGCCAGACACTGATCACGTAAACCAGTGGAATCAGCACCAACAAGGACAGCACCCGTGTTCCCGCCCATGCAAAAGGTCGCCAGCAGAAAGCCAACACCAACAAAGACGCCGTCCCCAGCGAAACCAACAGAGCCGGATAGATTCCCCACCAATGCTCCTCATTGCTGGTTTGCGAAATTTCGATGGAGATCGCAAACATCATCAACGAGATCACGATCGCGACATGCCGCGCCAGCACGGCGACCACCATCAATCGCGAGGACGGAATGGGACTGCGAAGCAGGAACGCGTCAAATCCGGATGCCTTGCGATTGATGTCTGGGCCCCACCAATCGACAGCAAAGACGGACCAAAGTAACAGCGGTGCTTGGGTGACGATCATCACCAGGACGCACGCATTGGACGCGAAAAGCCAATCACCGATGAACAATTGCCGGATCAAGCCGACCAACAACACGCCCATGACGGAAACTGTCCACAACGAGATCGCCACGCCAGCCCACCTCGCCCACAGCAACCGAAATGCGGCCTGGCAATCCTGTGTGAAGCCACCGCGAATCGCTTCTTGACCACCGATGGAACTCGGTCCTGTTGCCACGGCACTCATGACAACGACTCCGATAATTCACTGGCTGATTCAGGCCCCTCTTGTCCGGATCCCAATGCGTCAGGACCAGACGACCGTTGCGTTCGCACGCGAGCCTCGAACAATCGTTTCAACGTCACGTGCCGTGTCTCGATGCGTTGCCATGGATCTGGCAAGCGAATCGATTGGGCATGACTTGATTTGGGCAACACCATCGACCATTCGCGATCTTCTTGATGCCATCCAAACGCGTCCGAAACCGGGCAGGCAGCCTGTTCGCCAGACGAGTCCGTGCGTCGCAGAATCCATTCTTCGTATCGCTGATCGATCTCACGGATCGGCAACGATTCGATCAAACGTCCGCGATGAACGATCGCCACGTCGTCGCATACCCGGCTGACTTCCTCCAGCAAATGACTGCTGAAGATCACCGTGCGTCCCTCCACGCTGACGGTGCGAATGATCGCTTGCAAAATGTCGTCGCGAGCGATCGGATCCAAGCCACTGCCGGGTTCGTCCAAGATCAACAAATCGGGACGATGGGCAATCGCGGCGATCAAACCGGCGCGAGCTCGTCCTCCCTTGGACAGTGAACGCAACTTGGTATCCGGTGAGAGCTCAAACCAATCGCACAACTCTTTCGCGTAAGCCTCGTCCCATCGTGGGTAGATCGACTGGCAAAACGAAGTCAAATCACGAACTCGCATCCACGTTGGCAAGCTGTCTTCTTCCGACAAGTATCCGATCCGCCGCATCACCTGCTCGCGGTCCTTGATGGGGCTGCATCCCAAGACGCTCACCTCGCCAATTCGCGACTGATGCAAACCCAACAAGTGACGCAGCAAGGTTGTCTTTCCGGCACCGTTGAGCCCCAACAATCCAAACACGGATCCTTGTGGAATCGACAAGGAAACGTCGTCCAAGGCCAACGTCTCGCCAAAGCGCTGCGTCAGCCCTTTCACCACCACCGCCTGCGACGTCGTATCGTTTCGCGTCTCACTCATGACTGCTCTCCCCGTTGGCGTTGCATGTGTTCGTCGCGGCGAAGCACCCACTGCGACAATTCTTTGCCATCCACGCCCAACCCCCGGGCCAGGACGATCAATTGATCAATCGCGGGCTCGATCGCCTCGCGTTTCTTTTGCGATGACATGGCGGTGGGCGACGAAGTCACAAACGTGCCCCGTGTTCGCCGTTTTTCCACCAATCCCGCTTGCTCCAATTCGCGATAGGCTCGCGCGATGGTGTTGGGATTGACCCTCAACCGCTCCGCCAACGTTCGAATGGCGGGCATCTCAGCACCGCCGGCGAGCTGGCCGGACAAGATGCGATGCTGAATCTGCTGCACGACTTGTTGGTACAGCGGAACGCCGTCGTCGGATAAATGAATCTGCACAACTGACCCCTTGTGTTGATTCATTAATACAACCGCTCAAGAAGCAGGTCAAGCGTTTTTTGTTCATACTCAGGATTGGTCTGCGGCCTGGAACCCGCCCTCGGTGACCGCCGATGAGAATTCCGACCACTTTCTGTGACTTTGTTAAACAAAACTCGCCGCTCCGCGCATCGTCTCTGTGATGAGCCACTCCACCCCCTTTCCGAATCGAGTTTCTCGCTGCCTCGACCACATGGTCGCGCAGGGAGGCGACGCCATCGCGGGACTGATCGACCTGACGTCGACGCGTTTGGTTCGATTCGCAACCACGGTCACTCGCAACCAACATGACGCGGAAGACGCCGTGCAAACGGTGCTGGTCAAAGTGGCCCAATGCCCTCGCATGGTCCGCGACACCAACCAGCCGTGGAACTACATGCTGCGAATGGTCCGCAACGAATCGCTGGCCATCGCTCGTCGAAAATCACGTTGGAACATCGTCGAGAATCTCACTGATTTGTTGACCGTGCGACGTGTCGACGAATTGGAAAAAGAAGAAACGATCCGTGCGGTGTGGCGAGCCTTGCGAAAGCTGCCCATGGAACAAAGCGAAGTCATCGTGTTGAAGATTTGGGAACAGATGACCTTTGCTGAAATTGCTGACGTCCTGGAGATCACCCTGTCCACTTCTGCCAGCCGCTACCGATACGGCATGGAAAAGCTGACCCATCTGCTGCGAATCGACCTCGATGCGGAGGTGCCCAGCCATGAATGACTTGCAACAACATTCCCATGGGGATGGTTCCATCGAGGAATGGATCGAGCGAGCGGGAAACTATGTTCGCCCATCGGATGAACTGCGCCCCAGGGTCTTGGAGAAAGTCCGTCAGCAAACCCAACAGCGCAAACAAACGGGTCCCCTACTGGGAATGATTGGTTTGGGATTGGCGGCCACGTTATCATTCGTCTGGGTCGGTCAATCGCTGCAATCCATGGCACCACTGCCACGGATGACCAGTGAAGAAGTGGAACACCGAGCTGTGATGCGTTCTTCCATGACCAATCAGTCGCTGGATTGGGCGTTGATGGAAATCATGGAAGCTCAACGTCCCAACTCCACCTCTTCGATCCGTTTTGCGACTGGCGAAACGGAGAAGACTCCGTGAACGCTGGTGAAACAGAACCCCATGGGCATGACAAAGATCCGCCAATCGACTGGTCGGTCTTCGACGACGGATTGGCAGCCGCCGTCATGGTCAAAATTCCGATTCATCTGGGAAGCGGCGGACATCACAGCGGTAGGCTGACGCTGGAGAAGCTCGAACTGCTTCGCAAACTTCCCGCCTCGCAATTGCCCGCGAGGTATCGAGTTGCCCGCGAAATTTTTTCTCGTTGTGGCAACATGCAAATTGTGTTGGACGGGCTGACGCACAACGATCGGTCAGAACAAAGACTCTCGCGAATCCTCTGGGGTTCTCTGATCTACTTGGTTGTCCTCGCATTTCTTGGCTACGCGGGCCTCGCGTTTTACCTGATGTTTGTGGCACCAAACGTCAACGCGTTGCGAGGCGACATGGCATTGGTGCCCGAAACGCCTGACACCGCCCGGCTGGATCCAATCATCTCCGTTCTGCCGACGGTGCTGACCATCGCCCCCATCGCCTTTGTGTTGGTTTGTCTTGGACTTTGGGTGACGGGTGGCGTCTCGGGATGGGCTCGGCGTCTTGGTGGGTCGGCTTTTATCCGTGACCAAGCCACCTCGGTGGCCATGCGTTTGATTGCCTGGATGACTCGATCAGGCGTTCCCATGGACGATGCCGTTCGATTGAGCTGTGAACTCATCGGCAGCGAACGAAGCACGCGACTTCAAATCGAAAACACCATGCGAGGCCGGCATGCCAAGTCGGTCGGCGAACCAGCATTGATGCGTTTGGCAAACCATTTCCAAACGTCTGCTTCGAATCGGATCAATGTGCTGCGAGTCGTTTTGCCGCTCCTGCTCACCGCCGCGATCGGCGGCACCGGCGTGCTGGCCTACAGCCTCGCAATTTTTCACCCGTTGATCTCGTTGATCGAGGACCTCTCTCAGCCCACGCGTGTCCTGCCCACGCAGCACCCACCATCGCGAATGTTCTCCCCGGTTGTGTCGGAACGCTTCGATCCGCTGCACAAAAATGTCGTCAAGGATGTTGCCAAGGATTCCATCGCTGCAGATCGATTCGTTGATCCCACGAGCCAGCCCGGACAAGCGTCGTCTCTCGAGGAGACCTGCGCATGAGCTCGCTTCCCAGCAACCCACCAGACACCTTCGATCTTCCCCCGGAACCTGACACAGGTTCAGCGACCGTGGAACAGATTCGAAACGCACTGGACGATTTATTGCAACGCAAATCGATGATTGCTTTGCAGCTGCACCAGTCGGCTCAAAACTCCGTTGGCAGCGTCGCGAAACAAATGGAGTTGATGAGTCGCTGGTTCGACCGACCGGTCACCGCCAACGATGTTCTCTCGCACGCGGACGCGTTGGCGATCTGCCGTCCGTTGTTGGATTTGCCGAGAGTGCAAGCGGAGACTTCGGATCAAACTGAATTGACGGGTGCGACACCGGAGGACCCGCGTCCTGCCGCTTCCACGAACAACGAGGGATCGCCGGAGGAATGGGTTTCGACCAGCTCCAAATTGGAAGACTCTGTCCGTCGCTGGGAGAGTTCGATCTCACGACGACCTTCACGAAATCGCTTTTGGGTCTTGCTCGCCTACCCCATTGTATTGTCGATCACGAGCATCGCGATTTTGATGTTGATCTGTGTGTTCCTCGTCCCTTCGTTCGAAGAGATGATGGACGATTTTGGGCTAGCGTTGCCGCTGCCGACGCGCACGGTCTTCGCTGTTTCTCGATTCACGCAAACCTATGGTGCCTGGCTTCTGCTCGGCATCATCATCTTGGTGGTCATTGCGGCATCTGCCCGACTTCTCAGCCACCGTGCCGGCAAAGCATCCCCGTGGATTCGTTGGGGGCAACGACTGTTCACACCCACTCGCTTGGCCTGGGCTTCCTGGGCCGAACACGTCGCTCTGTTGCTGCAAACCGGATTGAGTAAAGCAGACGCCTATCGGATTGCGGGCGAATCCAGCCCAGCACGCTTCATGCGAACCGTCAGCCAGGAATGCCTCGCCAGCTTGAAATCCGGTCGTGCCCCGTTGTCCGGCATCACCCATGTTCGCGGCAAACCATCGCACTTGATGATTCGCGCACTGCAGAGCCCATCGCCGGAGGAGCAAGCCAGTTTGCTTCGCGAGGTGGGCAAGCTTTACGAAGACCGAGAGCGTCACAAACGCCGCGACCTTCTCGTCTGGCTCACACCGCTTGTCGTCCTCCTCATTGGTGGCATCACCGGATGGGTCATGACTGCTCTGTTCATGCCTTTGGTTCAACTCGTGAGCGGATTGACATGAATCAACGCCCCATCCAACACGACAGCGAGATGGACGCAGCCGTTCCTTCGTCAAACCAAATCCCCGACGGGCTGCTCGCACTTTCTTCGGTTCCCCACCGTTCTTTGGTTCGCGTGTTATCGGTCGCCCATGTCAAACGCGAATCGGCGGCGACTTGGGTGGAGCTGTTGGCGGCTGAGTTCAAAGGCCCGGTGGCGGCCAGGATGAATCATCTAGCAACTCTGCTGAACACCGGAATTCCTGTCCCGGATGCCTTGGAACAAACACCGCGAATCCTTCCGCCGTCGGCCCTGATGGCCATTCGACTCGCCAGCGAAACGGGCACCTTGAGTCAAACCTACGACGCGTTGCTTTCAGATGCCGGGCTCGAACCAGAAACATCCGACTCCGGTTGGCGCAGCCCCCGATCAGAGTTTTTTCGCGTCATGCTTGGTTTCTTGATCGCGTGGATGATCCTGTCGTTCTTATTGATCTTTATCATGCCCACCTTCGAACGCATGTTTGAGGAATTCGGGCTAGAACTTCCCGCCGTCACAAGTTCCTTAATCGCAGTCAGTAATCGAGCGGGTGAGGTGCTGATCCTCGGCATTGCCATCTTCGGGATGGTGATTGTGGGGCGACTTCTATTCAGTCGTGAACCTCAACCGTACCGATTCAATCCAATGCGATGGCACGAGCGTTTTGTTCCGCCGTCGGTGAATCTCCTCTCATTGTTGGCAATCGTGGTGGACTCCGGTCGCCCGATCACCGCGGGTTTGCAAACCCTGTCGAAGTGCCACCACATCCCGAGGGTGCGTCGGCAATTGGCCACGTCCTGCACTTTGATTGAACAAGGTGCGGACCCGTGGATCACGCTCGCCAACGAGCAGATCCTCACGTCTCGCGAATCAAGAGCCCTGTCCGTCGCGGGATCCAGTGCGGTCCAAGCCTGGCTGCTGAGGTGGCTTGCGGAGGCCAGGTTCAACCGCCGGACTTTGCGTCAACATTTCTTCACGCGACTGATTTCCGTGGCCAGCCTCCTGCTGCTGGCGATTGTCGTCGCCTGGTCCGCCTTCGCAGTCTTCCTCGTGCTCATCAACTTGGTCCGGGGGCTCGCATGAAACCCAACATGCTTCAACAGCAGAGAACGAATAGACGCACCGCCTTCACGATGATTGAATTGGTCGTCGCAGCCTCCATCTTGATTGCGTTGATGTCAGTCGTGACCTCGTTGACGTTTCGGATCCATCGGGTTTGGAAGGACTCAAATCAACAACGAACCGCGACCTGGGCATTGGCTGGCGAAATGGAGCGACTCACCACGGTGCCGACGAAAGAACTTCCGACGCAACTGTCGCAGCTTCAAGCATCCGATGAGTTGCGAGACATGCTTCCCAATCCGCTGCTATCAGGAGAACTGGTGAGCGACTCGTTGGGTCAACGAATCGAACTGAGCCTGAATTGGGATCGCGATCACCCGGGCGTCCCGGTCGAATTGGTGGCTTGGACCTTCGAGCAACCGTTGCCGAGCGACAACGACGATGCGAAAGCAGCCGTTTCGGAAACGGAGGAAACGCCATGAGGACTCGTGTTCGAATTCATCGTCGCATTTCCTTCGGCGAAAAACGCGAAGGGCACTCGCTGGTCGAATTGCTGATCGTGATGTCCGTTCTCTCGTCCCTGATCACCATCTCCATCGGATGGATTCATCAATCCATGAAGTTGTCCAAACAGATGCAATCACGAGCCTCCCATCAAAACAACTTGTCACGATTGTCGCGAATGTTTCGTGAAGACGTCCGCTTCGCCGCGGATGCCTCGATCCAGGGCAACACCCTTTCTCTGAACTCGGGAAATGTGTTGTACGAAGCAAAAGACTCCTTGATCCAGCGAACCGAGCAAATCAGCACGCGAACGAAACGAACCGACGTGTTCGAAGTTGCCCCCGGATCGTTGGTGAAGTGGCTTCGTTCAGATATGTCCAACTCCATCACGTTGCAGATTCAACGCTCCAGCAACACGCCGCTGACCAGCCGCCATCCGGCACCATCGACGGATCAGTCTTCCAACGGCTCGGTGCGGCCACCTCGGAACACCGACACAATTCCGCGAAACGACTTGCTGCTGCAGGTGGAGCTAAATCGATACGCACGATTTGAGGTCCTGCCATGAACCTGAAATCGCCACAGACCCCAACCCGCCGCGGGACCGCGTTGGTCTACGTTTTGGTTTGCCTTGGAATCGCGATGTCGCTGGTCATGACATCGCTGAAAAGCAGTTTGGCCAGTCGTCGCCAAGGACAGCATGAACGTCGCGTTGAACAGGCCGAATGGCTTTTGGAAGCGGGGCTGATCCGAGCTCACCAATCGCTGAGTGCGAACTCGGAATACACCGGCGAAACCTGGATAGTCAGCGACGCATTGAAAAAGGAAGACAACGCGGAAATCCAGATCGCGATTTTTCCCGAAACGGACTCTGGCTCCCCCAACTCATCCAAGTCGGCTGTTTCGTTGCAAGTCACAGTCATTCTTGGATCACCAATCGCTGGATCCCCCGACGCGAGTTCCTCACGGCGTATCCAACGATCTCGCACGTGGACACTCCCCACCACCAAAACACCACCGGAATGAGACGCCTCGGTCGATTGGCACGGCGAGCCGGCCAACCCCGATGCATCAAAACCATGTTCCCCATCACTCTCCCCCGCCCTTCACGTTGTCTCCACCTTCCACACGAGGCCACCGCCATGACATCGCCCAACGTTGTTTCCATCCATTCATCGAGAAAGCCACGCGCTTTCACGCTGGTTGAGCTTCTCGTCGTCATCGCCATCATCGGCGTGTTGGTCGGACTGTTGCTTCCCGCGGTCCAAGCCGCTCGCGAGGCGGCGCGGCGAATGAGCTGCTCCAACAATCTCGCCCAGTTGGGACTGGCCACCCACAACTATGAATTCTCGTGGGAGCACTTGCCGGCGGGCACCACCAACCCGGACGGCCCCATCGTCAGCGAACCGGTCGGTGAGCACATCAGTTTTCTGGTGCGACTGCTTCCGTACATCGAGCAGCAGGGTGCCGCCGATGATTTCGACACGAGCCAAAGTGTTTACTCGGCCGACAACGCCAAAGTCCGCTCTTACCAGATTGCAACCTTCCTCTGCCCTTCGTTTCCATTCAGTCAGAACGAAGATGAAACCGCGGGGCTAACCAATTACGCGGGCTGTCATCATTCAACCGAGGTTCAAATCGATGAGGACAACAATGGTCTGCTGTTTCTGAACAGCGAGATGACATACGGCGAGATCTACGATGGCAGCAGCCACACCATCCTGATTGGCGAACACCTGCCTTCTCTCCAATCGCTCGGGTGGGCATCGGGAACCCGCGCGTCGCTGCGAAACACAGGAACCATGATCGGTGGTTCCTCCGACCCATTCGGCCGCTCGATGGACGAACCACCCGCACAACAGGTTGGCGGATTCGCGAGTGAACACCGAGGCGGGGCTCAATTCTGCTTTGCGGATGGGGCGATTCGCTTTCTTTCTGAAAGCATCGACCCCGACGTTTTCGCTCACCTGGGCAACCGTGCCGATGGCGAATTTGTCGACGATGCAATGTAGGCGGAACGTTGGAAACGCCTCCAACCATTCCGGCGAAACACGCAATCGGCTCGATGACCTTTCAGTCGCCCGGAAACGCCGGTTTGCGTTGTCGCTGACCCAAACCACCGCATGAATTCCAGCCAAAAATGATGGCTTGCCAAAATCGCCCCCAGGAAGTCATACTCTGGGGCTCGAAAATTTCATTTCCCCTGACACACCCCCGCCGGCGCGTCTGATGGCCAAGAGCAAGAAAAAAGCAGAAACCATTTTCCTGGTCTGCGAAGAAACCGGACAATACAACTACACCCTCCGCAAAAAGCCTGGCGGAGAAAAGCTTCGTTTGAAGAAGTACAACCCCAGCTTGCGCAAGCACACCTGGCACACTGAGAAGAAAAAGTAAGCTTCTCAGGCTGACTCTATTCAAGGACGACGGTCGATTTGAGTTCGCATTCCAGCACGGTTTCTGATTCCAACCAGACCAGTGAGTCGGGAACGAACCGGGAATGGCGAATCACTCCTCACGATGCCCCGTTGGTCGAACAACTGATTCGCACCACGGGCCTGCCGCCGGTCGTCGCCCAATTGCTGGTGAGCCGTGGCGTCTACTCCAAAGATGACGCCTCGACTTTTCTGGACACCAAACTGACCAGCCTGCGCGACCCGCAGTTGCTGCCCGGCGTGCCTGCCGCCGCAGAAAAAATCCAAGCGGCCATTCAGTCCAAAACGCCGATTGTCGTTTACGGCGATTACGACGCGGACGGGATGACCGGCTCAGCAATCCTGGTGAACTGCCTGCGTTTGCTGAAAGCCGACGTCAGCTATCACGTGCCCAACCGACTGGAAGAAGGCTACGGCCTGAACGAGGATTCAATCCGCAAATTGGTGGCTCGTGGGAAGCAGATGATCATCTCGGTCGACTGCGGAATTTCCAGCCTGCATTGTGCACAGGTTTGCCGAGAGCTCGGCGTCTCGCTGATTATCACCGACCACCATCAAATGGGTGATGAACTTCCCGATGCGGACGTGATTGTTCACCCGCGATTGCCGGGGACGGCTTACCCATTTGGTGAACTGTGTGGCGCCGGGGTCGCGTTCAAGTTGGCTTGGGCGCTGTGCCAGGAAACCTGCGGGCAAAAAAAAGTCACGCCGCCGATGAAGCGTTTCCTGATGCAGTCGCTGGCCTTGGCCGCGATTGGAACCATCGCTGACGTCGTTCCGCTGCTGGACGAAAACCGAGTGCTGGTCAATCACGGCCTGCGGGTGATGCAAACCGAACCGCTGCCGGGTTTGTGGGAACTGATGAAGCTCACAAAGCTCGATCAAATTAGTGAATTGACCACCGAAAACATCGCCTTTTCGCTGGCACCTCGCTTGAATGCGGCGGGCCGATTGGGCCAAGCCCAATTGGGGATTGAGCTACTAACGATTGAAGCCGGCGAACGCGCCGCGGCACTCGCGCAGTACATCGATCAACTCAACGGCCAACGCGACACGCTGCAGAGAAGCGTGCAACTCGCCGCACAAAAACAAGCCAAGACAGACTTCGATCCGGAAAACGATCCCGCGTTGGTATTGGCCGGAGTGGGCTGGCACACCGGCGTGATCGGTGTCGTCGCCGGCAGACTGGCAGAGAAATACGCCAAACCAGTGATCATCCTGTCGCTGGACACCGCGGGCAAAGTGGACGCAACGGGATCCGGTCGAGTCGGCGGCACAGGAATCAACCTCTACGACGCCTTGCGAGAATGCGAGGACAGATTGGTCCGTTTCGGCGGCCACCCGGCGGCGGGCGGGCTGACCATTCGCGAATCGGACATCGAGGCTTTTCGAGGTGATTTCTGCGAAGCGGTTGCCAAACAATGGTCCGATCGTGAACTGGTGCCGGCAATCCAAATTGACGCGGAAGCTCCGCTGGGGCAACTCAATCTGCAAGTGATGAAGCAAATTGAAACGATGGCGCCATTTGGAGCTGGAAACCCCAGGCCAGTCTTGATGGGACGCGATATTCGGCTGAGCGAACCGGCCAAGAAAATGGGAAAAGGCGAAAACCACTTGTCCGTGCGTCTGAAACAAGGCGAACGTGTCATTCGCGGAGTCGCCTTTGGTGCCGCGGATTGGTGCGAACCTCTGAACCAACACGACGGCCCCATCGAAATTGCCTATCGGCCCGTCATCAACGAATTCAACGGGTACCGGAGCGTTGAGGTCCACTTGGTCGATTGGCGTCGACAAGGTTAGGCCCGAGATCACCTTCCCTCACCCTTCCCTTGCGGTCACTTCCGGAGGTGACGCGACGCTCGACTCGTTGCCCGGAATCTCCATAGTTTGAATGTGGCGTCCCGGCGAAAACTTCGTCGTTTCGCGTGCTGTTCGCTGCCTCAGGTTGCGAGTAAAGTACCGCCACTATGAACGATCTATTCAATCTCAACGATGATGTGGCTGTCGTGATCGGCGGCACGGGCGAACTCGGCGGGCACATGGCCCAGGCACTCGGATCCGCGGGCGCTCGCACCGCGGTTTTGGGACGGAATGCGGAACGTGGGGAGGCGAAAGTCAAAACCATCACGTCCGCGGGCGGCGACGCGAAATTCTTCGCCGTCGATGGCATGCAGGCGGATTCTTTGGCGGAAGCCCGTGACGCGATCACCGCATGGGCCGGAACGCCCACCGTGTTGGTCAACGCGGCCGGCGGCAACCACCCCGATGCAACCATTCCACCCGGCGGCGACGTGTGCGGTTTGCCTCGCGAAGCTTGGCAGCACGTGTTCGACCTGAACCTCGTCGGCGGAGCCCTGCTTCCCAGTCAGGTGTTTGCTCCCGCGATGATCGAAGCCGGTGTCGGCAGCATCATCAACATCGCATCGATGTCGGGCATCATTCCGTTATCTCGCGTCGTGGCTTACTCCGCCGCGAAAGCCGCTGTGATCAACCTCACGCTTTGGTTGGCTCGCGAATGGGCCACCACCGGCGTTCGGGTCAATGCGATCAGCCCCGGTTTCTTCCCAGCCGAACAGAACCGCAAACTGCTCTACAACGACGATGGCTCGTACACCGAACGCGGCGGCCAAATCATCGGGCACACACCAATGGCTCGCTTTGGCAAACCAGAGGAACTCGCCGGAGCGGCGATCTGGTTGGCATCGCGAAAAGCCTCCTCGTTTGTGACCGGGCAGAACATCGCGGTCGACGGCGGCTTCGCATCCGTCACGATCTAGCCCTCGACCAACGACTGCTAGCCACACTCGTAGCCGGATCCGCCAGAATTCGAATTCGCAGGTTCGGAAACGATTCCAGCTCGACGGTCCGCCAATAGCGACTCACCCTTCATCCCAACTTTCCCCACCCACACAATCCCATGATTGAACTTCGCAGCGACGCCAAATACGCCATGATCATTCCCACCAGCATGGGAATTCGATTGACGCCAGCGGATCATCAACCGTTCCACTGCAGCGACACGTTCAAGATGCAAGCGACCAGTGCTGAATCGAACGTCGGCAGCATCTCGTCGTTCTTGGGTCTGCCCGTCAAAATTCTGACGGCGTTCGTAAAAGACAGCCCCGTCGCTCGTTTCATCAAAGACGACTTGGCCGGCCGGCACATGGACTATGAGGGCCCTGAGTTCGTTCAAGACAACCCCTGGGGCGTTCGTCACCAAATTAACATGGCCGACAGTGGCTGGGGCTCGCGCGGACCGCGCGTGCAAAACGACCGTGCCGGTGAAGTCGGCCGCAAGCTGAACGTCAAAGACTTCGATCTCGATCGAATCTTCGGAACCGAAGGCGCCAAGATCGTTCACCTGTCGGGTTTGATCGCGGCCCTGTCGGAAGAGACCAGCGAGTTCTGCTTGGAGATCGCTCGCGCTGCTAAAAAACACGGTTCGCGAATTTCGTTTGACCTTAACCACCGCGCGTCGTTTTGGAAGGGCCGCGAAACATTGCTGGCGGAGCAGTTCAAAGAAATCGCCAGCTTGTCCGACATCCTGATCGGCAACGAAGAAGACTTCCAATTGTGCTTAGGCGTGGAAGGCCCGGAAGCAGGCGGAAACGACATCTCGGCCAAGATCGATGGCTTCAAAGAGATGATCAATCGTGTCAAGAAGGAATACGCCGACACGACTCTGTTCGCGACCACCCTGCGTGAAGTCGAAAGCGCCAACCTGCACCACTGGGGTGCCATCGTTTCGCATGGCAGCGAGTTCGCCGTGATCGAGCCACGTGAAATTGGCGTCATCGATCGCATCGGCGGCGGCGACGGATTTGTCGGCGGTTTGCTGTACGGCGTCCTGCAAGGCTGGGACGCGGAAAAGAGTTCGCAGTTTGGCTGGGCAACCGGCGCTTTGACCGCAACGCTCTACACCGACTACGGCCAACCCGCCGACGAAGACCAAGTCTGGAGCATCTGGAAAGGCAACGCCCGCGTCCAACGCTGAGCGTTCCATCCCAGGCTCAAACAACAACGCAGGTCAGGACTTGCCTGACCATGGCCACAGGCGGATCAATCTTGATCCGCCATTGCCTCTTCGAACGTGGTGAACTTCCAACGCACCGTCGTTGGGGGTTCAAGCTTGGTGGTCCCAACTCCCGTTTTCGCGAACTCGCCGTCGATCGTGTAAGTCCATCCCTGTGTGGCACTGGTGGACACACCATCGATTGAATGGATGAACGCGGTGGTTCCTTCGCCACCAATCTCCATCTTCGGTTCGTCGAGATCCCGCATCAAGCTTTCCAGCGTCGTTCCGCTGGCAACGTCTTCGATCGCGTGCGTTTTCTCGGTGCCATCTTCCAGCACAAATTCGATAGTGACCGTTCCGGTGGATTCCGATTCGGTCAAATCAGGATCGACCGTCGTGGTCGACGAGGTGCCGGTGCATCCGACCAGCCCAAAGAAGCTCACCAGCAGCGTGAACGCAATACTCGGGAACAAGTGTCCGGGTGCGACGTGCGACGTCCGTGCCAATTTCTGAAACATGATGCTTGCCTGTGAAACGCGAGAGAAAGTGGGAGCCCCGAGTCGGGACGGCCTCAACTTACCGCGATTCTGCCCGCCGAGTCATGGCCAGAACCCAGCGTTTCACGGGAATTCCAAGCTCAAGTGAACCCAACCCCAGTAGTCGCAAATTGAGATCGAGTCTATGGTAGCGGGACGAAGAGGCTCGTCTCAAAACAGGATTTGCAACCAAATGACCATGTGCCGGGGAGTTCGCGGGGCCACCACCGTCGAGCAAGACAACCGCGAAGAAATTCTCAAAGCGACCACTCAGTTGCTGGCGCTGATGATTCGCCGCAATGAAATCGATTCGGCGGACTTGGCCAGCGCAACATTCACCGTCACGAAAGATCTGCAAAGCGAATTCCCCGCGTTGGCCGCTCGGCAACTCGGTTGGTTGGAGGTCCCCTTGCTGTGCGGTTACGAGGTGTCGGTCGATGGATCCCTGCCACGATGCATTCGCGTGCTTTTGCATTGGAACACCACCAAGACGCAATCAGAAATCCAACACGTCTACATTCGTGACGCGGTGAAATTGCGACCGGACCTTTCCAAGGTTCCTCCAGTCGATTTTGAAGAGCTGGAACAGTGGATCGCGGAACACCTGCAGGAGGAATGATTCGGTGAAACTGCAGTGGATTCCCTCCACCACCCTGAGCCTTCTGCGCACGGTGCAGTGGGTCGGTCGCCAACGCGAATTAAAGGATGCTTCCCTGCAGCAAGCCATCCAACCGGCGGTGCGTTCGATCACCACACGTTTGATCAATGCGTCCATCGATCCAAATTTGGTTTGGGAATTCATGGTCGACGAGATCGTCGCTCAAGACAGCGATGTCGATCTCTCGCCCGCCCTCTGTGAGATCGCGTTGATTCGCGGCGGCCATTCGGATTTGCAATCCGACCAGACCGCGCTGGCGATTTTTCGCAGCTTGGAAACATGCCAGCGTGCTTTCACCACCCGTTCTCCGCGACTGGCGGATCAACTTCGCCTGCGGTATGCCCCCCTGAAACAAGCTTACGAGTCCTACGGCCCCGGCTTGGTCCGTTCCGTCGGCAAAGCCATTTGGAATGGGCAACCGCCGACCGATTGGTGGCCGTCACGCGTCAGCGTTCACGCGGTCACGCCGATTGCTCACGGAGCCGCCGGTGCCAGTGGTCAACAGGCCAGCGTGTGGATCGAAGCGGTGCTCACCGACATGGATCCTCAGGTGCCCGAATGGCTGCGTTTGGTCTACCAACTGACCTGCATGGCCATCACGTCACACACCCGAACGCACAACAGCAGCAGTGGCACGCGAACCAACAGTGACACCGCCACAGGTGAAAGCGGCGGTTCCTCGGAACTGCCATGGACCACCGCGATCATTCCGCTGATTTTGTCGGAAGCCAACGAAGCGGGCATGATCAACAGCCAAACGCTGCCGATCGAAAAAGCGATGTCGATGTGGCAATCCGAAGTCTCACCTTCCCAAGCGTCCGTGGTGCAAAGCTGGTGGGAGGCAACAGGCTTTTCAACGCAGCCGACACCCGTCGCACTGAAACAACTTTCGGCCGCTCTCAGAGCCAACGATTCATCCCCGTCCTCCACCAACTTTCACACAACTTGAAACGATGGTTGCTTACCTCGCCATTCAAGACGGCAACGAAAAGGGAACCCAATTCCCTTTGGATCCGGAACGCCCAATGCACATTGGGCGTGCCGCCGGGTGTGAAATCATGCTGACGGATCCCAACAGCAGTCGCTTTCACGCGGTCGTGTACTATGAGGACCACACTTGGCATCTTCGCGACACAGAGAGCCGCAACGGCACGCTGGTCAATGGAAAGAAAGTCAGCACCGCTCGGTTGAACAACGACACCCAAGTCGTGATCGGCAAGACGGTGATGCAGATGATCAACCTCGACGAAGATTCCTTCGCCGACGACGCGCTCTCACAAACCGTTTACGAAGACCTCGAAACTTATCAATCGCGTCAACCGGATCGGGTTCGCGAACCCGGACAAGTGGTCGATCACCCGGACGACCTTTTGGATCTGTACCAACTCAGTCTTTCGCTGCTGGGCGGAAAACGTGCCGACGAAGTCATCAACACCACGCTGGAATTGCTGCTCGACCGAACAGCATCCGAGACGGTCACATTGGTCGCGGATCTGGGCGAAGGTCGTTGGAAAATACGCCGGCAATTCCCCAAGGACTCACAACCGATCAAACTCGATCGTGGTCGCCTGCGGCACGTGTGCAATGAACAAAAACCGTTTGTCAGTGACAACGGTGAGGGCAACGGCAAAGCGGGCAGCGACGCATGCATGATGGTGCCCATCCTGGACGGAGAAACCTCGCTGGGCGTTTTGGTTCTGCATCGCAGCGGTGCTCCCTACGACGAACGCTTGGTGGATTTGACCGTTGGTGCTGGCAGCCTGCTCACCAAGGGCATCGCCCAATCCACCCTGACTGAAAATCTGCGTTTAGAAAACCAACGCATCGCCGATCGGAACGCCGACCAAGGCGAACTAATTGGCAACAGCAAATCCATGTTGCGTTTGAAGGAACGCATCGCGCGTGTTGGATTGGCCAACGGCTCCGTCTTGGTTCGCGGGGAAAGTGGTTCTGGAAAAGAGTTGGTTGCTCGCGCCGTGCACCGTTCTTCCAACCGAACTGACCGCCCGATGCTCTCGGTGAACTGTGCCGCCATCCCGCGAGACCTGCTGGAAAGCCAACTGTTTGGGCACAAGAAAGGTGCCTTCACCGGTGCCGACAACGATCATGACGGTTTGTTTCAACAAGCCAACGAAGGCACGCTGTTCCTCGACGAAATTGGCGAGATGAGCCTGGAAGGCCAAGCCAAACTGTTGCGGATCCTCGAAGGACATCCGTTCTTGCCCGTGGGTGCCACCAAACAAGTCAGCGTGGACGTTCGGGTGATTGCCGCGACCAACCGCGATCTGACCGAGTTCGTACGAGATGGCCGATTTCGCGAAGACTTGTATTACCGGCTGAGCGTTTTCGAATTGGTTGTCCCGCCTCTTCGTGAACGCGGTGAAGACATCGACGTTCTGATGGATCACTTCCTGGACCACTTCCTACGCCAACACGGACGTCCCAATTTGTCGCTCAGCGATACCGCTCGCGAACGCATGCGAAACTACGCCTGGCCTGGAAATGTGCGTCAGCTTCGCAATGTCATCGACAGCGCGGTGGTCATGGCCGATGAACCGATGATCCAAGAGGATGATCTCGGACTACGCGACGCCGGATTGACGCAAATCGACACGCTGCGGATCGACGTTTGGGAAAAGCGATTGATCGAAAAAGCACTCAACCGTTGCGACGGCAGCGTCCCCGAAGCCGCGAAATTGCTGGGCATCAGCCGCGCGACCGCCTATCGCAAAATTGCCGAGTACGAGATCGAACGATGAGCACGCCCCCGCCTTCGGATCCCGACCCTTCCGATTCTGTGGAGGAAGTGGTTTCGGCGTTCGAAAAGAACACGCAACAACACAAACAACACCTTCGCAACCTGGTGGTCATGGCATTTGCGGATGGCTCGCTCAGCCACCGTGAAGTCCACCTGATCGCCGATCGTTGTGAAGAATTGGGTCTTCACGAATCGGAATTGGAAGACGCCCTCGCCTTTGGCATTAGCGATGAAGCCAAACTTCAATTACCTGCCGACGCAGGTGTTCGAGAAGCCTTGCTGAAAGACTTGATTCGCATGATGGCCGCCGATGGCCAATTTGCCGAAGCGGAAAAACGACTGTTCGCGTTGGCTGCCGCCAAAATGAATCTGACTGGGCAACGTCTTCAAACCCTCATTCAATCCGTCCAGCAAGAACTGGGACGTTTGCCGTGACTGACGCTTCCGCGCCCACCAATCGCCGCCGCATCTTGATTACCTCAGGCCCCACTCGGCAATATCTCGACCCGGTTCGCTATCTCACCAATGCATCCAGCGGTCGGATGGGAGCAGCGCTGGCACAATCCGCGTTGGATCTGGGACACGATGTTGTGATGGTTTCCGGCCCCGTGTCCGTGGACTATCCCGAGGACGTTGAGCTGATCAACGTGCTGACCACCCAAGAAATGCTGCAGGCCGCCGGGGAAGCCTTTGAACGATGCGATGGCGCCATCGGTGCGGCCGCCCCCTGCGACTACATGCCCCGACACGTCTCATCGCAAAAGCTGTCCAAGACAGGTGAACCTCTGCAACTGGAACTGATCGAAACACCCGATGTCATCGCGACGTTGGGACAAAATAAACGTTCGGATCAGTGGGTGGTTGGGTTCGCTTTGGAAACCGATGACCGACGGTTTCGGGCCACCGTCAAACTCGAACGCAAACACTGCGATCTCATGGTCAGCAATGGCCCGGAAGCCATCAACTCCGCCGAAAATCAAGTCGAGTTGCTCGACCCATCGGGGAATGTGATTGAGCACATTCAAGGCACCAAAGAACACGTTGCTCGGCGACTGCTTCATCAAATTCATCACCGCTTGCTCGCGCTTTAACCAACATGACAATCACGCAAACCAACCTGCAAACCACGCTCGGACGTTTGACGCTTCCCAACCCCATTTTGGTGGCGTCGGGAACGTTTGGTTACGCCCGCGAGATGCAGGGAATTGTCGACCTGCCCAAACTGGGTGGAATTCTTCCTAAAACCATCACGGCCGAACCCCGCGTTGGCAACGCACCGTGGCGAACGGTTGAGACTTCCGCCGGCCTGCTCAACGCGATCGGGCTCGACAACGATGGGGTGGATGCCTTCCTCGAACACCACCTGCCGTACCTGGCTGGCCTGGGAACTCCCATCATCGTCAGCGTTGCTGGACGCACGGTCGAAGACTTCACCGAACTGGCACGTCGCGTGGGTCAATGTGATGGTGTTTCCGCGATTGAATTGAATCTGTCTTGCCCCAATGTCAGCGGCGGCATCGACTTTGGCACCAATGCCGACTCCTGCCGCGAAGTCGTTACCTCCGCGCGTGCCGCTTGCGACGTGCCGATTTTGGCCAAACTCACGCCTAACGTCACTCGCATCGCAGAGATTGCTCAAGGTGCCGCCGATGGAGGTGCTGACGCGGTTTGCTTGATCAACACGGTGCTTGGAATGGCGGTTGACTGGAAGAAACGCAAGCCGATCCTTGGAAATGGGATGGGTGGACTCAGTGGACCCGCCATCAAACCCATCGCGTTGCGGTGCGTGCACCAAGTTCGCCAAGCGGTTGAGATTCCGATCATTGGAATTGGTGGCGTCGCCAACATCGACGACGTGATGCAGTTTCTGGTCACCGGAGCATCGGCCGTTCAGATCGGTACCGCCAATTACTACGACCCGACCGTATCCACCCGGCTGATCGACCAACTGCCAAATGCCTTGGCTGAAATCGACGCCGAAAGCGTTGCCGAAGTCATTGGCACGCTTTCGTGAACGAGTCCAGTGTCATTCGAACCGGATGCTTTCATTTGCTACGTTGCAGAGTCAGCAAAATGCGTCCGTCGTTCTCTCTCGCTTCCAATTGCGTCGGTGCCGGCGAACCGGGTGGAAGCGACAAACACAGGATCAATCGATCTTTTTCGATGGAGTAGATCCCGTTGACAGGTTCTTTCGCGTCTCTCGTCAATGACGCCAACGTGAATCCCTTTGGATCCGAATCGATGGTCAGCAAGTAGTCGACCTCGGTGAGCTCACCCTCGGTTTCAAACGAAACATTGCCACCATCAAAGTTGAACTCGGTAATCGGTCCTTCGGCCATTTCGATGCCATTCACTTTTGTCGAAACCACATCCCATGCTCCGGCGAGTTTCTGCCGCTGCAAATGGACAGGTTCCTGGCGTTCAGCGACGGTCAATTTCCGAATCTGGACGAAGTCGAACTGAGCCTCGATTTCGTGCCCTTGCAGCGATCCGTTGCAAGCCAAAATCCCAATTTGCTGAGGGCTTCCGTCGCCCCAAACGGCGGCGCCGATGACTTTGTACTTTTCGCCATCCGTGCTGAAAGCTCGCTCGTAGACATTCCCCCGCTTGATCACGCGCAACCAAAGCCGATCAGCAGGCTCCATGAATTCATCGGTATCGACCAACCGATAGGTGTCCTTCTCCCGCATGTGCTTGAACCCAGCATGCCTTCCGCTGTGCTCGTAGTCGAACTTGAGATAGTTGTCGTCATCGTTGTAGATCACCAAACCCACTTGCTGAAAGTTCTTGACCGGTCGGAAAGACTCAATGCAGGTCGTGACCGCAAAATCGCCATCATCTTCAACGGGGTTGGGGACCAAGTACACATTTCGTGTCAGCGGAGTTCGACGAGTCAACGCGTTGCCACCGAGACTACCAAAATGTGTTTTCAACGTGAGTTTGCCTGGATGGCTGGTCAGCGAAACGCGATTGGGGTCCGGTCGCAACGGGTCCCAAAGCTCGTCGACCTTTCCGTCGAAGTCATCAAAGAACAATGTGTCCGGTTCATCGGCGACCAAATGAGAAGCATGGTGTGCGATGCTTAGAAAGACCGAAGCGACAACCAGGATTCCATCTTGAATACGTAACCGCCCACGTGACATTCGGATCATCCTGTCTACCAAGGAAAGAAAAGCATTTCCAACAGTGTACCGACCCCACACCGGCATTGCCCGGCCAGGTGAAATCAAGACGCGATCAAGAGAATGACCGGGGCACTCCAAACTCACGGCTGTTCATCCACCCGATTTGCCTTACGCCCCACTCGCGCCGACTGCCCTCGAACCCAAACCCATTGCCTTGAATTCGCCCATTGCCTCGAATGCGATCGTGTCCGCAGGAACCCAACCTGTCGCGGACGGGGTGCGAATGAGGACCCAATCGCCTCGCGATTGAACGACCTGGACTGACCATCCATCGGTCTCGCTCCAGTCCACGAGGGAGGGAAATGCTTCGCCGTCTCCCGTTCGAACCGTGACCTCATCAGCCACAATGTATCCGGTGGATTTGTCCGATACCGCAGAAGTCGCCAGCCACCAAACGACGCCACCTAAAACAGCACTCATCGCGAAGATGGACGCGGCCGAACGTGTCATGCGACGTGATTCGGGCGTCAATGTTCGGAGCCGCATCAAAATCATAAGGGTCCAGAACGCCAATGCGAAACTGACAATGCTCCATCGCAACCGACTCGCCCCCCAATACCGAAACAGCACCGGCACAATGGTTCGCTGTAGTTGCAACTTCCACGACGTGTGGGAATCGCTTGAGCGGTTGACCTGATCGCGAGCCAACCAAAGACGCGTGCGAATGGAATCGTTTTCCGGATTCCACTTCAGCGCACGTTCATAGGCCACGATCGCTCGTCCAATTTGCCCCGACAGCAGACAGGCGTTCCCCAAGTTCGCATACAACTGCGGGTTCTCAACTCCCGCATCGACCAGTGTTTGATAGCGTGTGGCGGCCAGCGAGAACTCCGACTTTGCAACCGCCTGCCCAGAGTCAGCATGGCCAACCGGATCATTCGTGGAGGAGCTCCCCGGTTCATTCTGCTCGAACGTCTGCATTCCGCGTTCGTACGCTTGGTTGGCTTCTTGAAACAACACCGACATGGATGGCGGATCCAATGCCAAGCTTTCATCCGATTCGCTTGCGACGACACTGCCCGCCGAGACCAAGGACCATCCAGCTAGCACCCACGCCAACGTCCCCGCGACGCTCTGTGACTGCAGAGCGGTGACTGGCTTCGCGCAGAACTTTCGAGACGGACGCTTTTGCAGCCGAAGTTTTTCCAATTGCTCGATCAATGCCATGCCGCGAAAACGCAATTCCTCAATTGCGGCTGTTGACTCTGGCGGAATCACGGTCTCTCGACACTGGCAACGATTCAGAAACGACTCCACTTCTGCTGCCAAGCCATACGCACCCGCGACTCGTACTCCGCCGACCCCAGACAACCAACTCGAGGATTTGCGATCGCTTCCAAATTGACGTCGCAGATACTCGTTCATGATCTCCCCCATCGTGAATGCGTCGTCCGCTTGCTCCATCGCCAACACCGCTTTCCGGGCGGGTGACTTCCACTGAGCCAACCAAGTCATCCAGCGTCCACGACTTTGCCAAACAACCAAACCAATCCAGACCAAGCCTGGACAGACCGCCAGCAACCATCCAAGCGGAAGAGCATTCCGAACCGGAACACTTTCGATCGCATCTGACGTTTTAAAAATATCCCAGATCCCATCTGCTCGGAAACCATTCGCATCCGAACCGCCCTGCCCTGCCCCGCTGGCCTCTTCCGCTTGACCACCACCTCGTCGGCCATTTGCAACAATCGAATCCAGACTCAGCTTCTCAGAAGGTCGCACCCGGATCGGAATCGGCTCACTCTTCACAACCTCAAACGACTCCGTTTCCGGATTGAAGAAATGAAATTCAATTGGCGGAATTTCAGTCACACCTTCATGCTTTGGACGAATCGTCGGAGCAAACACCTTCATGTTGTCCTGAACGAACCCCGGAAGAGGTTGGTCCGAGACTTTGAAGTCCGCGGTCAAATCGGACTGAGCCGATAGTTTTGGACATCGAACCAATTCCATGGGGCCGCTGCCTGTGACTCCGATTTTAAGTTTGATTTGGTCCCCAACCTCCACCGAGTCCGGACTGGCTTGCGTTCGGATTCGGTATTGCCCCACCGCCCCGTTGTACCCATCGGGACGACCGTCGGTCGGAATCGGACGAACTTCGATCGAACTTGTTTGCGCATCGGCCTCAATCGGCCGGGAATTCAAAACCGCCAACTGCTCGCGTCCGAAGGGTGCGCCGAAAAAGTCATCGCCAAACACTCCGGAAAATGGCGAGCCCATCCCGAAAGGATCCCGACGTGCCACGGGTCCGATTTTGGTGGGATAGTCGAGCACGACCTTCACCCCGCCAGCGTCCACCTCGCCGGGTTTCTTCGGATAGATTTCCGCCTCGATTTCGTACAGATAGTACTCTCGTTGTTGGCCAGACGCGTCCTCTCGCAGAACTGACCGGCCGGCTGGAGGTTGCCGACGTTGTGCCATCTCTTCCAACACATCGGCGAAGTCGCCCCATTGAGACTGCCTGGACCTCATCGACCACATGTCCCCTTCGGACAGATTTTGGTTCTGCTCTTCCAAACGATAGGGACGAATCCAAATTTGCAACGTCAGTTGAATCGGCTGACCGACGTAGACCGAAGACTCTTCGCCGTCCAGTTCCACAAACAAAAGGTCACCGGTCTCACTGACGGTCGCAACGAACTCAAGCGGTTCGGTTTCATGAATCTCACCATCCGCGCGGATGTTCATCGACGGAATTCGATAGGAACCGGCTCGCGTTGGCGTGACTTCATAAGAGAACGTCACACTGGTGCGTTGAACCATGCGTCCGTTGAAAACAGAAACCTGATGACTCTGTTGTGGCGCGCCCTTGCGAAGGATCTCCACCCCCGCGACTTCAGGCAACTCGGGCAACTCGTATCGGGCCGCATCTTCGATATCGATTTGCAACGTCAGCGGTGCCCCAACGTAGGCTTCTTTGGACGATAGCCTCGCGGAGACTTCCGCTGCACCAGTCTCGGCCTGTGGCAGCAGCAACCAGACCACGCCCAGAGCGACCGCGAACACACGTAACATTCTCTGTCGTTGCCAGCCAACGGACGAGCGTGCTGCAACTCGATACACCGATGGCAACCTTGAATGACATGCCATGATCAATCTCACCAATCTTTCTCGACAGGAATTTGTCGGGACCGCTCTCGCTGCTCCTTTTCGAATCGCCGCAGCATGTCGCGATCGCGAACGGCTTGCAGCATTTTCAGAGCTTCTTCCACCGTCATGGATTGTTGCACCGCATTGCCTTCCGCGGCTTCCGCCCCCACTTTGCCGTCATCTTGCTCATTCTCAGATGGATCCCGCGACTGCAACTGCCCCTCCGAATCCGTTTTGCCATTCTCGTCAGGAGGCACATCATCGGCAGCGTCTTGGTCGCCCTCCTTTTGTCCTTGGTCGGACTGCGGATCCGTGGATGCTTCGCTGCCCTGCTCATCGCCTTGCTCTTGAGACGACTGCTCTTCGGAAGCCCCATCGGAGTCTTCGGACTGAGATTCTCCGCGATCACCCGATGAATCGCTCTGGTCCTGATCACCGGACGCTGACTGATCTTCGTTGTTCTGTTCTCCCTCCGAAGGCTCCTCGTTCGATGGCTGCGAGTCATTCTCCTGTTGTGAATCGTCCGAGTTGCCGCCCTGTTGCTGCTGGTCTTCCAGCTCTTTTTTCAAACGCATCGCAAGCTCCAAATTCTTGCGAGCCATCAGCAAGATTCCCTGTGCTGGATCTGCTGTATCGTTAGAACCACGGGGCAATGACCTGCCCACTTGAATCGCGGTGCGATAATTTGCAATCGCCACGTCCAACGATTCCATCGCCGACTTGGGTTCCGTTTGCATAGCGGAAATGGCACGTGTGTGATGGCAATTCCCAAGGTTGTACCGCGAACGCAACGCAAGTTCGCTATCCGCCGACGCAACCGTTTTCGAAAAGCTTTCTTCCGCGGCGGAATACTCTCCTGATTCAAACTCCTGCACGCCTTCATTGAAAGACGCTCTGCCCAGACGATCCAAGTGCTCCCCTGTGAACCCGTCGTCTTGCGCAACAACCATGTTGCCACCGATCAGTGACAGACAAATCAACACCGTCGCGGCTTGAGCCGTCGCATGGCCACTCCGGCGTTTGACACTCACCGTCTCACGCTTTGGTGACCATCCGCGGAGCAAGCATTCCAATCCCAACATCAACAAGGCGGGAATAACAAACCACTGGAAACGGGGGATGAAAGCGTTGATCTTTGCGGTCTGCAGATCCGCGTCATCGACGTTGGCAATGTAGCCATGCACCACGTCGGACATGTCGACACGTTTCGTCCCGGCAGGAATGTACGCTCCGTCTGACTGGACGGCGACTTCTTTCAGGATCGCTCCGTTCATCTTTGAGATCACTGTTTGACCTTTGTGCTTCACGTAGCGACTGCTTTGCCGTCTCGGCATTTCAGGGTCCACATCCGGAATTCGCGAACCGTCGACCATGTCCCCCAATCCGATCGTGAAGATGCGAATGCCTTTCTCTTCGTGCACGCGCTTCGCTGATCCCACCGGGTCACTTTCCTGGTCCTCGCCATCGGTCAAAATCACCATGGCTTTGTGATCCGTTGTCTTGTCCAAAAAAGCATCCGCAGCGACTCGGATCGCATCCCCCAATCGCGAACCGCCACGGCGAACGGATTGCATGCCGACGGATTCCAGCGTTTGCTTGAAGTCCTCCACGTGACGCGTCAACGGCAACACCTGGCGAGTTTCTCCGGCGAACACGACCAATCCCACGCGGTCGCCCGGCATCTCGTCCACCATATCACTGATCTGCTGCTTCGCTCGATCCAAGCGATTTGGCGATGCATCCTCCGCCAACATGCTGCGAGAAACATCCAACACAAACACCGCCTCGATTCCGCGTTGCGGCACCTCTTCCCATGCCTTTCCCCATCGCAAATCCAGCAGCGAAATCGACATCAACAGCATCGCGGCCAAAACATACAACGCGGACAGCCCACGTTTGACACGGTCGCTCGGCGGAGACACCTGCGTCCCCATGAATCGTCGCCAAGCCCGACGTCGCCAGGCCGACGCACCGACGATCAAGAGCAACGCCAATCCAACCGCGACGAGCCAAATCGTCGCGGAAGGATTCCCCCATTGGATTTCGGAGTCGTTCATACCAGCTCCTTCAACCACAAATGTTCAACAACCAATCGCAGACACATCAGCACCATCGCCACGGCGATCAAAGGCGGAACCTGCACGGCCCCGTAACGCCACGACTGAACCGCCAATTCGCGATAGCTGACGTACTGCCGTGTCTCGACCTCGGTCTTTTCCAGTTGGTCAATCTCTCGATAGATCGCATCCAAAGAATCCGTGTCCGTGGCACGAAAGTATTTGCCGCCGGTTAACTCAGCCACGTTCGTCAGCGTTTCTTCGTCGATGTTCACCTCCATGTACCGCAACCGCTTGCGACCGGTGAACGGATCTCGCACAGCAACCGGAGCCCGGCCATTGGTCCCCACCCCAATCGCGTAGATCTTGACTCCCATCGTTTCGGCTAACTCGGCCGCTTGGACGGGATCCAACTGCCCCGCCGTGTTCTCACCGTCCGTCAAGAGAATCAGCACCTTGCTTTGCACCTTTCGCTGCTGACGTGCATCCAATGCGTTGAGTTTCTCAACCGACAAAGCGATCGCATCGCCGATGGCGGTTCCATCTTCATCCCGTCGATTGACGATGCTGGACTGCTGCAATTGAGAAACCACAAAGGAGTGATCCAAGGTGGGCGGCGTGACCGCGTCCGCGTACGCGGCAAACGTGACCAAACCAATCAAATCGCTATAGCGCCCCTCCAGCCCGTCCTCTCCCAAGACGAATTTGCTCGCAACATTCTTGACCGCCGTGAGCCGATCCACTGGCTCCCCATCGATCCGGAAGTCCATCGCACGCATGCTTCCACTGCGGTCGATGACCATCTCAATCGCGATTCCTTCGGTCTCCGACACCGTTTGTTCGCGACCTTCCCGGGGCCGAGCCAGTGCGACAATCAGCAACGAAACAATCACCAACGTCAGCACCTTCGGCAACCAAACCATTCGTTGACGCAAACTAGGCGCCAAACCTTCCATGGCGGATACCGAGCTAAACGCAATCGCGGAGACACCTTTGCGTCGCCACAACCACCACGCCATCACCGGCACCAGGATCAACAACCAAAGCGCATGCGGCCAAGCAAAATTCACTTCGAAGCCTCCACAAGAGACCTGTCATCCGGCGAAGACAACGTTGGCAACCATTGCAGGACCTCGCTCACCCACGCGTCGACCTCCTCCCCGGTTGCCTCCGCACCGGCGAAAGCAACTTCGTCCGACCGCTGAAACCAATGCTCCCACGATTTGGTTTGTTCATCCCTGCATTCGTGCAACCAGGAAACCGCTGTTTCTGAATCCACCGCGGCTTGGGTGCCCATCTGCCAAGCAATCGTCTCTCGAACCATTCGCGACAAACTCAGCAACGCATCGTTTGGAGAAATCGTTCCTGCTTCCAAATCGGACTTCAGATCTATCACCTGCCGCTTCGCCCAGCGTCTCCAGTCGTTTTCACGACGCCTCTTCATTTTGACGATGGCCAACGCGGCTAAGATCGCCATGACCAAAATTCCACCGCCCAGTGCCACAATCGCGAAGACGTGAGATTGCTTCGCTGGTGTTTCCGCTGGGATGTCCATGACTCCGGCAATGGGCTCCGGTTTCGTGGGATCCGCATCGGGTGACAACAAACTTTGAATGTCCACCTGCACCGGCTCCGTGGTCAGCAGGCGAGCTTGATCCCAGTCAACATCGCGATCGAACTCTTCCGGTTCCAAGCTGCGAGGAAAAGCCTGCACCTCCAACGTGGGAACCTCGATGGATCCCATTTCCAAAGTTTCCAACTCCAACCGCAACAACCATCGCCTGCCCTGAGAATGAGGAAGATCCATCAAGCTTGATCGTGAAACAATCTCCCACGGTCCCAATCGATCTCCCAGTTCAGGAAAGACGATTTGCAACTCCCGCGGTGCGATCACCTCCAGCTCGACGTGGACCGGTTCCGCGATGAATGCTTCGGACTCCGAGACCAACAGACGAGATTGGATCGGACCTTCCGTTTGCTCCTGAACCACTTCCGATGCCGAGACAAAATCGACGGGCGAAGTCCCGACGACCAACATGGTCATCACGCACACGAATTGAGCCACTCCCCCACTTGCCCATTTCCTTCGACCTCTTCGTTCCTTCATCAATGTGCCTCCCGTCGATGGAAGTAGCGACGTAGCGGTTCGCCCAAGTCCTCTCCCGTATGCAAGTGCAGTGGCTCCAACCGATAACGTCGGAACAACGCATCGCGCTGCTCCGCACGATCGCGAACCATTTGCTCGTACCAATTTCGATGCTGACGACTGGACGTGTCCAACCAACGTACCTGTCCCGATTCATTGTCTCGAAGCGGTACCAATCCGACCGAGGGCATCGTTTGCTCGCGTGCGTCTGACACCACCACGGGAATGACGTCATGTTTTTGGCTGGCAACACGCAGCGATCGGTCAAAGTCATCCGATTGAAAATCGCTGATCAAAAACACCACCGTGCGACGTTTCGCGGTCCTCTGCAGGTGTTCCAATGCCATGTTCAGATCCGTCCCTTCACCGATTGGTTCATGTGTGAGCAGTTCACGAATCAACCGCAATACGTGCCGAGAACCTTGGCGAGCGGGCAGGTGCTTTTCAATTTGGTCGCTGAACAAGGTCAAACCGACTCGGTCGTTGTTTTTGATTGCGGACATGGCCAGCGTTGCCCCCAATTCCGTGACCAATTCTCGTTTGGTCTGGGACTGCGTGCCGAAATTTAACGACGCCGAGCAATCAACCAACAAACGCACCGACAGTTCGCGTTCCTCGCGGAACAATTTGACGAAAGGTGCGTCCTGTCGCGCCGTCACGTTCCAGTCGATCGTGCGAACATCGTCGCCGACCTGGTACGGCCGCACTTCCTCGAACTCGATGCCTCTGCCCTTGAACGCAGAGTGCCAAGTCCCCGCCAGCATTTCATCCACGCGGTGACTGGTTCGAATCTGGATCCGGCGAATCTTTCGAAGTATTTCGCTGGGGGTCATCGCTCAAGGAACCGGGATGTGATCGAGAATCTGCTGAACGATGGCTGCACTGGACAACTCTTCGGCTTCCGCTTCGTAAGTGACCATGACCCGATGCCGAAGCACGTCCAACGCGATGCTGCGGACGTCGGCTGGCAACACATAAGCCCGACCGGCGAGGAACGCCGCGGCGCGAGCAGCGAGCGTCAAGTTAATGGTCGCACGCGGGGATCCACCGAATTGAATCAATCCTTCCAGCGGCAATCCATACGCCTCGGGGCAACGGGTCGCCATCACCAAGTCCACGATGTACTCCTCCACCTTCTGATCCACGTGAATCTCATCGATCACTTCGCGGGCGGCCAGGATCTGCTCGGGACTGGCAACCGATTGCACCTCCATTTTGGCCGCCGTCTTTCCCATACGACGCAAGATCTGCAACTCTTCGTCTCGCGTGGGATATTCCACGACGACCTTCAGCATGAATCGATCCGTCTGAGCCTCCGGCAAGGCGTAGGTGCCCTCCTGCTCCACCGGGTTTTGAGTCGCCATGACCAGAAAGGGTTCCGGCAACGCAAACGTTTCGCCACCAATCGTGACTTGGTGTTCCTGCATCGCTTCCAACAATGCACTCTGCACCTTGGCCGGAGCACGGTTGATCTCGTCCGCCAAAATCAAGTTGGAGAAGATCGGACCTTTCTGAACCACAAACGTTTGGTCCTGCGGTCGATAAACCTGCGTTCCGATCAAGTCGGCGGGCAACAAATCGGGAGTGAACTGCAAACGCTGAAATCCCGTGTTGATCGCTTTGGCAAGACTCGCCACCGCAGTCGTCTTCGCCAATCCTGGCACACCTTCGATCAGCAGATGACCTCCCGTCAGCAAGCCGATCAACATGCGATCGACCAAGTGCGATTGCCCCACCAAGACCTGATTGACCTGCGAAACAATTTTCTGGAACGGCTCGCTAGCGTACGCAATGCGTTCGGTCAACTCTCGGTGCGGCGGTGCTCCATCCATGGTCGAGGCCTGGTTGGTGTCTGACAGAGCGGGTTCGTTCAGATCATTCATCGATGTTGTCGCGGAAGATTGTCACGAAGGGTGAAACGGCATTTCGCGACCTACTCAAAACTGCATTCGCCGAAGCCGGTGTGATGCAACCCCGCAGGTCGCGAATTCCCGGTCGAAGATACCCGTTCGGGCCGATCGGTCCACAGCAATACGCGGCGAATCGAAAACCGGTGCGGCAGAAATTGCGAGAGATCGTTCCCGGCATCGACGGAAACAGCCACCCGCAGCGATGCGGATGGCTGTTGAGATCTTTTGAATTACACCAGGAAGACGGAGCGACCGTCCGGAGATGCCGACCAACCCGAATCAGGTCATTTCGATGTGGGTTTCACCGGCAGAGTCGGCTGGATGTTGTTCAGATCCGTCCACAAGGTGCCTTCGCCCGCGTAGAACATTTTCAGGTCCAACGAAGTCGGCAACTGCTCGGCAAATTCCCATTTGTTGTAGGCCGTCGGTGAACCAAACGCCTGAACAGCCAAACGGAACTTGTCCGCCGTCGCTTCCGCGGACATCTGCTTTGACTCGGCGGTGGCACGCCCCAGCAAGACTGAACGCTGAGCTTCCAACTCCGCCGTTTCGCGATCGATCTGGGCGACCAGCCGTTCCGTTTCCGCCGCGATCTCTTTGGCCTCCTTCTCGCCTTCCGCCAGGACACCCGCTCGCAGACGTTCAGTTTCCACTTGGACGCGTTCCGCTTCCAAGTCGACCTTGCGTTCCGCTTCACGCAAATCAGCTTCGATCCTCGCCGTCTTGGTTTCCTCATCGCGCGTTAGCTTCAGCTCGTCACTGACATAGCCTCGCTGGATTGGTTCACGAACGTTCTTGGGGATGTAGATGTGCCGAACCAACCCGTACAGCATCGAGATCTTCTTATCGGCCAAAACCTTCATGAAGTCGTCGCTAACATCGGTTTGGAACTGCTCTCGCGTCTCTCCAATCAACAGCTCGATGGCTCCCATCTTCGATCCATTGTTGCGACAAATGCTTTCGCTTTGCGGCTCGATGACTTTTTGTTCGACGGCCTCCAAGTTTCCAAAGACGCGAACGATCTGGGCGGCGTTCTCAGGCATCACGCCCCAAATCGCTGAAAAGTCCAGTTGGATGTCAAAGCCATCGTTGCTCGGAAAATTGATTCCGGTGTCCTGGATTGCCAACGGCTCACCATGTTCATCGTGCAAGGAATTCCCCTGTGCATCGACTTGTTGACTGACCGCGATGCTCGATTCGTTGAACCCAACATTGATCACGTCGATTTGCTGCTCGCTCGGATTGATCGGATACAACCCTGGCTGCAAAACCTTGGACTGAACGCCCTTGACCAACCCGGCCTCGGCGTTGTTCGTTTGCAAAGTGACCACGCCGACATGTCCCGTTGGAATTTCCACCCAACCACTTCGCTTCTCTTGGTTGCCGAATTTCTTCACTTCCCGTTTGACGATTTTGAATTCAAAGGCATATGGATTGGCACGGTAGCGACCGGGTCCAAATACCTTTCGCAAAATGCCACGGTGGATGGCCTGGTTTTCACCGTCCAAGTCGCCTTCGACCAAAAACTCACCTTGCGGCAAGCTGTCACCCACTTTGCAAGTCACCACGCCAATTTCACCTGGCAAGATCACCACGTCGGGGACAACGTTTCGCTGCCAATAAATTGGGTTGTAAAAATGCCGCCCAGGTCCCTTCATCTTCGCTCGCACACCAACCTGGCCTTCGGCGGCCAGTCGGTTGGGAGCGGCTTCGGGGGCGGTCAAAACCAAAGGCCCTTTGTATCGAAGTTGCAAACTATGTCCCTCGGGAACATAAACGCGACAAACGAACCACAGAAACGCGATGTACAAACCGCCCAGGATCCACAGACCACTGAACGCCAAACCAATCCAAGATTTATGACGACGAAGGTTCATTCGGTTTCTCCTGAATTGGTTTGGTTGTTGGCTTTGCTGGCATTTTGCGTGACATCCGCGGCCTTGTCGTTCGCACCACCACTGAATTCCGTGAAGATGTTCATCAACGAACTGTCCGCGGTATTGACCATCATCTGTCGGTAACTCGGAGCCAACTTGCGAAGCATCACCCAGCGGGCGTATTCGTCACCGTTGCCGTTGTAGGCTTCCACCGACTTGGCCCATCCAGCGGCCTCGGCTTCGTTCTCAAACCCGATCACTTCGGCTTCGGCTTTCCCTTGAGCCAAGATGGCTTCGGATTGGTCTTTCGCGGCGGCCAGCTCGACCTCAGCGACCTTCTTGCGTTGCTCGGCTTCAATGACAGCCACTTCTTGTTGTCGCATGGCCTCCGTCGTGAGTTTGATGACTTCGCGATCGACTTCGACCAACGCTTCTTTGCGTTTGACCATTTCCTGTTCGATCTTCAGTTGCTGTTCACTGGCTTGCTGTTCAATTTCTTTCACGTATTGCTGAGCTTGCTGAGTCGCAATTTGTCGATCTCGCACGGGAGATGCGATTTGCTGGGGCGGCGAGATTCGAGTGACCAGTGCCTGGATGATCTCAATGCCCTGACGCTGGCAAGTTTCTCCCAACGTCTGCTGAAAGTCTTCTTGGAAAGCGAGCCGTTTGTCGCCCAAGATGAAATCGCGACCGGAGTTGTCACTGCCTCGCAGACGACAGAAGGAACGAGCATTAGGAAGGATGATCTTCTCAATGATCTCCTCCTCGACTCGGGCATCCAAACCATTGTCGTTGCCAGAATCGTTGTAGGTCACGAACACCTCGGCAGCACGCTCAGGGTCCACTCGAAATTCGATACGACCATCCAAACGAACCCAGAATCCATCGCGACTGGGGAACCCCATCTCTCCACCCGTCGACAGATTGAAACGTTGGCTTCGGCAATCAACCAGATTCACACGTTGGACGTAGGGGTTGATGTAATAGACACCGGGATCGAGGGTTTTCTTTTGGACCCCACGTCGTCCTTCTTCCACGATCAATTGATTGGGATCGTCGGCCAGCGGTGCTGACAACAGCGTGACGACGCCTTTGAAACCGGCTGGGATCACGATCGGCTCGTGAAGCTCCACCAGTTCAACATAGTTATCTCGATAGGTGGGAACAGGTTTACCGGCTTCGTACACGATCGCGTTCAAACCGTGACGACCAGGACGCAACACCTCCGCGGCGATGCCTTTTTGCCGGTTGTCGTAGGCAATCAGATTGCCGTAATCGAGATCGTCACCATGCAATCGGATGCGAACCCCAAGTCGGTTCTCGGGAATCTCAACCTGTTGAACGATGTCCCATTCCCAGTTCCATGGGTTGTAGAAGTACCGGCCTTCGGTCAGCACCTTTTCTTGGAGCCCCTTGTAGTTCCCGAATTCGGATTCGGGCACCACTTCCATGTCGTTCTCAATCTCCGCACCGGTTTTCTTCAGCAGCACCGCGATGTGGCCGCTGGGAACTTCGATGCGGCAAAACATGTAGAACCAAAACACCGCGAGCAAACCGCCGCAGACCAGCACTAGTCCGGCCGTTCCGATCAGCCCCTGACGAAGCAGACGCTTCAGCGCCGGAGAATCCAGGGGGGAATTCTGTTTTGAGGAAGAACTCATCAAAAAACTCGATACAACGTGAACAAATGGCCAATCACATAGCCCAGGCAGTCAAAAGTTAGCACGCCGGGCGCGCCAGCCGAGGAAAACGAGTCAAAAAGACTCCACCTGCGAACTTTTGAAGTGCTGGCGAATTCGCCTGGACGGCCCTGGCAGCCCATTCCCGGCCGTGTGGCGGTTCGACTTGCCAAGTCACCCCAGAGTGAAACTCCCTTGACAAGCGACGAAGAGGGCCTATAGTTCGCTACAAAGTTGGGTGGTTCAGCCCCTGAAAAAGCGTTCGCAAAGGAGCTTTTTCAACACTGCATCCCCTTCATCTGGCCCCCCAATGAATCATGTGGTGCGAGGCCGGTTTCTTTTCAGTTGCGGTAACATTCGCTCTCGAAAGAAGCCCTCGTACGAGTCGATTTAGCAGATCATTTGAACATTGGGTCGCCACTCCGCATGACGGGCAGGGGTTGGATTGGACAAATTCGTCGAATCCGTTTGCCTCGCCAAATTTGTGTTTATCAAGGCGTACCAAGGGTTCGCCCCACGGGAATCTCCCCACGGCAAGGAATTGCCTGTCGCATTGAGTTCGACTCAAACGCAGTTTGACTCACAAGCAATGTCCAACGGTCGCGTTGTTGGTGTTACCGCAACCTTCGACGCATAAGGCCTCGTATTTCAAACGCGGTTACTCTTGATTGGTTGCCGAAGCGAGTTGGTGCTTGGATGCCTTCCTGGGCTCAGTCCCAGAGGACGGATCGATTGAATCCTTCCCGGCGAACAAACCCAATTGATCCCCGCGTGGATTCTGGTGAACGGCAACAGGAATAACAGATGGCGAAGAAAAAACGTGCCCCGCGTGGTCGAGGTGGTTTTGGTTCCCAAAATGGCGGTCAAGGCCAAGGTGGTGGCGGGGGCAAATCACGCTCCCGTCGTCGACGCCGTGGAGGCGGTGGCGGTGGCAACGGCGGCAACAATGGGGAACCAGCGGATTTCGTCAGTGATGCACCGCTGGAAGAGTGGGATGGCATCCTGGAACTGCACCCCAACGGCTACGGTTTTCTTCGAAGCCCGAAAAACAATTACTCCCGCGAACGCACCGATCCATTCGTTCCCGGAACGATGATCGAGAAATTCGGGCTGCGACAAGGCCTGATGCTCAAGACCATGGTGCAACAGGCCAAACGCCAACAAGGACCTCGCGTTCGCGAAATCCTTGACGTCGACGGCATGTCTCCGGAATCTTTCGCAGACGTCAGCAACTTCGATGAACTGACCCCGATCAACCCTGAAGAGTCACTCAAACTTGAACACGGAAAGCTACCGCTGACCAACCGTGTAATCGATCTGCTGGCTCCTTTGGGCAAAGGCCAACGTGCCCTGATCGTCGCTCCGCCTCGCAGCGGCAAAACGATCATGCTTCAGCACATCGCGGAAGGCATTTCCACGAACCATCCCGAACTGACGATGATGGTGCTGCTGATCGACGAACGCCCGGAAGAAGTCACCGACATGCGTCGCAGCATTCGCGGCGGTGAGGTGATCGCCAGCAGTCTCGACATGGACATCGAAAGCCATGTCCGACTCAGTCAACTGGTCATCGATCGAGCCAAGCGTTTGGCCGAAATGGGACAAGACGTCTTTTTGATGCTGGACTCGATCACGCGTCTGGCTCGTGCCTTCAACAAATGGGTTGGCAAGTCAGGACGCGGCGGAGCGACCGGGACCGGTGGTTTGGACATCCGAGCCATGGACGTTCCGAAGAAACTCTTCGCGACCGCGCGTGCGTTCCAAGAAGGCGGCTCGCTGACCATCGTCGGCACCTGTTTGGTCGACACCAATTCGCGAATGGACGATGCCATTTTCCAAGAGTTCAAAGGAACGGGAAACATGGAAGTCGTTCTTGATCGCCGCTTGGCCGATCGTCGCGTCTATCCCGCCATCGACATCTCGCAATCCGGCACACGCCGCGAAGAACTTTTGCTGGATGAAGAAACCTACGAAACCGTATCGATGCTGCGTCGCACACTCAGCGAAATGCACCCAGTCGATGCAATGGAACAATTGACCAAACAACTCGGTCGATTTGATGATAACGAAGGCTTCCTCAAACTGATCTCCGGTGCCAAACTGGCTTGATCAGGCACGGTTGCCAAAAACGAGCGGATCAACGACACTGCTGAACCGCTTCGGAGGATAAGCGAATTGGTGAGCGGCCTCACTGGAACTGAGGTACCCCGTAAGGGGCTGCGGGTTCGAGTCCCGTGTCCTCCGCTAAGCAAAAAGCCCTGTCAGAACACCAGTTTTGACGGGGCTTTTTTTGTGAGATGATGAGGGCCCCCACACCGTCGCCTCACCATTCTCTTCCCATGCAACCGTCGCTCTTCGCCCATGATGACCTCGGCAGGTGTGTCTCCGCCTCTCGGCCCTTTCTTCGGCGTCTTTGATCTGTTCAAAGTCGGCATTGGCCCGTCCAGCTCTCACTCGGTGGGGCCGATGCGCGCCGCGGAGTCTTTCCTGAAAACGCTGAAATCGCTCCACCAGCTTGAACACGTCCGCCGCGTTCAAGTCGATCTCTACAATTCATTGGCCCTGACGGGTCTTGGGCACCAAACCGACGTGGCGTTGCTAATGGGATTGTGCGGTGAAGTCCCAGACCAAATCGACACCGAAACCATTCCGACCAAACTCCAATCCATTCGCGAGTCGCAAACATTGCCGCTTGGTGGCACCACGCCCATTGCATTCGATGAGTCCACCGACCTGATCTTTCACCGGCGAACGGACCGGAATCTGCATCCCAACACGATGCGTTTCTCGGCGTTTCTAAAAAGCGACTCTCGGTCCGCTTCGCTCGAACAAACCTATCTTTCGATCGGTGGTGGCTTTGTCGTCCAAGAAGGTGAAGCTCCTTCCCAGGACTCGCCACAGATGGACAACGTCCCGTACCCGTTCACCTCTGCCAGCGAACTTCTGGAACACTGCGATCAACACGGCCTCGCGATTCACGAAGTCGCGTTGCAGAACGAGGTGAGCTTTCGAAGCGAACAAGAAATCCATGATGGCCTTCAACACATTTGGCAAGTGATGCAGGAGTGCGTTGACAAAGGCTGCCACACCGAAGGAACGCTACCAGGCGGACTGGACGTGAAACGGCGCGCTCCCAACTTGTTCCGCAAACTCACCGAACGAGGAACGCCAACCGATCACGATCCTCTTTGCCTGCTGGATTGGGTTGATCTCTTTGCGTTGGCCGTGAACGAAGAAAACGCGGCGGGTGGAAGAGTCGTCACGGCTCCGACGAATGGAGCCGCTGGCATCATCCCGGCCGTTCTTCATTACCTGGTCCGCTTCTGCCCGGATGTGAACGACACCACCGTCCATCGCTTCTTACTCACCGCTTCGGTGATTGGCTCACTCTACAAACGCAACGCCTCAATCTCCGGCGCAGAAGTTGGTTGCCAAGGCGAGGTCGGTGTGGCTTGTTCGATGGCTGCCGGTGCGTTGACGGAAGCTCTCGGCGGCACACCCCATCAAGCCGAAGAAGCCGCCGAGATTGGCATGGAACACAACCTTGGACTCACCTGCGATCCCATCAAGGGGCTGGTCCAAGTGCCTTGCATTGAACGCAACGCAATGGGAGCCGTCAAAGCAATCAATGCCAGTCGGCTCGCGATGGGCAGCGACGGCAAACACTTCGTCTCGCTCGACCGAGTGATACGCGTGATGAAACGCACCGGTGCGGACATGTCAGCCCGATACAAGGAAACCTCTCGCGGCGGATTGGCGGTGAACATCAGTGAGTGCTGACGACTTCGTTGCACAGTCTGCATGCGACTCATGACACTCACGCCACGATGCCTCACCCGTGAGCGGCAAACGCTGTTTCTATTTCGATAGGTGCGAGCCCGAGCGTGCAGGCCGAGCCCGTGAAATAACACAACCCGGCTTCTGTTTTCCTCGTGGCTTCCGCGCAACGGGCCTTTATACTGACGGGCCAATCCAACCCCATGAGTAGATTCGACGGCAAAGGAAAACCCTTTCGATGAGTGATGGCAAAGTAAAGATGGCGATGGTCGGCCTGGGATTCGGGTCGGAGTTCATTTCGATCTACCAAGCTCACCCGGACGCGGAAGTCGTCGCCATTTGCCGACGAAACGAAGCGGAACTCAACAAAACAGGTGATCAGTTCGGAATTGAACGCCGGTACACCGAATACGATCAGGTCTTGGCGGATCCCGAGGTGCAGTGCGTGCACATCAACAGTCCCATCGCCGATCACGCTTGGATGTCACTGAAAGCCCTCGACGCGGGCAAGCACGTGATGTGCACCGTTCCGATGGCCACCACCATCGAAGAATGCCAGCAGATTTGCGAGAAAGTGAAGGAAACCGGGCTGAAATACATGATGGCGGAAACCGTGGTCTACAGCCGCGAATTTTTGTTCATCAAAGACATGTACGAAAAGGGTGAGCTTGGAAAAATCCAGCATCTGGCGGCTTCGCACCCGCAAGACATGGACGGCTGGCCGAGCTACTGGGAAGAGATGATTCCCATGCACTACGCGACTCACGTCGTCAGCCCTTGCCTCGGTTTGACCAACGCTTTGGCTGAATCCGTGAGCTGCTTTGGGTCTGGCACCGTTCGTGATGACATCGCGAAAAAGTCGGGCAGCAAGTTTGCCGTTGAAAGCTGCCACATCAAATTGAAGGACAGCGACATCACGGCTCACATCTGGCGATTCTTGTTCGACGTGGCTCGTCAATACCGCGAAAGCTTTGACGTCTACGGCACCAAACGCAGTTTTGAGTGGACTCTGATTGAAGACGAGCCACACGTGCTGCACACCGCAAAGAAACCAGAGAACGAGATTCCAGAGAAGATCGAAATCCCGGACTTCGCTCACTTGCTCCCAGAACCGATTCGTCGCTTCACGTTGCCCGCCGAAATTCACGACGCCGAACACTTGTCGTTCGTTCAAGGCGGCGGCCACGGCGGATCGCACCCACACATGGTGCACGAATTCGTGACGGCGGTGAAAGAAGATCGCGATCCGTGGCCCAACGCTCCGACAGCAGCCAACTGGACCTGCACCGGCTTGTGTGCACACGAATCAGCGTTGAAGGGCGGCGAGCTGGTCCGATTGCCCGACTTCAGCTGATCACTGCAGCAACTTCCCGAAACACCAAAGCCCGCTTCAATCGAGCGGGCTTATTTTTTTGTGGCGAGTCGCAGTCGATTTCATTTCCAACCAACATGAATCACCACCGGCAGGTGATCACTTGCAAAACGCCCTGCCTCGGTTTTCGGGTCCAACACCCGATACCGCTGCACCACAATTTGGTCACTGACCAACATGTGATCGATACGACGATCCGCTTGAATCGCTTTGAATCCGTTCCAAGTGCCGGTCGGTCCTTCCGGATCAGTCACCGAAACTTCCCGAGCGTCGCTCAACGCAACTTCGCTGCCTGATTGCAGCGCCCGAAGCGGAGCCGAATCGGGGTTGGCATTGAAGTCGCCCATCACAATCGTTGGACGGCCTTGAGCCCGCTGGCCCACCTCCTTCGCAATCAATCGGCCCGACTCTTCGCGAGCCTTCGATCCGCGGTGATCAAAGTGCGAATTGATGACCAAGAACTCTTTGCGATCCACTTTGCGTCGCAACACCATCCAGGTCATCGTTCGTGGTAGCGCTGCATCCCACCCCTTCGACCCAGCCTCCGTCGGCGTATCCGACAACCAAAGCGTTCCGTGGTCCATTGCCTCGAACAGGGCGTGTCGATATCCGACAGGAGCAAACTCGCCGCCTTCCTTGCCATCATCCCGACCCAATCCGTACCAACTCCAATCCGGCGTCGCAGCTTGCACGTCGCGAAGTTGCTCGGCCGTCACTTCCTGCAAGCCAACAACATCCGCGATCTCGATCGTTTCGGCGACCTTCGACCGACGCACGGACCAAAGATCTTCGCGGTCGTGAGTATTGAGATACCGCACGTTGTAAGTCATCGCGATGAAAGAATCGTCCGCCGCAACCGGCTTGGTGAAGACAGTGATCATTGCGACCAACGTCAACAGACAATTAGTGAGTGCTTGGTTCTTCATGGGTGATTCCTCAATGGTTCAACATCAAAACGTTGGGTCGCGAACTTATCAAATGCGTTTCATTCAGATTTGATTTTCGGAGACAGCCTTGGCCAGTCTTCGATAGCGTTGGTATAGCTCATGGTACGCCTGGACACGTTCCGGACGAGGCAACACCAGGTCACGCTTTGCTTCTGGCACAGCAGCCATCGACCGAGCGGCATCGGCAATGTTCGTGAATCCGGTCACTTCGCTTCCGGCGGCCACCATCCCAAGCACCGCTGCGCCGACGGCCGGTCCCTGCGTCGATGGATGGATCTCGATAGGCATGCCAAGGACATCTGCGTAAACCTCAACGAAAGCTCGATTGTGGTGCGGCAATCCGCCGGTGGCGATGAGTTGGTCGACCGCAACTCCTTCACCGGCATCATTCGATTCCCCACCGTTTCGCAACAGCTCGATGATCCAGCGGACACCAAACGCGGACGCTTCCATCATTGCCAAATACAAATGCGCCGGCCCATGATTCATGCCCAATCCGGTGAATGCACCGCGAACATTTCCATCCATCAGCGGCGTTCGACATCCGTTGAGCCAATCCAGACAGGTCACGCCGTCCGCACCGGGCGGCAACTGCAAGGCATCATCCGCAAGCTGATCAAACGAATCGAGGTTCAGCAATTTGAGCAACCAAGCGAAGGAATCTCCCACCGCCGCCTGTCCCGTTTCATAGCCATACAATCCGGGAAGAATTCCTCCGTTCACGACACCAGCGACTCCGGGGATATCGACCATGTTGGTTGCATTCAACATGTGACAACTGCTAGTGCCCAACACCATCACCAAGGTTCCGGTTTCCGCCGCGCCGACACCGGGAACTCCCGAGTGAGCATCGATGATTGCCGTCGAAACCGGAATGCCCTCTGGTAAGCCCAACTTTGACGCCATTGCCTGGCAAAGGTTGCCCGCGCGTTCACCGGGCGACCGCATCTGGCCGGGCATCCGATTCGCGACCGCTTCGGCCAATCGAGGGTGCACCGCGGCGAGATATTCCTGCGATGGGTAGCCTTCGTCCGCCGACCACATCGCCTTGTAGCCTGCTTGGCAGGTGGAACGTGTGAGCGAAGCCGCCTCGACGCCGACCAGTTGCCAAACGAACCAATCGCCCGCTTCCAACCAAACGTCGGTGGCTTCGGCCACGTCGGGATCCGTTTCGATCGTCTCCAACATCTTCGGAAAGAACCATTCCAAACCAATGGTTCCACCGTATCGCGTTAAGAATGATTCGCCCCGCTCTCGAGCCAGCTCCGTCATGCGTTCGGCTTGCGTCAGTGCACCGTGATGCTTCCATAACTTGGGCCACGCCATCGGACGAGCCTGAAATTCATCCAGTTCGCAAAGCGGCGTCCCGTCGATCTTGGTCGGCAACATTGTGCAACTGGTGAAATCGACACCGACGCCCACCACTTCTTCCGGCGTGATCCCCGCCGATTCCACCGCGTCTCGGGTCGCGACAGAAGCGGATTCCAACCAGTCCGCCGGGCATTGCAACGCGGTTCGAGGAGGCAAGGTTTCTTTTCCACCCGGCAAACACTCTAAGATTTGCCCGTGTCGAAACGCGTCGACCTTCGAAGCGAGTTCGTTCCCTTCGGCGTCAACCAAAATGGCACGAACGGACTCCGTTCCAAAGTCCAATCCAAGAGCGATGCGAGACATACCAACTTTCACTTCAATGACAGCAATCGAGAAACAATCCTGACTTCCAACGCAACCTGCTCACTCAGGTTGTCGGAAGGTTCGCCCACGATCGTAACTGACCATCGTGACCTCACGTTTTTCATAATCCATCGCAACGTTGAACTGCAAAACAATTTCATCGTCTTTGCTTTCGCTGCTGAACCTCACGTCGAAATAGGCGACCGACGATCGACTGGGTGCTCCCCACAGGACAGTGATCGGACCGGACCATTTCATGCCATCGTGATATCGGTACCGAATCAAATCGGGCTTCCCAGAATCGCCACGGCGTTCAATCCACGCCGCAATGTTCCCGCGCGACGAACGATAGGTCATCGCATCCGCTGGAATTGGTTCTTGCGGGTCCACCTTGGCCGGCTTCGCTCGATCAAACCGGACGTTTCCGGCCAACTGATCCGGCTCGAACGAAATGCAGTCGTCGTGGTGAATGTGATAGATCCGTCCATTCTCACTTCCAACAATCAAATCCAACTTGCCGTCTCGATTGAAATCGCAAACGGCTGGGCTGGCGGTGTGCCCGGCCACGTTTCGACGAGCCAGATTGCCGATGCGTTTGAGAACAACATGTTCGTCTTGATCCGCCACATTGCGATACCAGGTGACATTCTCGGAGTTGATCAACACGTCGGTGCGTCCATCATTGTCCCAATCCGCAACGGCAACCTTCACTCGCCCCGATCGTCCCGCGGTGCCGGATGTCAATCGAATGGGATAGCCGTCTTCATCGACGAAGATTCGTTCGGCTTTCCCAAATGATCGACGCAGCGTCAGATAACCTTCTTGGTCCATCAGCACCAAATCCAAACTACCGTCCTCATCAAAATCCAGTGCGACAGGCGTCGTTCGCCACTGAGTCAACGAACCGTGGGTGGACGGTTTCCATTCGTACCATGCCGGCGGTGATTCGATGGGACTGGAGGAAAGGTCTTGCTCGACAAGGGTCCCTGAGTCGTTTCGAAGAACACCAACCTCTGAAAGGATGGAGTTGTAAACAATGTCGTCGTCTCCATCCCCATCGACATCTGCCAAACTCAAGGTGGTGTAGCCCCATTTGGCTTCGCAAGGCCCTTGGATGGACCCATTGTCGCCAGCCAAAACTCGGAAGGGCTCCGTTGATCCGTCTTGCTTGCGGACCTCCAGCAGAACGGGCGCCGCCCACTTCGGCAAACCATTTTCACCGTCACCAAGATTTTCAAACCATCCAATGTTCCCGGCGGTGTTGCCACAAACGATGTCGTCATCTCCGTCCTGATCCCAATCAGAGATGTAAGGCGTTGCCAGTGCACCAAACTTCAGAGTGTCCGCCTGCTGTCGGAAGTAGCTTGGCTTGCGAAAGACCGGCTTTCCATCGCGAAGCTCGCCTGTGTTTTCGATCAACGCGACGCGTCCGTCTTCGTCCCCAACAATCAAGTCCGCGTCCCCGTCCTGATCCCAATCGATTGCGGTTGGGGTGATCATCTGCAAGTGCATCGTCAAACGTTGCCCTTCCTCGTCCAACAACACTTCGCCTTTGGCATAGTTTGGGTCTTTCCGAGTCCCGACGTTCTCGAAGTAGGTGAAGTAATCCAAAAAGTTCCCGACGATGATGTCCAAATCTTCGTCGCCGTCGAAGTCCACCAAGCTGGCACAGGGCCAACCATAAACATCGATTGGCTCTTCACCGCCGTTCAATTGTCGGGGAGCTTCGAACTTCGGTGATGCGTCATCGCCTGAATTGCGCATCAAGAACAGATAGCCATGCAGCGGCCCATTTTGCCATCGGCCTTGCTCGTCATAGGCGTGGTCCCATCCCAAATCGGACCAATCCCCTACCCCGGCAATCAAATCGTGATCGCCATCGCCGTCATAGTCGACGTACCGCCACATGTTGCCGCGAATCCGAGCCCCCGGTTCGTTCAGCGGTTTGGCCGGAGCGGCGATGTTTTGCGGCTCATCAAAATCAAACTTGCCGGTCGCTGGATTTTGCTCAAAGTACTTTCCGGGAATCACGACCCTTGTTCGGCCATTCACTTGGCTGGCCATCATGTTGTGAAATCCCCGGCCAATTCGCACGGGCGATTTGAAAACGGGTTTCTTCACTGAGGCATCTTGAGTCGGATTCTCGAACAGGTAAGTGCCGTTGGAAGGTTTGTCCGGGCAGCCAACAACCAGATCCAAGTCACCATCACCGTCATAGTCCATCGGCAACGGGTATGCCCACAAACCAACTCCCAGGTCAACTTCCAAACCTGGATGGTTGTATTCCAAAGGCACAAGTTTGGGTGAGTCTTCGCCGTGGACATCGGATGGTGACAAGCTCGACAACATCAAGGCCGCGAAGACCAATTTCTTCGTTGCAAAAAATCGGCAGAGGTTTTTCATCGTCATTTTCTCAAGTGGGGTATTCAGAGTATGTGCAGACGTTTTCTTCAACTTTGTTTTCCTGCAGTTGTTCATTCTCGGGCGACGACGTAAACCTGGTTCCACCAATCCTCGCCGTGTTTTGCAGCAGCACCAAAAGCCACCTTTTTTCCGTCAGGGCTGTACACCACCGCGAAGGGCAGAAACCTTTGGTCAGCGTCTTGCCTTGCCAAACAGCGACTGACGCCGCCATCCAAGGTCACTTCACACACTTCGTCGCCAATCACGCACGCGACAAACTGGCCACTGGGATGCACGGTGAACGCGGATGCCACTGATTCAGAACCGTATGTGATTTGCCGAAGGCTCCCGTTCGCGGTGGAAACACCACACAATTGGATCACACCCTCGTCATCTCGCATCAAGCAGAAAATTTCGGTGCCGTCCGGGCGACTACGTGGCCAATGCCGGACATCAGTTGCCAGTCCCGGATGCTTGCGATGCGTGGTTCGAGTCAAACGCCGCTGCATTGCACCCGCGGGAGGAAACGGACGTGTGCTCGCAGTGCCCGCCAGCGGCCCCTCCCCTTCCACCGTCAGATCGCCGGGCAGATCGACAAGATAAAGCTCCGGGATCCATTCACCTGAATCATCACCAGCCACATCACCAATGAACGCGAGGGCCTTGGACTGCCGCGTGCCAGAATAGTTCAGATAGCCATCGCTTCCGACCCACGCGTCTTCGTATGCCTTTGCAATTTGATCGGAACCCGGTGTCGGTTGGTCATGTGTTCGCGTCGCGACCACACTGAAGTGCGTCCCGTCATGATTCCTGGGATGGCTCTTTGGCACCACGACCGAAGGAGCAGGAATCGACACCCCAACGTTGCGTTGATTGGTTTGTGTATCGCCCGCCGAAGTGGCAAGCACGTGGTCTTCGTAGGTGAAGCTCACCCATTCGCCGCGTCCGTCCCATACATGAACGTGACTGCCCCCTCGCAACGCACCGGCGGTATACGGCGCCACGACATTTCGCGCATCAAGGTTGCTGGGCAAACCAGATTCGCCCGGCCGCATCACGACGCCGCGACGGTGATAAGCCGCATAAGACCATGCTTCCGTCGGATGTTCAGGTCCATGGATGAAGGCAATTCGGTTGTCTGTCGGACTTGCGGTGACCACGCCAACACAAGCGTTGTCTGACGAACGGTAAATGACCTCCACCTCACGAGTCCGCACATTCACGCGTTCGATTTGTGGACCATCGAAGACCGCTCCCAACGGGTCACTCCGCACGTCGTAGTAGATCCATTGCCCGTCATGTGACCAGACGTTCGTGTTGGTCAGGTGATGATGCAGCGGGCGACAAGTCAGTTCCTGCATCACGCGTCGCCTCGCTTGAATGGAAGCTGCGTCAACAGAAGAGGCTCGCGGCTCAGCATTTCCTGGCATCGATCGACCATTCGGCTGCGAGCAGCACTCAAAACAACCGCATCTATAGACACATAGGATCGGGATAACGACGCTGTTAGAATGTGGGGCTGGTTCGCGGTCCGCCGCGTTTCCCCCACACCCGTCTCATCCCTTCCCAACCAATTCTTGCGACAATGACTCCAGGTCGTCACCAAGTCGAAACGCATGCCAGTCGTGCCTACCAACACTTGCGTCAGAAATTGATCTCGGGCGAATTCAAGCCTGGAACGCGATTGCTGTATGGACCGATCGGAAAAGAAATTGGTGTCTCCGCGACCCCTGTTCGCGAGGCGGCCGGGCAGTTGGCGACCGAAGGCATGGTCGAGTTGGTGCCACAAATTGGTGCGGTTGTCCGATCGATCAACGAACCGGAAATCCAAGAACTCTACGAAGTTCGTAACCTGATCGAACCGTTTGCGTCCGCTCGGGCGTCCGAGCGTGCAACGTCGGAAGATATTCAACTGATTGCAAATGAATTCAACACCATGCGATCGTTGGTGGAGCAGGAAAAGAACTCTTCGTCGCCGGAAGAAACGCAGGAAATCGCCTACAAGTTCAACCAAGCCGATCACAACTTCCACTTGCGGGTGGTTGAAGCGACCGGCAACCACACCCTGGTTCGCACGTCGACCCAGTCCAATATCCTGACGCGGGTCTTTGGCATTTGGATGCACCGACAAGGTGCCGACGTGATGGAAAACACGTGCAACGAACACGAGAAGATCTTCACCGCGATCCAAAATGGCAATGCGGAAGCGGCTCATGAAGCGGCCTCGAATCATATTTTGAAAGGCCTTCAACTGTCGCTCCAATCGTTTCGCGAAGCCTGATTGCCGGTCCAACCGATCCGCACCAGCACCCATCCCAGCAAGATCATCAGACTTGGTCCCACGACGATGGTCAGAAACTGATGGAGCGGATTCGCAAAGTCCGTCCAATCGGCAGGCCAAACGGCCGTTTGAGAAATCGTCATCCAAGCGATCACGACCACGCCAGCGGCGAACACGGACACCGCCGGTGTCCCTCTCAACTTCGGATTGGTAATCCCGAGCAGGAACAGCCCAACGATCCCGGCGCCCAAAACGCCCGATAGCGTCCACCAAATATCCAGCGCGCTATCCGTCAGTCGGACCAACACCAAAGCCATGCCGGTGCCGAGTGCTCCCCAAACGATGGTTGACGCACGAAGCACCCAGATATGTTGCGCGTCCGTGGAATCCTGACGAAACAATCGCTTGTAGAAGTCGCTCATCACCAAAGTCGCCGATGAGTTCAGCGAGGTGGAGACGGTGCTCATCGCCGCCGCGAAGACCGCCGCGATCAAAAGACCTCGGATACCCTGTGGCAGTTGTGCTGCTATGAAATGAGGAAACACGCGGTCGCCCAACTTCTCATTGGTCAACTCAGCCTTGGCTTTCGACAATTGTTCGCCATAAGACGGATCATCAAGAAGTACTCCCGCCTGCATCAACTGTTGCTCGGCAACAATCGTTTTGACTTCGTTCAAGTCTTCGGGATGCCCCTGGTAGAAGGCAAACAGCGAGGATCCGATGAACAAGAACAACGCACTGACCGGCACATATAACAATGCTCCTAACCAAACACTCTTGGCGGCCTCGCGATCCGTTTTCGATGCGATGTAACGTTGCACGTAACTCTGATCCACGCCAAAGTTCCGGAGGTTGTCGAACAAACCAAACGCTAGAACAACCCAAACGGTCGACTCAGAGAATGTTCCAAACGAGGTGTCTCCTAGCGAAAATTTGTCAGCCTCGTTGGCAATGGCGATCACTTCGCCCGGACCTCCGGGCATTCCCATCAACAACACTGCCAGTGCCAACAACGCTCCCGCCAACAACACAATGGCTTGAATCGCGTCAGCCCAAATCACCGCGACAATCCCGCCAACAAACGAATACACCGTGACCACGACTCCGGTGCACACAATGACCAATCGGATGTCCCAGCCGAACAACACCGCCATGGGAAGTGCCATCAGGTACATCACCACGCCGATGCGTGCGACTTGATACAGCAAGTAGAAACCACTGGCAAAAAGCCTGGCCCACAAACCAAACCGACGCTCGAGCAGTGAATAAGCCGAAACCTCTCCGCTTTCTCGATACAGGGGCAGAAACCACCGAACAGCAATCGCCGCCGCGATGGGAATGGCCAAGGAATACATGAACGCATTCCAATTCGACACGAATGCTTTTCCGGGCAACGCCAGATAGCTGATGCTGCTCAGGTAGGTCGCGAAAATGGACAGACCACACAACCATCCCGGCAACGATCTGCCGCCCGCCGTGAAGTCATCGGCCGAACGGTTGCGAGCCCAGAAGTAGAACCCCAACGCCATGATGGCAACGAAGTAGGCGACCAAGACAAAGTAGTCCAGGCCGGTGAACGCCATCGCCGCGATCATAGAACCCCCAAGTCACGCAACACTTCCGCAACGCGTTCCCGCTCGGGTTCAAAGAAACGATGAAAGGGGTCCGCCGGCAAATCACTGCAAATACCAAGCAATGACGCGGCGCACTTGGTAGCCTTGATGTGCCGCGATGCGTATTTGCCCACGTCATACACGTCTTGGAATCGCCGTATCGCTTCGATCGCAACTTCCGTCTTTGCCTCGTCATTGTCGATCAAGCCTTGGTAGCAATCGACAAAGAACTTCGGCACCGCATTCGCGCCGCCGGCAACTCCGCCATCGCCACCCAGACGATGAGCTTCGGGCAGCATCGCCTCCGGCCCGATCAGGATGGACCAATCGTTGCGGACCTCTTCTCGCAATTTGCACAACTCGCCAAAGTAGTCCAAGTCGCCACTACTATCTTTCACACCCACAATGGAGTCGATGTCGGAAAGCTTGCGCAGTGTTTCGATCTCGAACCAAACTTTTGTCAATCCTGGCATGTTGTAGAGCATCAGCGGCAGCGGAATTTCTGGCGTGATTTTCTGGACGTAAGCCGTCAACTCCGTTTGTCCCGCCGGAAAGTAATACGGCGTCGTGAGCACCGCTGCATCAGCTCCGGCGTTGGCCGCATGTCGGGCCAAAGCCACGGACTCCACAAACGCGGTGTCAGTCACGCCAACCAATACCGGCACGCGTTGAGCGACCAACCGCGTGGTTTCCGTGATCAACTCACGACGCAGACGATAGCTCAAACTGGGAGCTTCACCGGTCGTTCCAAGAATGAAAACACCGGACACTCCCGCGTTGATCACATGATCAATCAGTCGTTCCAAACCCGCATGGTCCAGTTCGTCTCGCGCAGACAGTGGAGTGATTAGCGGCGGGACAATACCGCGCAAACGATTGCCATCTTGAAACAGAGTCGACGGACCGTCAGCGGCCGACGAGAAATCGGGAGCGTTCATCAAAGAAGGAGGGAGTTTGGGAGGGATGATGGTGGGAGGGGTGTCGACGCCACTGGACATCGACCTGTCGCCTGCATCGGTGAACATGACGACAGATCTATTTTCTGACGAGCCTTCTGCCAGTGACTTCAGCCGAAATTCCGTGATGGAAAGCTTCGGCTCTTCGTCCGCCACAGATCAAAAGCCGGTGTCGTGACGAGACTCTTTCGGTGCATGTGCCAATCAGGCTTTGGCCGTGGCAGCGGCGTCCACGGACCAACCTTCGCGGTAGTCCTTGCTCAACAAAGCCGTCGCGGCATCGTCGCCAACACAGACCATGTCACTTGCATTGAACTTCAATTCACGACCGCATTGGTGCGCCACAGTGCCAAGCAAAACGGTCTCTGTCAAAGGCCCTGAGTAATCGAACTGGCAAAGCGGTGTGCCTTGTCCTCGAATGGCTTGGATCCATTCTTGGTGATGTCCGATCGATTCAGCGATACGAGGTGCTGCGGGTTTGAAGTCAGCAAATTTCTCTTTGGGAAGCAACGTGTAGCTGCCATAAGTGGCGATCATCATTCCTTTATCGCCAACGAACAACACGCCGCTACCAGGGACCGAGATCCCTTCGAGTTCTTTTGGCGATCGATCACCGTCGTACCAAGTCAAATCAATTTCATCGTGGTGATCGGTCGCATCGAAGTGATAGCGAACTTTCAAACCTGTTGGACAATAGTCGTCCGATGGTGGTGCCCCGTCGGCGACGATGCTGGATGGCAAATGCAGTCCCAACGCCCAAAACGGCAGGTCAACATAGTGGCATCCCATGTCGCCCAACGTCCCAGCACCATAGGCTCGATAGCGACGCCACGACGCGGGGTGTAGACCGGGCGTGTAAGCGATTTTAGGTGCGGGGCCCAACCACAAATCCCAATCCACGTTGGAAGGTGCCTCGCCTTTTGGCGATGGAAGCTCCGTGGCTCCCCAACCTTTGCCGACCCACACATGAACGCGGGTCACATTTCCGATCACGCCGTCTTGAATCATCTCCACCACGCGGCGGTAGTTGCTGCCGGCGTGGATCTGAGTCCCCATTTGTGTCACGACGCCCGCCTCTTTCGCCGCCAAGCGAATCGCTCGCGCTTCGGCCACGGTGTGCGTCAATGGTTTCTCGCAGTAAACATGCAAGCCGCTTTCGATAGCACGAATGGTTGCCGGAGCGTGGTGGTGATCGGGGGTGCTGATCACAACGCCATCCAACTCGCCTTCTTCCCGAATCATTTCGCGGTAGTCGCGATACAGACGTGCTTTGGGAAACTGCTTCGACGCCGCTTGCAGATAGTTTTCATCAACGTCACACAACGCCGTCAAATTTTGCGACTTCACCCCGGCAACGTTGGACGCACCGCGGTTGGCAACACCGATGATCGCGAGGTTCAACGGTCGATCTGGGTCCGTGCTCTCGGCGGCGTTGCTGGTGGCGGGCTGCCACTGCGATGCAGCAGCCACGCCGAGTGTGGCTCCCGCCATTTGCATCCATCGCCGACGAGTGGTGCCAGACTGGACCGGCATTGGGCTGGCCGCGTTGAGGTGGGCGGATTGGGTGGGCTTCATCGGTGTTCCTCGAATTCGAGAGGTGTTGTGCGCTCCTGATGAACCCGAGATTGTAGTGAGTAATTTGAGCACCGGTGGGATCGGTCTCATCTTTCGCGACTCGCTCACCCCGAGAACATCTGCACACCTCGCGCAACCAACAGTGGCTCTTTGTCGTCCCAATCCACCCGACAGGGAGAGTTGGTTGCCACCTCATTTTGGCTGATTCCCAACGAAAGCCGCATGATTCGGTGGTGCTGTCTTTGGTCGTCAACAAACGGAACGCTGCGGTCCGCACTCTGCGGCAGCGCGATTTGTTCGTCGCGGTAGTAACGTGCGATCCGGTGCAACGTCACCACGCGCAGCCAATGCCATGGTTTCTCAACTCGAACGCAACGACGACACCACTCCCAATCGGCAAACCGCAGCAGTTCGTTTTCTTGAAATAAGAAACACCGAATGCACTCTTTGCGAACCACGTTTCGATCTTCGCAAGTCATGCAAAACAACCACACACGTCGGGGCATCGATGACGTGGCTAACCAGCCCGTCAAAATGCTGGCCGCGTCATTCAGAATCTCAAACCCCACGCGACCTTCGGTCGGAACGATGGGAGCGTCCAGCGTGGTTTGAGTCGCAAGTTTCCGCAACGTTTCCCTCGCGGATGGATTGTCATACGCATCATCGATCGTGCGTCGCGGTGCAACGTTGCGAAAAATTAACTGCACTACTTGGTCAGCGGATCCTTGTGAATTGGCAATTGACTCTCTCGATGCGGGTTCTTTCGTGGACGCGACGGACGTTGCATCGACGTCGTTATCAACCGGCAACAAGTAATGAGCTTGAAACAGCAGCTCATCGGAATCACCTCGACGCAGGCGATCCAGATACTTCAGTCGCTTGCGGAACAACACCCACCAACTGATTCCGATCCCCAACAACACTCCAGCCGCCTTGCCGACGACTTCGGGAATGACTCGCTGCCATTCCATCTCGACCAACCACTCCCACCATCCGTCCATCACTCGATGACTCGCTTTCAGCCCCACATATTCGATTGCCAATGGTCAGCAATCTACCATGGGACGCGTCGCAGGATTCACCACTTCGTTGGTTCCACCATCCAAGTCGGAATCAAACTGCTTTATCATCCAGCCACAACCGAACCGATCCACTTCAGCCACTTTCTCTGAACAACTCGACTTCCTATGTCCGCCACTTTTCGCGTTGATGTCACCAAAGAACAGTTCGTTTTCTCCGCCGCACACTTCATCACTTTCGCGGGCGATATTTGCGAGCGGATTCACGGACACAACTATGGCGTGAGGGTCAGCGTTGAAGGCCCGCTTGACGAAAACCGATATGTCGTCGACTTCATCGCACTTCGCGACGCGGTGTTGAAAGAGACGCAGCGTTTGGATCATCACGTGATCCTGCCCAGTGATCACGCGGAGATCATTGTCACTCAAGACGAAACCGAAACCACGTGCCGGTTTCGCGAACGACGCTGGGTGTTCCCCAACGAAGACTGCATTCTATTGCCAGTCATCAACACCACTGCCGAAGAGATCGCTCGCGTGATCGCCGAGACCGTGCGCGAACAGACCCAGGAGCAATTTGGCGACGCATTGAACTGGATTGAAGTGGCGGTCGATGAAAACTGCGGCCAATGGGGAGTTTGCCGACTGCCTTGGAAGGCCTGAGCGACCCGGTGACCTCGCCCGTCAATTGCTGGTCGAGGTGGCACCTTCAGAAGCGACCGAATCGCCAATCGCGGGAACAATGATCTGTTTCGCAGATTGGCCCGCCGCCAAGTCGTAGCGTTGCTGCATTGGAACCACGACACCGCAACTGACGATGAACTGCAACGCTTCATCAATGGTGAGATTCAGGTCGATCGCCTCACTGCGACGCACCGTGACCGTGAACCCCGTCATCGGCATCGGGCTGGTGGGCATCAACACGCTCAAGGTCGGTTCGCCGGCGGCTTCCGAGATCTCTCGCATGCTATTGCCGGTTACAAATCCCAGCGACCAAATGCCATCGCGAGGGTACTGAATCGCAACGACTCGGTTGAATTCGATCTGGCGATCGTCGAATGCAAAGTCAGTGATTTGCTTCACGCTTCCGTAAACCTTGTTGACGATCGGAATGCGCAGGATTGCCGCGTCAAACGTGGTCACAAACCAACGGCCGATTCCTCCGGTGAACAATCGCCCGAGGAAATACAGCAGCATGAAAAACAGGATCAAAAAGACCGGCACCACCACCGATCGCGGCATGTATTGCAGTTGCACGAACCGGTCCCAGTACGCATTCGCACTGTTGGGCGGCACAGCCGATGGACCAAACGCGTCAATCTCCGAATCCACACGTTGGACCACATATCCCGGTAAATAGCGTCGACCGGTTGGATCGGGAACGTATGACAACCCCTTGTAGGTGAAACCTCGCTGCTGACCGCCCCCGACGGATCCTTCCGGAGCGTCGTTCATGATCGCGCCTTCTGGCGGACGGTCGTACGTCTCACTGACCGCGGGAATCAACACAAACCGGCGGATTCCATTTTCCACCGGCAGCAGCACATAGTTTTCGATCGCATTCCACGCCCAGATCAATACCACGATCGTCAACAGTGGAGGCAGAACGACTCCCAACCCACGCACGACGGCGCGGCGGGCTCCACCTTTGTGCTGAGCAGGGACTTCGATTTGATCTTCAGAAGAAGTGTCGGTCGATTCTGTCATCGTGCGGGAAAACCGGATGAGATTATCGGAGTGGCAATTGCTCGCCAAAGGAGCTTCCGTTTGCGAAGAAGAGAAGCCATCGTGAAAAGGGACGTTGTTTCCGCCGCCACGTCCAACCGCCCGACAAACTTTACCAAGTAATGCCGGGCGACAAACCCGCAAACTCGTCCCAACCGCGCCAATCTGCGGGGAACGTCATTCATCGAGAGAGCCTACGGCGGCCGAGGCACTTTGGTGCGTCCAAATCAGTGCGGATCCCGGATCGCACGGGCAATGACGAGACAATCGACGTTTGCCGCACCCGCATCGAGCAACACCCGAGAGATTTCATCGGCGGTCGCTCCGGTTGTCATCACATCATCGACCAAAAGAAAATCACGGCCTCGAACACGTTCTTTCCAACTGGTTCGCACGCGAAATGCGTCTCGCACGTTCGCCCGCCGCGCCTCATCGTCCAACCAAGCCTGTTTCTTCATCGAACGCGTGGTCTTCAATACCGATCCACATCGAAAATTCATTTCGCCCGCAAACCGATTGGCCAAAGCTCCGGTTCCCACACCCCCGCGTCGAAATTGACGCCAAAACGGACTGGGGACGTGCGTTACGATGGGTTCCGTCAATTCGGACAGCTTCGTTTCAGTCGCCTCCACCGCGTGAGCCTCCCCATTTGCAGCGACCTGTTCGCGGAACCGAATTGCTAATCGCACGGCGAGCTCCCTCGTGATGGCGGAGTTCCGTGGATACTTCGCCGCGATGATGGCTTGTCGAACCACGTCGTGATACCGGTAAACGGCGGTCACGGAACGAAAGGCATAGGCTCGCTTTCGCCGGCTGCAACCGGGACAAGAAAGCTCGGCCGCCGTTTCTGGCAATGGCCACCCACACTGGACGCAGGCCGACCGCATCATCGGAGCCGATTGGACCAGCGACGTTTCGCAGCGTCGGCAAAACGACGCCGACCGAGAATCAGTCTTCCCAACGGAACCGGGGCCGGACTCCGTCGCCGACAAGTCGCCGCATAGAACACAAATGGGCGGAAAAACCAGCGGAGCCAGCAATTCGCCAGCGTTTTTCAGGCGTTCCATCAAAAAACGAGTGCTTTTCACAAAATAACTTTGTGCTGCCGCGAACCTTCTGCTGAAATAAGTCTCTAACCAGTCAGCGATCCACCACCCCGCAAGGGCGGGGACGTTGCATCGACACCCCGGCATGGGTCATGATTTCCCTGGCCGGACCGTGTGATTGTAACGAATTCCGGTGTTCTCGCTTTCCGTTTTTGAGCTCCATCACCGCCCGAGAAGATCGGCGCAGGGAGGATTCGATGCGTAACATTATCTCGACTCAACTTGTTGTCCGCATTTCCCACGTCGTGGTTGATGTGCGCGTCAATGTTGCCGAGACACTGCGCGGCGTCCTCCATACCTGCACCCAGATGTGGGAGGGCCCCGGCTATCCGGGGTCCCACGTGCCGGAGCCTCTGTTTGCAGTGCCTCATGCCAAAGCGGCGAAGGCAGCCAGTTTTGCGGCCAGTAAACCCTGGCGGGTTTTATGTGCCGCGGACCAAACGTGTCACAGATCTATGCGATAAGGCACCAGCCTTTTCCTCGCATCGAACTGAAGCACACCGCGAAAACTCGTTGGCACGGTCTTTCGTTGACCTTTGCTGATTGAGTTGTCGTTTGCCGCCCATCGCCTTTCGCGTCGGCAGCGCCCTGATTGGTTTGGAACATCGCCTGCATCGAAAAGACAACGGTTCGCCGTTGGGTTGGTTCGGATCATCGATCCATCCGCCACTCGATCGCTCGCTCCCACTTTGTTCCCAACCGAACCGGAATCGCTGACCCACGGATTGGACGGTCGGGCTTTCCAACTGGTTTGAAACAATTCAACAGGTGGTCGCCGGACTCACCTGCCAAGGAAAGCATCCCGGAACACCGGGAGGATGGACACCATGAAGATCAGCCCTGATTTCACCCCCAACAACTCAACTCCTAACACGAACTGCACCAAGAACGGAAATGCCATCGTTCGCAATTCGGTCGGTGCGTCCAACACCGGTCCAACGGTTGCTCAATTGGTCATCGCGGCGCAAGGTGGAGACCAACTTGCGTTCGGTGATCTGTTCGAACGCTACCGTCCCGTGATCGTGGCGTTGGCGATCAGCCGAGTGCGCAACGTGCACGAAGCCGAAGAATTGACCCAAGACGTTTTCATCCAAGCGATGCAAAAACTGGATCAACTTCGCGTGCCGGAAGCCTTCGGTGGATGGTTGCGTCAGATCGTTCACCGCATGGCGATCAATCGATTCAGCCGTCAACGTTCCGCGACCGCTTGCGATCCGGAAACGTTGGAGGCGACTTGCATCGATGACACCACGCCTGAAAACGTGGCTCAAGATCGCGAACAAGCGGCGGCGGTTCGCAACGGGATCGAGCGTTTGGGAATCCTGGATCGCCAAACCCTGCGTGCGTTTTACCTCGACGGCCAATCGCTGATTGAGATGAGCGACGCATTTGACGCTCCAGTCGGAACGATCAAGCGACGTCTGCACACCGCGCGTCGTCGTTTGGCAGAAACCCTGCAAGATGAGATGGCAGAGGGGGATTCGGCGGATGCCAATCCAGTCGAATCTCCCGCCGTCTTGCCCATGGCCTCGGCCCGCAAGCGAAACGATGACTCCCTCGGCGATTCCCCGCTGATCGCGCAAGCGGTCTGATTCGGCGATGGGAAATCAAACTCGACTCAACGAAAATTCGCGGCGTGGAAACGCATGATTTCCAGGCCGCTTTTTTCGTACACCTTCGCTCCCGAATGAGGCACATCGGGAACGATCACCCGATCATACGCAATGCCGAGGCTTTGCAAGAAATCCATGTACGCCAAGTTGTTTTCGTAATTGAACCCCTTGGTGCCCACATAGATCATCAACTTCAGATCATGCGATCGCGACTTGGCGTACTGACGAGCCAAGTCCCACGTGTTGTCGCCTTCCGCGAATTTCAACTTCTCAGATTCGCGTCCACCCGACTCGCTGATTTTTCGCTCGGTTTCATACCCACCTCCGCCCGCCGCCGCGCTGCTGAACAATTCCGGATACCGCAGTGCCAAACGCATGGTGCCGCGACCGCCCTGTGAAAAACCTTCGATCCCTCGATGGTCGCGATCCGCGAGAGTTCGATAGGTTGCATCGATGTGCGGGATCAGTTCGTGCACGAATACGTCAGCGCCCTGCTTGGCCGGTTCTCCCGGCATGTTGTAATGACTCACCGGCCCACCGTTGACGAACACGTAAATCATCTCGGCCACCTGACCTGACTTCATCGCTTCGTGGATCATCGGAACCAACGCCAGTGATTTGGTTTCGCTGCCGGGGCGGCCGCCATGCAGGTAGTAGACAACCGGAAAACGTCGCTCCGACTCCGATTCGTAATTGGGCGGCAACAAAATCGCGTAGCCGACCTCACGCTTCATCGACGGACTTTCGAATGTCGCGTGTTGAAGCGATGGATGTTGCCGATTCTTGGGAATCGAATTCACCCATGCGAACGGAGGCTGCTTCTTCTTGGCCTTCTTGCGATTGGGCTGCCTGCGAATGGACTCTGCATCCGTCTGCGAAACATCGACGGACTGCGGCGATGGTTTGGGTACTTCATTCGCAAACCCGAAAACCGGATACAACCAACAGGCAACTGCGACAGCCAGCAAAACACGCATGCGGATTCTTTCTCAGGTGGGAGATGGAGGTGGGGGTGTTGCAATATACTTTGGGCGAGCATCAGCGATGCCAATCGCCCGTTGAGAATCTCAAGCGTTTTCCGGCTGTCATCCACGGAGTCTTCACCATGAATCCATTCTTGCAAGCCGCGTTGGAAGAGGCACGGATTGGACTGACAGAACAAGGAATTCCGATTGGATCCGTCCTCGTCATCGGCGACGAAATCGTGGCTCGCGGGCACAATCGACGAATCCAGAATGGCAGTGCGATTTTGCACGCCGAAATGGATTGCCTCGAACGTGCTGGAAGATTGACCGCGGCCGACTATGCCCAATCCACGCTGGTCTCAACCCTCTCACCGTGTGACATGTGCAGCGGAGCGGCTTTGCTTTACAAGATCCCGAGGATTTTGGTGGGCGAGAACAAAACGTTCCAAGGCCCCGAAGCTTATGTTCGCAGCCGAGGAGTGGAACTGACCATCTTGAATGATCCAAATTGCATCGAGCTGATGACCTCGTTCATTCAAAACTCCCCGTCGCTATGGAACGAAGACATCGGTTTACCTCCCGAGCTCAGCTAGCTTGCTCATTCAATCAGCGTTCACTCCGCTGATGCACTGCCCTGGCCCGCACCGCATTTTTCGCAGGCCGGCAGCAACGAATGCCGGACTCCTTGGCACGTCTCGCACTTCTCGAACAAGGTGGTTTCGCAACACGGGCAAGTGTAAGGCTGGTCCAGTGCGTCCCAATCACCATCAACCGCGATCGGCGCTTGCTTCTTCAGCGACCGCCGCGTCCAAGCGGCAAATTTCAAAGGCCCTCGCTGGATTGGATGATCACAGATGGGACAAAAGAAATGAGCGTACGACTCTCGGTACTGACGCACCAACCAATCGCGACTGGGGCGAGCCATCAACCGCAACAAACGAACCAAGACTCCCGTCGCAATGGCGAGTGAAAGCAGGATCAAAATGTAGCGGAAGTAAATGGCGGGAAAATGGTCGTGCATGACTAGCAACACGCGGATCACGACCGCACCACCAAAGGCATACACCAACATGGAATAGGCGCCGCCAGCATGCCGCACGAACAGCCAAGCAAAAATCAACAGCAGCGGAATCAACACCGCCAGTTTGTACGCCGCCAACCGCCACTGATGTCGCTGCAAGAGCGAGTCGTACTCATCACGAATAGGACGACTGGCTCGTTCGACCGCCTTCGTATTCTCCTCTTGATCAGCCTGCAACTGGTCGAGTTGGTCGTTCAGACTGGAAAGCTCGGCGTTGAGCGTTTGAATTTGATTTTGGTTTTCAAGAAACAACTGCAAGCTGTCGGTCAATGCTTGCTGTTGGCCGTCACTCAAGGAGGTTTCGTTTTCATCCGCGTTGCGTTTGAGCTCGAGCAATTGGTTGATGGTTTGCTGCGAATCACGCGTGGTTTGGCTCGTTAGCTGACGCCTTCGCTCCGTCGCGGCAATCTGTTGCTTCAGCTCACTCAATTGTGCCGTGAGTAACCGTCGTTCGTCTTGCAGCTCTTGCGGAAGCTGGCTCTCCAACATCTGGGTGTAGTTCGGCCCATTCACACGATCGATGTCGCGAACGATGTAGCCGAGCAACCAAAACGCCAACACTCCCACCGCCACGCTGAATCCGAACACCATCAACCGCAGCATGAAAGAACCACGGTGTCTTTTCGTTTTCATTGACTTCGCCTTCGCAGTCGCGGGATGGGGCACAGACATTCAGACTAGAGCCCGTGCGCCGCGAATGCTTCGCGAAAATTTTGCAATGACGTGATTTCTGATGTTGGCGATCCGGCAACCGATGGCGAACCGCCCCATATCACTCGCTTCGCAAAATTGCGAGGCAAAGTGCGACCATCACGCTGAAACTGGCGATCAATCCCAACAGTCCCAGCACACTGAGCCGCTGGATCCCGAGCATCGGTTGATCCGGAAACAGTACTGGTGCGACTTCATAGGACAACAACAACGCCGAGCCCAAAAAGACCGCGCTGGCCATCAACCCAACGACCAAGCGGTTCACGACGGGGGCGAATCGTTTGGGTTCCAATCGAACTTGCAGTTGCCCCAAACGAGCTTGATTCATCAGCGACAACAGTTGCTCCGGCGCGTTCTCTAGAAAGGCCTCGCTTTCCAGATAGATTCGCCTCGCTTGTCTCAGCCGTCGGGCGGGTGTCAGACGACGAATCATCACTCGTCGCAGATACGATCGAACGATGTCGAGCGAATCGAACCCGACCCCGATTTCTCGCAGCGTCCCCTCCAACGAGATCAGCATTTTCAACAGCAAAGCCGATTGGTTGGGAAGTCCAATTCCGTGTCGGTGGAGGATCTCGCTGAGCTGATTCAGACACCCCGACAGATCGAATCGGTCCAGCGTCTGTCGTCCGTATGTATCAACAAAATCCGCGACATCGATTTCCAACGCGGATTGATCCAAGTCCACTCTCGGATTGCCGACTCGACGAATCAATCGGGTCAATCGTCGACAGTCTCCCGCATTGATCGCGGCCAGCATTTCTTCAATGGATTCCCGCATCGCCTCATCGATGCGTCCGGTCATTCCAAAATCGAGAATCGCCAAACGACCGTCGCTCAAACAAAACAAATTGCCGGGATGCGGATCCGCATGGAAAAAACCATCTTCGAAGACCATCCGAAGGTAGGTCCTGGCGAGTGTTCGCCCCAGATCCGTAGGCAAGTCCGCTCGAGTCATCAGGTCTGAGGTTTCGTCCGGCGTCATTCCGTCCCGCTCAAAAATTTTCGCGAGCGGTTCGCCGACCATTTCCTCCATGACCAACACGCGACGCGTGCAGAGCTGATCGAAGACAGCGGGGACGACGATATCCTTTTGATCCGTTTCCAGGATCTGTGCGAACTGTTTGAGGTTGCTGCGTTCACGGTTGAAGTCCAGCTCACGCAGGATCATCGGCATGAGCTGACGCACCATATCCGATGGTCCCCACATGGCGAGGGCGTCCACGTGATCCGCCCATTGAGCCAACCCTTCGAGGACATCAAGATCCTCTCGCATCATTTTGTCGATGCCGCGACGTTGGACCTTGAGGACCACACGCGTTCCGTCAATCAATTCCGCTCGATGAACTTGGCCGATCGATGCGGTGGCAAGCGGCGCGGGTTCGATGTTTTTGAAATGCTTGCGGAAGTCCTTGCCCAACTCCTCGGTCAACGTCGACTCCACCACCTCCATCGGATCCGGCGACACTTCGTTGCGAAGCTGTTTGAGTTCCTCGGAGATTTCGTGGCCGACCAAGTCAGGGCGGGCGGCGAGAACCTGGCCGACTTTGATGAAGGTCGGCCCCAGTTCGGTGATCGCCAAACGGATGCGTTCAGCGCGTGTGTACTGTGTGAGCGGAACGCCCGATCGATCCTTGATCCAATTCTGCAGCGGCAACCGACGTGATCGACTGATCCAATCCGCCAACCCGTAGCGGCGCAGCACCACCAGGATCTCGCGTCCACGACGGAGATTGCGGTACAACTGTGGGATTGATGTCAACTTCATGAGTGTTCGTTGAGGAGGTCGGTCGTTCCATTGTGATCGCCGATTCGGCAAATCGTCGAGCCGGACGAATTTTCGACCTCGAAAACCAACCTTTTATGAGCAATATTCCGTTCGCAGCGTTGGTCCTGACTCGGATTTTGGCTGCGTCTGAAGTTCAGGCCGCACCTTTGCCGCTGCAGGGCGCCGGCACGATCCTGACCGAAACCCCAATGCTGTTGGCCATCGGCAACACGCCGGAATTCGCCGATGACTGGTTCGCGGCCATCGCCACCACGCTGAAGCTGATCGCGGTGTCGACGAGCATCGCGGCTTTGTTGGGAATCCCCGCGGCCTTTTGCGTCAGTCTGCTTCGGCCCAAACACCCACTGGTCCAGTTGTGGGCATTGGTTTCGCTGACGAGCTCGGTGATGCCATTGATCTTGCTGGCGGCCGCCTGGGAAGCCACCGCGGGCAAGTTCGGTTGGTTGATCACGACCATGACGGGCGGCAACCTTTGGTGGGTGGGATGGATCCATGGCATGCACGGTGCCGCGATGGTTGGTTTGGCGACCGCCTGGGGCACACGTCGCATCTCATCGGTCGCCATCCAGCAAGCAGCCCTCGACTTTTCGCCAGCGGGGACTTGGTGGCGAGTCCGTTTCCCCATCGCCCTTCCCTGGATCACTGCTGCGATGATTGGAGTGATGGTGCTGGCCTCGACCGAGATGAGCGTGGCGGATTTGCACAGCGTGCGAACCGTTGCCGATCAGTTCTATCTGTTCTACAGCGTGGATCCGGACACCACCTCGGTGTTGGTCAGCACCCTCATCCCCATGGTGCTCGGTGGTGTCCCCGCTCTGCTTTGGTTCGCACTGTATCGTCGTCGCTGGAAAGTCGCCGCTGAAACGTCCGCTCACAGTCAGCAACCGCCCCTCACCCCGAACGATTCAACAACCTCACCGATGCGTTTAGTCGCGACAGTGGGTGTTTCGCTCTCGACCTTGCTGCTGTTGTTGCCCTTGGTGGGCCTGGTCATTCAAACCGGACATTCCGTTGAAGTCGTCGATGGACAACGTGAAGCAACCTTCCAGTGGAGTGCCTCAATGCGAGCGATCAGCGAAGCTCCCGGGCTATTTCGCGAAGAGATTGTTTGGACGATCCAGTTAGCGTTGTTCAGCATTCTGCTCACGGTTCCCATCGCATTTGCATTTGCGCGATGCGCCCGATCGTTTCCACGAGTGGGCGTCCTCTTTGATGCACTCGGAACCATGTTGTTTTTGATTCCCGGTCCGGTCATCGGGATGACGGTCGCCGCGTTGTTCCGGCTACCACTGTCCGGACTGGATCGGTTGGCGACTCACACGCTGATTCCAACTCTGCTCGCGGTTGGGGTTCGCAGCACGTTGGTGGCCTACGCCATTCTGCGCAGCGGCTACGACGCGATCGATGAACCCTCCTGGTTGGCGGGACGCATGGACGGGTCCATCGCTTGGCGTTTCTGGAACCTCGAACGACCTCGACTGATCGGGCCATTGGCAATCGCCGGCTTGGCGGTGGCGATCGTGTCGGCGGGTGATGTGCCCGCTGCAATGCCCGTGCTCCCCCCCGGCGTGACGACAACGGGCACCCGGCTTTTTGGCCTACTGCACAGCGGAGCTCGTTATCAAGAAGCCTCTTTGGCAATGATGCACATCGCGATGGTGCTGGGGATTTGCGGTCTGATGCTGGGTGTTCAACTCCACTTGCGTGGACGAAGCAAAGACGTAGATTGAACCGTTTCGCCGCGACCAATTTCCGCTTCGGCCTGTGTCTTGTTTGTCCCCGAATCTCTTCTCGCGGTGTACTGCGTGCTGATCATGACAGCATCCGTCAGTGGCGGTTGGCTGCCGTCGCTGGTGCGGATGACTCACCTTCGCACGCAATTGCTGATGAGTTTCGTCGCCGGCTTGATGCTGGGAATCGCCATGCTGCATTTGCTGCCGCATTCGATGCACAAAATCAGCTCGGCTTCCAACGCGGGCGGTGGAGTTCTAATCGGCATCATCACGATGTTCATTCTGCTGCGAGCCTTCCACACGCATGTCCACGGGCACGCGGAATCGCATGAACATCATCACGCCCATGGCCATGACCACGGACACAGCCATGACCACGAACACAGTCATCGGCACGATCACGATCATTCCAGTCATGAACATCAAGATAATGAATCGCAATCTCCCAAATCTCATCGTCTCAGCAGCAAACCACTGGGATGGCTCGGCATGCTGTTCGGTTTGGGGCTCCACACGTTGATGGACGGGGTCGCGTTGGCAGCCAGCATCGCCGCCGAGGCTCAGCATTCGCCATGGTTGGGTTTGGCAGGCCTTGGAACGTTCATGGCGATTGCACTTCACAAACCATTGGATGCATTTGCGATCACGTCTGTCATGAGCAAGGGTGGATGGACATCGGCGCAGCGTACGATGGTCAATTTGACCTTCTCCGTCGCCTGCCCCATCGGTGCGATCGCGTTCTACTTTGGTGCAACACAACTGTCCAACACGGATGCTTTGTTAGGCTGGGGTCTCGCTCTTTCAGCTGGCTTCTTTGTCTGCATCGCGTTGTCGGATTTGCTACCAGAAGTCGCCTTTCATGATCATGATCGACTAAAACTAACCACCGCGTTGTTGCTGGGCGTGGCGTTGGCAGTCGTAATTGAAAGCCTGCCTGGACACAATCATTCCATCGTCCCGCCGACCCATCCGACTCAGCCCGACACGTTGCTAGACGAAGACGTCATCGTCTCATTAGCAACGTGATTCAAACCAATGTTCAATAGGCCGATGTGAACCATGGGAAATTGCGACCACTCCTGTGACCCGGCAACTCAAAGTAGCGACGCCGCCGAGAGTGACCATGCATGTGAAGGAACGCACCACCATGGGCTCACCTCCGCCGGAAAACTGAATTCCGTTAGTGACGCGAGGTTGCTCTGGTCCGTTCTGCTGAATCAATTTTTGACGGTCGCCCAGGTCATCGCTGGATTGCTTTCAGGAAGCGTGGCATTGCTGTCCGATGCCGCTCATAACTTCAGCGATGCGAACTCACTGCTCATCGCCTACATCGCCAGAAGGATTGCCCGCAGAGAAGCCAACCAGCGATACACCTTTGGATATCGTCGAGCGGAGCTGATTGGTGCAACCATCAACCTCACGTTGCTGGGTGTAGTCGGATGCTATCTGATCTACGAAGCCGTGCATCGTTTCTTCGACCCGCAACCAATCATTGGCTGGTTGATGGCGGTTGCCGCAGGAATCGCACTCGCCGTGGACTTGGGAACCGCGTTGTTGCTTTGGGCGATGAGCAAGGGATCACTCAACGTGCGTGCGGCGTTCATCCACAACTTGGTGGACGCGGCTGGCAGCGTTGCCGTCTTGATTGGCGCGGCGGCTGTGATCTACCTGGACTGGCTATGGGTGGACCCGCTGCTGACGTTGCTGATCGCGGCTTACATTTTGCTTCAAGTCGCCCGGATGCTGCCCGAAGCCGCTCGTATTTTGATGGAGGGTGCCCCCGCGAATTTTCCGTTTGACGAAATGATCGCGGCTGTTCGCTCCATCGATGGTGTGATTGGCATTCACCATGTTCACCTCTGGGAACTCGACGAAACACATCGAGCCTTGGAAGCTCATGTGGTGATGGAACCTTCGCGGTTTGAGGATATGGAGACCATCAAACATGGTATCAAGACTTACCTCAGCGACGAACACAATATTCGACACTCCACCCTGGAATTCGAATTCGCCAACACTTTTGATTGCCACGGACCCGATGCGGAAGTGATTCACATCGCTTGTCCGTGACCAGGCTGGTGCAGCTAGAATGGGCGACCGTCATCCCATCCTCCATTGATTTGCTGCGTCCATGAAGCCTTCCAACCTGACATTCATCGCGGTTTGCCTTCTTACAGTTTGCATCGATGCTAGTGTTGCATCGGCTCAGAGAGATCCCAACCGGCTCACCCACGGTCCCATGCTGGGGCGTCCGACGGCAACCAGTGTTCCCGTATGGGCTCGCACCTCCGACTCCGGTGAGTTCACCGTCCACTATGGCACCCAGGCCCCGGGCCAACACGGCGGCGACCTGTCCGACCATGTCAGCGAACCTGCTCAAACGAGAATCGAGCATGACAACACAGGTGTCGTCTCGCTGAAAAACCTTAAGCCCGATACTCGGTATCACTACCGCATCTTTGTAAACGGTCGCCCTCAAGGCGAACACGGCAGTTTCCGAACACTACCCGACGCTGAAAACTCTCGCTCCGAACACAACCCAGAAGGCTTGTTCAACTTCCGATTCCAAATCGGTTCTTGCGCCAACCAGAACCCGCTGCACGGGATTGGACACAGCAGCCCCACCTACCAACATCTCAATGCTGATTGGGCCGACAAAGTTCACTTCCACATCATGAACGGCGATTGGCTCTACGAAGAACTGCGCGAGTACCCGGCGGAAGCTTGGCGTCTGACCCAAGGCATCGCTCGACTTCCTTTCCCGGTACAAGTGATGCCAACGGTGACCGGTGTTTGGGAGAACTACAAACTCTACCTCTCACGCAACCACGACCTGGCTGACTGGCATCGCAACGTGCCGTCCATGTTCACCTTTGATGACCATGAACTGGTCAACGACATTTGGGGAGCCTCCGAAGCCGGCAAGCGTCACCGCCGAACCGTTTTCCGAGACATTGGCACCTACGCCTGGAATGACTACTTGGGATGGGCGAATCCCTTCGACTCGCGACAACGTTTGCATGTTGGTTCAGCGACACTGAAGGCGGGCAGCGATCTGTTGGTCGATCCGCAAACCAACTTTCACCAGTTACCGCTGAATGAGATGCTAAATCTCCATGTTCACTGGGGAACCGACACCGCCGGCGTCAACGACATGGCGTATGACACCGACGACGGCAACGCGAATTCTTATGTGTATGACATTTTGGAGGTGGTGGATGAACACACCGTTCGGTTGCACATGCCTGCCAAAGCCGATGGCAAAGTGAGTTATTCCATCGGCCAACGAAGCTACGGCAAATTCCGAGTCGCCAACTGCGATTTTTTTCTGCTCGACACGCGAGGCGACCGCGACATGCATGACGTCTCGCAGCGTGACAAACCAGGCGTTTCGATGCTGGGTGAACATCAACGTGAATGGTTGCTTCGCGAAATGAAGGCCAGCGACGCACCGTTTACATTTTTGATTTCCACGGTCCCCATGATGATTCCTCACAGCGGTGCCGGAGGGTTCGAAGCCGACGAAGCCAACAAAGAAGAAGCCTGGACTGGTTTTCTCGATGAACGAGAAGCGTTGATCGATACTTGGGATGACATGGACAAACAGGTTTTTGTGATGACGGGCGACCTTCATAACAGCTTCGCCATTCAAGTCACAGACAATGTTTGGGAGTTCTGCTGTGGACCTCACAACAGCGTGAACCACGTGCCGGCACTCGACGAGAGTGACCGTCCCGCAACGGGCAAATTTCAGTTTGGTCCGCGTGAGTGCGACATTCGCTGGAGCAGTTACGTGCTGGCGGACTTGCCACGCCTGGAGCGGCTTTACCCGCACTTCTGCGTGGTCCAGGTCAACAACGTTTTCAACATGCCAATTCAGCAAGGCGGCAAACGTCTGGTCGCCTACCCACATCCGCAGATTGTGTTTCAATACTACAACGGTTGGACCGGCGAACTCGCGTACGCGGAGTCCATTTCGTTGCCACGCGAGTGACGATCATCGACGCCGCTGCCGCAAACGCACGATTCTGTTCCTGGGTAACCAACGAGCCATTGACGTGACGCATTCCGCCGATTGTCCCTCGGACGGCCAACTTCGCATCGTTGTCGTTGGTGGCGGGACAGCGGGTTGGATGAGCGCGGCCACGCTGAAACGACGTTTGAAGTGTCATGTGACGGTGATTGAGTCGGACCGCGTTCCATCGATTGGCGTGGGCGAAGCAACGATCCCCGCCATTGTCGACTGGATCGAAAACATGGGCGTGGCGGAGGACGAGTTCATTCGCCGAACCGGTGCGACTTACAAGCTCGCGATTCGATTTGACAATTGGGTGGAGCCGACACATCGATACTGGCATCCGTTCGGCATCTGCGGCAGCCCGATTGATGGATTGGACCTCATTCACACTTGGCGACGGGGAGTCCGACAGGGTTGGTTGCCTGCGGACTCCAAGTACACCGACTTTAGCTTTCAGCGAGAGCTGTGCGAACTTGGACGTGGTCCACGCGAAGCGGGGCAACCGAGCTTGGCACACAACTACGCCTTTCATCTCGACGCGGGCAAACTGGCAACGTTCTTGCAAGAAATCGCAGTGGCCGAAGGCGTCAATCACATCATCGGGGATGTGTGCGGTGCAAACCTTGACGCGTGTGGTGACATTCAATCACTTACTCTGAATGAACAATCCGCGGTGGCTGCCGAACTGTTCATTGATTGCAGCGGTTTCGCCGGTGCTCTGATTCAAAAAGTGATGCGATCGGAGTGGGTCGATTGGTCGGACCAGTTGATCTGTGATCGCGCCATCACGATGCGTCGGCCGCAGGTCCAGATTTGCCAGGGTGAAAAAAGTCACGAGGACGGGCCAGTCGTATTGCCGCCTTACACCATCAGCACAGGTATGAAGTCCGGATGGTCTTGGCAGATCCCGTTGCATCAAACCACGGGATGCGGCTACGTGTTTTCGTCAGCGCACCTGAGCGACGAGGAAGCTCGCGATGAATTGATCGGCCTAGCCGGTGGCGACTTTGATACCACGGAAACGAAAGTCGTCCCGATGCGGGTTGGCATGCGACCGGAGTCCTGGGTCGGCAATTGTGTGTCGATTGGCTTGTCCGCTGGATTTGTCGAACCGCTCGAGTCGACAGGGATTTTTTTGGTCCAACGTGCCCTGGATGAGTTCGTGGAATGTCTTCCAACCACAGGGAACAATTTATCGTTCGTAGACTCCTGCGACACCCGATCATTCAATCAACGAATGACGGAGGTTTACCATCAGGTGCGAGACTTCGTCCTGATGCATTACGTTGTTTCACGGCGTCGCGACACACCGTTTTGGCGGGAGGCAGCTACCGTCCTGATTCCTGAATCGCTCCAGTTGCTGCTGGAAGAGTACACCAGCACAGGCCGAGTCCGATTGCCTGAGCGGGACCCGACGTTCCTGGATGTGAACCACCACTACATCCTCAGTCCCGCGGGAATCCATCCGGGCCGCGTGCCGGGACATCCCGAACCGGACACAGCTCGCACGCAGCAGCAAGCGGCCTTTTTGCAGCACATCCAATCGACTCACACGGACATTGCGTCAAAACTGCCGTCGCACAGATCGCTGATGGATGCGATCCATCTGTAGCGTCACTCGTCGAGGGTTGCGTCCAATGCTTCGTCGCAACAACTCGCCGAGAGCGTTCCAAACCCGTAGCGATACTCGTCGAGAGTATCGATGGTTCGAATGAGATGGACGAAACTCTTGACGAGTTTCGCTACTGACGGGTGTTGTTACTGACGAGTTTCGCAAGTGATGCGTGATCAATACTGCAGCTGAACGCCCGTGGTCACGCCGAAGAAGCTGAGGTCGTCGTCCAAGACGCTGTCACCGGTGACATCGCCATCTCGACCTTCCATCGTCGCGGGTGGGTTCACGCCACCGACGCTGGAATGATGCTGGCCCTCGAAGGCGACGAATGTTGTGAAATGATCGGTGATGATGTACTCGATGCCAACTTGCATCTCCAAACTGCCCGCAAACGAGTTCACACCTTCGTCGTACGATCGCAAATCGATTCCATTGACGTGTTGTGTGTTGCCAAAGTTCGACTCGCGACCGAGGAAGTCTTTTTGCCCATACAGCATCGCTCCACGTAGCGTCCCGAACATTGCCAACCTTTCCAATGGCAACGTCTGTCGCAATCGCAAGGCCATGACTGGCCCGAGGCCCCGAAACTCGGTGATTGCATTGACAGACCCTTCGTCGGTCACAGCGGAATACGATTGGCTGAACTTGCCGTATCGAAGACCGATGAATGCGTCGACCGGTTGGATGAGGTTCCGAGAAACTTCGAGATCGATCACATCCGTACGAACACTGCTGGTGAAGGTTCCTTCTTCGAATAACTGCACTCCCAAAGCAACGTCACCGTCTTCCACCAGATACGGCACGTCGGCTCGCCAACCCGCTTGGATGATTCCGTTGTCTTCGCTAGCGACAAACGATTGACTGTGATCGAACTGCCAGTATCGAAGTTGCCAGCCGACGCGATTGCTAGCTGGTTCGTAACCCAACGTGACGCGGGGACTGTGCTCCATTTCCCATGGAAACATCACCGTCGCGAATTCTTCGTCGCCTGTTTGAACGATCAACGCGGTTTGATTGCTCTGAACCGGTTGCACGATGACGCTTTCGTAGCGAGCGAATAGTTTGCCGGGTCGCGAGGGACCAGCTTGCAACCGAGCGAGTTCGGATTCTTGTCGCGCCAGACGTTGTTCGAGATTCATCATTTGAATGGATGAATCCGTGTGGTCGTGGATGGAGCCGCTGCTGCTCGATGGATCAGCATCCGTCCACTGGGCGTAGGAGGCTTGACCAATCATGTCCGCGAGCTCGTCCGCTGGCAAATCCGTTACGGTGTCGAACGACGCCGAATCGTCATCCGCCGCGAGTTCGTTTTGAGACGATTGAGCGAACGCCAGGTCCGCCGGTGACCACGCGATCACCGCCGGCCCCACCCAAACGAGGCATCGAAATAGGATGCCAACCCAAGCGTTCATTGGATTCATCGTTTTCAACGGGGCGTAACAAGGTGGGTGAGGTGGGAGAACCGCCGTCCGTGATCCAGCTCAAGCGATCATCGGAAGGTTCTGGTAGATCGAGGCTTATCCGAGCGTGAGGAACCGCGCCAAGACCAATCCGCCATCAAAATGGTGACAAACATTCTGCCGTGAAACTCGTCTAGCCGCGCGTCGTCGTTTTGAGTATTCCCACGCATGTGATTTTTGTGCGTTTCGAGCGATTTTGACTCAAGAAACTGCGGTCGTGGTTTTTCCAAGGATGGAAACGGGCGGACGATGAACATCGATGATTTACTGCGTGGACTTCTCATTCGCCGCCGCGCACATTCCGCAAAGGGAACGCGACAACGTCTCAAACGTCGCTCCAAGTCCGCGCGCCATCGTCGGCAAGCCTCGCGGTTTGAGACGCTCGAGTCACGGCAGTTGCTGGCCGGCGACTACGAAGTTCGCGGGTCGGTTCTGTACGATTCGATCAGCGTGTCACAACAATCGGGAAACTTGATTGTTGACGGCAACCACGATTTGACAGTGCTTCTGGACGGCTTCGAAGTCGTTCCTCAGCCTGGTCACACCGACCTGACTCGTTGGGAGATCCCCGCGTCCGCCAACTCGATCAAAATCGATGCGTACCTCGGCGAAGACACCATCGATGTCAGCGGAACGATTGACCTGAGCCCTGCGGTGGATCTCACGATCATCGGTGAGCAAATCACTGTTGCGTCAGGCGTTCATATCACAGCCGGCGACCTCTCCCTGCATAGTGTTGGCGCAGAGTCCGGTTTGTCGATCGCGAGCAATCTGCCGATCGACTTGGCAGATGTTTTCTTGTCAGACCGATTTGTCAGCATTGAAGACAACGTCGAGCTGATCGGACATGACATCACGCTCGATGCACAGCGGATCTCTTCGCTGGTCAGCCCGGTGCGTCCCGTCGGCGTCGGAAAGAAAGACACCAGCGTCAGCATCGGCTCCGCGACGATCAATGCCAGCGGGAATATTGAGATCACCGCAGAATCTCGCGACAAGAACATCGATTCTGTTGTTCCGAAAGTCGTTTCCGGCTACTCGCACAAGGCACTGCACAGTCTGTTTCCGCTGGCTCCTTTGCCCATGCCCGTATCGGTCATGGTTCGCGAAAGTGAAGCCACCGTGACGCTCGATTCGGCAACGATCACAGCAAACGGTACGGTCAACATCACTTCGGATGCCACGGCGGACGCGACGACTTACGCGATCGCAGGCAAGCAATTCGGGACCGGTGCCGTCTCACGCGGATTGGGAACCGTGGCCGTTGGTGTGAGCATCTCGGACGCATCGGCTCAAACGATTCTAAAAGGCACCACGTCCATCCAAGCAGTCGGCACCGTCTTGATTGGGTCCAACGCCGACAGCATCGCGGATGTGCAAGCTGCCGCGACCAACGACAACAAAATTGAACGGTCCGAGGCGGTGCAAGGACCAGTCTTGCAAGGCCAAGAAAGCCTGGGGGAAGTGAAGAGCAACACCTCGGATTCCAAAGCCGCCGGTGCAGCAGCAGCCGTCAGCGTGTCGGATTCGGTGAGCCACACCCAAATCGAATCCGATGTTGTCGTGAACTCCAGCCAGGGCAGCATCCACGTCAACGCGACGGGTCTGGGCACCAATAACGCCGCTGCCAGCGTGGGAATCAATGTCGACGCCAGTGTGGCTCTCGGATTCGCGGTTGCGAAGGACAATGCTGACATCAAGGCAGACGTCGCTGGCAAACTCACCGCCGCGGGCACATTCCAAGGTGTGACACTCACTCATGATTCGGTCCCCACCCAAAGCACCACGATCCATGCCCCGAACCATGGATTCCAAACCGGCGATCCGCTGAACTACGAAGCCACCGCAATTGGAGGCAACGTCGCGTTGCCACTGCCCGGTTTGAGCAATGACGAACGATTGTTTGTGGTCAAGATCGACAACAACAACTTCCAAATTGTTCGCAAGCAATCCATTGATTTGTCGACTGATACATTGCCGACGGATCATTCCGGCAATCCTTCGACTCACTCCATCTACAAGACCGAAGTCTCGCTGTTTGATCCTGCCACCGCGGTCAACCTGACCGACAACACGATCACGCTGAACAAAGATCAAGTCGACCATTTCGAAGCGATCCAGGATGGCCATGTCCTGTCGTATCAATCCGGCAATGATGGAGACACCGAACCCAAAGCCATCGGCGGTTTGGAAGACCTGCGAAACTACATCGTTGTGAACCGGAGTGTTGTGCCCGGATCGGATTCCAATGCCATTCAGTTTCAACTCGCCGCTTTCACTTCAGAAAGCGATCCGTCCCCGTTGGATCTGACCGATATCGGTGTCGGGAACGCGCACGCCTTCGTTTATGCCGGCGTTGCTCAGACGTTTGTCCCCAGCGACAACGGCGTCGTTAATTCCTCGATGGATCAGATCACCATCCCGGATCACGGTTTAATAACCGGTGACGAAATCACCTACAAAACTGAAGCAGATCGCTCCAGCACTCAATCCATCACGCAACACGCCCAATTCCACTCGGTCGACCAAGCGAACCACACGCTCGGCATGCCGGGTCACGTGTTGTTCACAGGCCAAGCAATCACCTATCACGCGGGAATCGATCCGGTCAGTGGTGATTCCGGAAACTCTTCCGCCGGTTTGACGGATGGCGACACGTACTATGTCATCTCGCATGACGCCGATTCGATTCAATTGGCCAACACTCAGAGCGAAGCCTTCGCTGGGACCGCTCGAAATCTGCTGGCAACATTCCACGACAATCAGAATCAATCGTTTTCATACGACACCAAGGCGACTGAATTTGACGGTGTCCGTGCAACCTCACTGATTGATACGGTGGCCAACCAATTCGTCATCCCTGGTCACGGACTGCTCACTGGGACACTCGTGAACTACGAGGCTGGTGACAACGACACGCCCGGCGAGATTGTCGACAACCAAAACTACTACGTTGTTGTCGACAACCACGATCCAGATCGCTTCGGGCTGTCCACAAGTGCAGGTTCATCCATCCTGGTGGACCTGGATGATTCGGCAACGATTCAGTTTGGCGAACATGTTTTGGCCGTGATTAGCGGCGACTTGGATGTCACCGACAACGAACTTGCCATTCCAAGCCATGAATTGTTTGATGGTGCGATCGTTCGCTACCGCCACGAAGCGGGCGATGCGTCGATTGGTGGACTGGCCAACGGAACCGACTACGAAGTTCTGGTGACCAGCGGGGATTCCATTCAGTTGCGCCCTGTCACTCCGGAAGGCGGTACTCCTGCGGAAGTCATCGTGCTCACCGCGGCAGGAATTGATGATGAGCATCACTTGGACGCTTACCAAGACAACGATCCATCCAAAGATATTTCGAGAACGCTGACGTTCGTTCCAACTCGTGTGCAGCCTTCGGTCAGTCGACTGCAATTTGATCCGACCGCTGGTCCGGTGATCGACACGAACTCGGTTGATCCAACCTCCCATCCATTTGGCGAAACCATTCGATTGGACTCGCATGGGTTCGAAACAGGGGAAAAAATCACTTACCTCGCTGACGGCGGAGTGATTGGCGGACTCACCGCGGGAACCCAGTACAAAATCGATGCGGTGGATGCCGATCACATCCGCTTGATGACCATGGAAACGGATTCCACACCCTCATCGATCGTTGACCTAACGGGTCCGGGGCCGGTCGGTTCGAGACACGCGTTTGAATCCGCTGCTGAGGTTATTGTTCGAGATCCTGCAATCGATGGGTTGGTCGATGGCGGTGTTTACTACGCAACGGTTATCAATGACGACACGATTCGGTTCTCAGCGTCCAAAGGCGACGCCATCAATGCCGCCCCGATCCAACTGAATGCGATTCCAACTTCGATCTCCACCACTCACCGATTGGTGGATCCGCTGGCGACGGAAGGTGTCTCTGTCAAAGCATCATTGACGGCAGCAAACTCGTCCACGGTGGACGCATCCACGGGCGGCGCACCGTTTCTGACCAAACTTAAAAATGGCCGCAATGAGGTTGGGAATTTGGTCGGTGGTTTGGCAACGGAATTCGAAAGCACCAAGGAGTGGGGCAAATCTCAGCAAGGCCCCACATCGACTGATCTGCAACGTGGCGAAGGCAAGGGCAACGATCTGTTCACAGTTTCCGGTGGAGTCGCCATCAACGTGGCCACTCATGAGGTCGCGGCAACGATCGCAGCCAGCGCCCTGCTGGCATCGCCCGTGGATGTCTCGATCGACTCGGAAATCGAGAACCGAATCAAAACCACCACCTCGGGCAAGATCGTGACCGATGGCGGTGACAGCTCTGCGGCGGGAGGCACGAAAAAGAAAGTCGCGGCGGGCGTCGGCATCAGCATTGGCGTTTACAACAACTCATCGAAGGCCGTCATCGAAAGCGGATCGTCGATCGATTCGGGAGCTCAACTCGATGCGGGCGAAGAGCTCTCCGTTCGCAGCGACCTAACCTTGCCGTTGTTTGCCGAACCCGAAAACTGGACCGGGATTCAAGACGCATTTGAGACGGACGGGTTTTCCATCGACCGTGTGAAAAACATCACGGAGACCATTGGAACACTCTTGTCCAACCCCAGCGGTGGAGCGTCCACCGCCATCGGAGGCGACAACACGGGCAGAGACGGTGCCGCGAAATACACCGTTGCGGGAACGTTGGTTGTCGCGGAATACCACACCGAATCCATTGCGACCATCGGTGAATTCACTCGCATCAACCAAAACGCCGCGTCGCAGGCAGACACGCAAACCATCCATGTCGATGCCAACACTGAAACTCACCTGGTCCACACCGCGATGGAGAAACCTGCGTTGTTGTCGCCCGGCGCAATCCTCAACGACAACACCGCTGGTAAAGGTGGAATCGGCGGGTCCGCGATTGTCAGTGTACTCAACACCATGACTCATGCCGCGATTCAACGCGGTGCCATGGTGCGGACCGGTGACGATCAAAAACTGAAAGTCAGCGCCACCGAAGATCACTTTGGTTTGAACATCTCCACAGCCGGTGGCAAGTCCGGCGGGTTTGGCGTTTCCGGTAGTGTCAACACGTTTGACGGCACACACACAACAATCGCCCATATCCATGACGGTGTCACCATCGCAAGCGGCGTGATGGACGTCGTCGCTGATTCGCATCAAATTCAAACTGGCATCGCCGGTGGCGTGATGCGAGGAAAATCATTGGGCGCGGGCATCAGTGTCAACCAACAAAACAGCACGCGAGACACGCGGGCAATCGTTGGTGATGGCGAGGGGATCGATAACGACACGTTGCCAAATCAAGACGCTGAAATCGCCGCAGTGGGCATGCACGTCAACGCCGGTGCAACGGGCTGGCAGATTGGGCTGGGGTTGGCCGGTGCTTCCGCTTCCAACACCAAAGCGGGAGAGGCCGAGGAAAACGTGGAAGGTGGCAGTGACTCCTCCGACGACGCTTCCCCAACGACCACACGAACGGGCATTGGGATCGCAGGCGTTGCCTCCTGGAACGAAGCCACGCGAACCACACGCGCTAACATCAACACGCCCGGAACGATCGATCTGTCCGGTGGTGACCTGAAGGTTTCCGCAGACGACTCCGGCTCAACGATTGGCCTATCCGGAGCAGGTGCACTCACGATTGCTGACAACAACGCGGTTGGTTTGGTTGGCTCCTTCAGCCGAGCCATCGTCGACACAACCACCGAGGCAATTATCCAACAGGCAACGATCCGTGGAGCTCATGATGTCGATCTGAGTACCAATCAATCCGGTGAGATCATCTCTGTGGCTGCTTCAGCCGCGATCAGTGCAGCTCCACCGGCGGTGAAGGAAGGCGGCGGATTGGGTCTCGGTTTGGCAGGCAGCGCGAGCTGGAACACGATCACCGCAAACACCACAGCCAAGATTGACGTGGCAGACATTGTTGCCACGAATGATGTCCATGTCACCGCGACGGACGCATCCACCGTCTCATCCAACGCAGGCGGCGTGGCATTGGCGCTCGGAGCCACTCCGGGGGAAGGATCGGGCGTCGGCGTTGCCTTGGGTGCCTCGATCGCGACGACAAAAATCAGCGGCGGACTGACCACCGAAATCAATGCTTCCACAATTGTCGCGGGCGGTGAAGTCGAAGTCCAAACTGACTTGAGCGATCGAATCGACACCGTTTCCATCGCCGGTGGGATCGCTGCAGGCGGTTCGGTTGATGGCAGCGGCATTGCAGTTTCGGCAAGTGGGTCCTACGCCTCCGCTGACATTGTTCGAACCGTAGCCGCGGAAACCATTGGCCACTCCAACGTCACCGCGGGAACCGACATCGTCGTTCAAGCGGTTGATTCAGCCAGCATCAAGACGCTCGCCATTGGAGCATCGCTCGGTGTCAGCGGGAGCATCGAGAGCTCGGGAATTGCGATCGATATCTCCGCCTCGATCTCCAACAACTCCATCGACAACACACTCGCCTCCACTGTTGATTCCTCCACCCTTTCCGCTGGCGGCAACGTGATGGTTGGGACTCACGTTCAGGGCAAACTGCGACGAACGCTTGACCGCAACGGCAACTACGCCATCACGGCGGCGCGTTTGGACGATGCGGCCAACGCTGAAGTGGACGCAAACGGCAACGAACAAAAAGCCGACCAAGAGGGTGACGACGCCATCAAACTGCGTTTGTATCACCAGATCTACGGCGATGGGATCCCGGCGGGCTTCGTCCCCGAGATGGACATCACGCAGCAATTCAGCAAAGAAAATGTCAATGCCAACGACCCAACCGAAGCCATCGCCGTCGGAACGGGATGGATGGTCGTCGACCGAGTGTCAGGCGACTCGTTTTCAATTCAAGAGATTGACGGGGAACTGAAAGTCTTTGAACTTTCACTTTCATCAATCGCCACCGCCACCGCAGTCTCGTTGGGCGGAAGCGTCCGCTCCGGCGTTGCGGTCTCGGGCGGCGGTGCGTTTTCACACAACACCGTGACCAGCACGTCCGCGGCTGAGATTTCCAATTCGACGATTCATTCCGGGACCGACACCGCTGGCACCGGAGCGGGCGATGTCAGCGTCAGTGCGGGCAATCAGGGCAGCATTCTTTCGACAATCGTCGCGGCGAGCGTCTCGGTCGGCGGCGGTGTCGACAATGGGGCCGCGTTTGCACTCGGAGCTTCCGTCGCGACAAACACCCTCGGTCACGACCAAGACGGCCCCAGCAACGCCTCCACCAGCGCAATCATTGAGAACGCGACCGTTCACGCCAATGGCGATGTCAATGTGGTCGCAACCAGTGATCAACGAATCAGCAGCGTCGTGATCGCCGTGACGGTCGCCGCCGCGGTCAGCGAAGGTAACGAAGGTGGAGTCGCTGGCGTTGGATCATCCGTGACCAACCACATCGCGGCGGACACCATCGCCGAGATCAAAAACATCGCCTCTGGCAACTGGACTTCTCACGATGTCAAGGTGGACGCCAGCGACACAACGCTGATTCGCGCATTCGCAGGCGCTGCGGCGTTGTCCGCCGCGTTTGGTGGTGCAAATAGTTTGGCAGTGTCAGTTGGTGTTGGAATTGCTTTGAACAACATCGAATCCGACGTGGATGCATCCATCTCGGACGCGGTCTTTGAGAAGATTGTCTCCTACGACGAAATCGACTCACGCACGCACGAAACGCTCGACACCTTCAACATCCGCGATTTCGCCGTCGAAGATGTGACCGTTGTCGCGAATAACAATGGGAAGATCAGCGCCGTCGCCGCCAGTGCCTCCATCGCCGCCGCGTTCAGCGGCGAATCTGGTATCGCGGTCAGTGGTGCGGGAGCGAACGCGACCAACACCGTCACCGGAAACACACTCGCGACCGTGACTGGTTCGAGATTGCATGCGGACGGCGACGTGCAAATCGATGCCACATCGTCCGCCGAATTGGATGCGGTGATCGATTCCACTTCGATTGCTTTGGGCACGGGTGGCGCCAACGCCGTCGCCGTTTCCTTTGGTGTGGCCGTGGCCCAAAACGTCATTGGGTACGCAAAGGCCGACGGCGTCACCGCCAACTACGTCACTGATCATGACGACGTAGACTGGGTCGGCGATCGGTCGCAAATGACCAAGGGCCAATCGCTCCAACTTTCCAATGGTCCTTCCAAAGGGAACATCTACGAATACCTTGGCGATGATCCCATTGCGATCAGCTTGAACGAGCAAAAGGAAGGCGACTCACCCGATTGGACTGGCAAACTTGATCTGAACAACGTCCAAAAGTGGAAACGCATCGACGTGTCGTTGTCCCACAATCAAATCGCCGCCATCGCGGAAGATTCCAACATGGTTGCGGATGGTGAATTGATTGTCGACGCCCAATCGGAATCGAACATTCATGCTGTCACGCTCGCCAACGGGGGCGCAGCCAGCTTGGCAGGTTCAGCGGCCATCAGTTTGGCCGGCATGGGAATTGGTGTGGTCAACATGGTCGGAACGGAGGTGTCCGCCAACATCACCGGCAACGGACCGACCCCCACGACCGTTGCCTACCGCGGTCCACAAAACCGCGTGATCAAGAATACCGAGGACGAATTGTTACTTGGATTCTCCGGCGACAGCGTGCCGTCGTTCCACGTCGATTCCGCTTCCGTCACCGCCAACGATGAATCCGACATCTCCACGGTCGCGAATGCTTCGGTGATCACAGCCGCCTTCAGCGGTGAAGGTGCCGGCTCTTTCAGCCTTGGTGTTTCCGCCGCCATCAACTTGTCTCACAACAAGGTCGACGCATCGATTCAAGATGTCCAAGGCGGAATCCTCGCGACGGGACACGATGCAGCCACCGCGACCAGTTTGCACGGGCAAAGCCTGACTGCGGAGCAAAAACGTGCGGGAGACATCACGGTGGAAGCCACTTCCGAGGCAACCATCCATTCCTATTCCGTTGCGGTGGCGGCAAGCGCCGCGGTCAGTGAGGCATCGCTCGCCATGGCAGCCGCTGGCGCGTACTCGTTCAACGGTATCGGCAACACCGTTCATGCCAACGTCGAAAATAGCACCGTGGCAACGCAAGGCACCTCGGTATTGGATTCGAGCGGCCAAGTGGCGGAATCCGCCGACTTGACCGTGAACGCGAGTAGCAGCAACACGGCCGATGCCATCGTTGTCAGCACCTCGGCGGCGGCGAGCGGAGGAATCGTCAGTGGCAGCGGTGCGATTGGAGCGGGAATCGCGATCAACCAACTCGAATCGGTGCATGGAAACGACGTTCCGGGCACCTACGCTTCGATCAAAGAAAGCACGATCAACGTCGATGGCAATCTGAGTGTCACAGCAGACAGCACGGAAACACTGCAAACCACCAGCGCCGCTGGAGCCGTTGCGGTGGCAGTCTCGATCGGTGGTGCCGCTTCAGCAACGGGTGCCACCTCCACCACCAAGATTCAATCTCAAACTCACGCCTTCATAGAAGACAGCACGATTCATACCGGACGCGACATTGACGTCCACGCTACCGGCAAAGCAAATGTGACCAAGTCGATTGCGGTGGGTGCATCCATCGCCGATGCCGTCGGAGCACTTTCCGTCGCTGTGACGGCGGTGACCAACACGATTGCCAACGAAGTCCAGTCGTGGATTTCAGGTGACACAGATGCTTCCAATCGTTTCGGCATCGTGGCGGCAGGCGATGTCAACGTGACGGCTGACGCCAGCGACATGACGATCGATAACGTGACGGGTGTTTCCACCGCGATCAGTGCGGGCGGGATCTCCGCCAGCGGCGGAGGTTTGAATCTGCACAACCGAATCGCCAACGATGTGTCGGCGAAAGTCTTCGGTCAAATCAAACTGGATGTCCTGGGCGACGTCGTCGTCGATGCGGTCGAAGACGCGACGCTTGATGCAACCGCAGTGAACGCGGAGTTGGCCCTTTCATTTGGGGCTGCCACCGGCGTTGCGTTGGTAACCAATGAGGCCTCCTCGGCAATCGACGCATCGATCCAAGATGCGATCATTCATTCGGAAGGTGTCTCGGTAAAAAGCACCGGCACCGTGGACATCCAACGAACGGAAAGCGTTGGCGTTTCGGTGAGCTATGGTCTGGGTGTGGCTGGCAACAACAGCACGGTGACGATCGCTCAAACCGTCAACGCCGACATCACCGGAGGAACGATCAACGCAGCCAACGATGTGGAGATCGTCGCAACCACCGACATCAAGTCCCGCAGCACAACGGGTGGCGGCGCGGCCGGTGCCGTCGCGGTGGGTGCAATGGTTTCCGAGACCCATTTGGGCAAGGGCGAGGACGTGAAAGAAGTCACGGCCCAAATCGGCGATGGGACGACCATCCAAGCTGGCGGCGTCCATCTCGCTGCGACCAACGCGAATGATGCCTACGGAACCACGATCGCGAGCGGTGTTGGCGTCGCATCCGGCGTCGGTGCCAACACCACATTGACCAGTGATCAAGAAGCCGTCGCCATCATTGGCAACGATGTCACGATTCATTCGGGACCGATGAGCGTCACATCGACCTCCACCCAGACGATCGACGGAGAAGCGGACGCTTACTCCTTCGCCCTCGCCGCAGGTAGCGGAGCCGGTTTGCATCTCACGCTCACCGGGGACGCCAACGTCTCCATCGGCGATCGAGCGACAATCACCGCTTCCAATTTCTCTGTCGCCGCGAATAACACGGTCACGAAGCAAAACGACAAAACAAACTTGCGATCGGGATCGGCGGCACTTGGCAATCTGGTCGTCTTGATCAGTCAAACCGACATCGGAACCGATTCTAACGGCTTGGACGCCCAAATCACGATTGGCGATGAAAGCAGCGTGATCGTTGACGGAGACACGACAGGCGATCTGAAGGTGGACGTTGGCGTCGATGTCACTGCCCATGACAGCGTCCACCTCGAAGCCGTTGCGGGTCTCGCGGCTTCCAACGCGAACAGCAAGATTTCGTCCTACACCGACGCGGGAATCACACTTGGCGACTCGTCGATCATCAACCGACGGGGTGACGTCACGATGTCTTCCCAAGGTGAGATTCTGCTTCGTCCGGATGCCAGCCTTTTGTCGGCTTCCGTCGCCAGCGCAGGTGGGGCCGAAGTGAGTTCCCACAGTGACATCCAAAACCGAATTGATGTCAATGGAACGTTGATCCGTGGAGCGGAAGTCCGACTGCAAACGGGACGCAACAGTTTCCAAGTCCCCAATCTGATCGATCATTTGGCTGATGTGGAAGTCACCACGATCTCTTTGCGGCCGAGCATCACCATCGGCGATCCCAGCGTCACCATCGACTGGAACAACACCGTCGACATCGCGACTGGTTCACGAATCGAAGGCTACGAAGATGTGTTGCTGATCGCTGACCGCGCCCAAGACATTCCGGTGACGGGCAAGGGCGAAGGCATGGTCATGAGTCTGTCGTTGATTCCCTATGGTTACTCCGTTGCCAACAACACCACCATCAACGGCACCAGCAACGTCGCTGTCGACACCGGAGCCAAGATCACGGCTGGATTATTCAATCAAGCGGTGTTGGCGATTGGTAACGTCGAGTGGGACAAAACCAACAACAGTGCCGGATCACGTTTGGACTTCGCCGTCGATCAAACACCGGCTCTCTCAGCCGCTGATCGCATTTGGGCGAAAGAACGTTTTGATTTTGACCAAGACCTGTCGGCCGACGTTCCCTTTGAATTCGCGAAACTGACGATCGACGCGATTCCAATTCTTTTGAACTACGGAACGATCGTCCGCGCCGTCGCAGGTGCGAATGGTGGTGGCACCGCCGGGCACTACTATCGTTTTGAGCCGACCGATGCCGCCGGCAACAAATTGGTTCAGGCCAGCGACGTTCCGGTCATTCTCGAAACGGCCAACTACGCCGACACGACGACCTGGATCGCAATCCCCGACGCGACACAACCCGAAGGTGTGGAACTTCCCGTTTACGACAGCGACCACACCCAAGAACTTCGCAACGATTTCTCGAACAAGTTCTACGTCATCAAGAACGCGGAATTGCCCTTGCCGACGTTGTCTTATCAAAACCTCAGCAACCTATTGCTGAAGCAACGCGACACCGTTTTGAGCTGGATGCGATCACATAGCAACAATGCCGAAGCGGTCGCGAGGTACCAGGTGCAACTGGACCAAATCAATTCGGAACTGGATGCGATGGGTCTGCTGTTGCCCGCTGAAAATCTGGGTGGCGGAATCACTCAACGTCCTGTCCAACAGTCCGTCGACGCAATTTTTGTAGAAATGCCAAGCATCGTGGCGGCCCCCGGATCGATCTTCATCGAAGCCAACTCGAACACGCAAAGCGGTGTCCTGACCGCACGCGACAGCGCCAGCATCACGATCGCGAATCACACACCTTTGATGTCGATCATCAACAACACCACGGTGAAGGACAACCGTCGCACTGCGGTCGTTGATGGCGAATTGAAGCAGTTCACGCCGGGGCACGTGTACGTCAACTGGGTCTTGCCCGAAGGAATCCCGGACGGTCAAGGCACAGGTGAAATCTCGATCACATTCACTCCGCCGGACGCGAGTGCGGCGGATCTCGGCCTGCAGCATTTGCCCCCTGGATTGCCGAAGGATCTGTACGTCAACGGCGACATCGTGAACCAAAATGGCACGGTGCGGATCATCAATCCATCCGGCAGTATCAACGTTGCGGGAGAGATTCGTTCGGCCGACACGGTCATTCAAGCGGGCGACCAATTCACCCTCAACACGCCATCGTTCGAACACACCAACATCGACCCGCGGCAATACATCAACTTTGCCCCGCTGAGAGCGTCTGTGTTCAACACCGCCGGTACGTTCACCACGCGGGTGTTCCAGAACACATCGCAAGTCAGCACCGATGGACAAAACCTGGCGACTTCCATCGCGACAAACCGCTCCGCGATCGTGTCCCAAGGTGACATTTCGATCACCGCTCGCTACCTGAACATCAACGGGCTGATTCAATCCGGCGTCGATACAATCACGCTAAACGTCGACCAAAACTTCAATCCAGGACGGACCACCGAATCACTGATCGACGCCAACGGCAATCCTCTTTCCGGTCTGTCGTTTACGTCCGATACGTCCTCGACATCCATTCCGGTCAACGGTTACTTCGATTCCGCCAATCGTTCCATCGTTGTCCGAGAACTGGAACCTCAGGGCGGCCGCATCACGCTGGCAGGTCAAATCCTCTCGACCGGAGGCGGCAAAATCGTCGTCGCAGACGGTTATGCGTCGCTGGACGTCGACAATCAATCGCCCTTCGACATCGTGTTTGAAGGCGTCGACCTGACTCGCGACCGTGTTGGCGAAGTCATCCTGATCGACTCCGACTTGTTGCGGCGAACCACTTATAAATCCACCTCGGCTGGCATTTCCGAATTGCACGAGATTGGCGCGCTCAATAGCACACCCGGCAATGGACTGCCGCCGCAAATTGAATACACCCCCGCACCGGGAACCCCCACACCGACGGCCGCCAGCCAGTCGTACTACCCCGGTTCACCGGACCAATATTCCAACGCACTCAGTGGCCAAATCTATCTGTGGATCGAGGGACAAGAGAAAACGAAGACCGAAGTTCGTGTTTACGAGAAGAAGTCCTTCAACTTGTTTGGCGACAACTCGTTTGCTGATTTGCTTGAGAAGGACAGCGGCTACTCATACCGGTCGGTGAAGTTCCGTGACGCTGAACCCATCCTTCAATCCGAAGTCGTCGTCCGCAAAGAGGAATCGACATTCCCCCAGTACGTCGCGAACAATCAGTACACACTGGCATATGAACAAAAGGTCGACCGCAATGTCAGCGTCACACCCGAGCAAACCATCATTCGCGTGATTGCCGGTCACAACACGGGCGGCACGGTCGGTAATTACTATCGATTCGCGGGCAGCGTCACTGAATCCGTCGACCTTTCGAAAGAGAACTACGCCGACTCATCGCGTTGGACGCCCGTTGCCAAACCGGCCAATGGAACTTCCGATGTTTACGACAGCGACTACATCAACCAGTCACAACATGTCGAACAATGGACCACGGGCGGCGGTTGGCTCCGTTCCAAAACCGTTCATTCGCGTGTCACCGTCATCAGCGGTTTAACGGACTACTACACGCATACGTTGATCGCCGATCGCCCAATTGAGATCACTTCGGTCGGTCAGTCTGGCAAACCGAGCGTTTCCATCGTCAGTGTTGGTGATGTGATTTTCTCTGGCGACGTTGATGTCCCCGCAGGCTCAGGCGTCGCGATCACAAGCACCCAAGGCAACATCCAAACAACAGGCACATCGGGATTCTACGGCGAGACACCCACGTTGACGGCCACCGCGGGTGACGTCTCGGCCCACGTCGAAACCGGGCATTCCCCGCTTACCGTAAACGCCGGCGGTGACATCACGATTCATGGGATCGGTCAGAACTCGGCGGAGGCCAGCGCGTCGATGATCACGATCGACACCGTTCACGCGGGTCATGATGTCTATCTGAATGTTGCCGGTGGCTTGGTCACTGAGAGTACATCATCGCTGGTTTCAGGCGATCATGTGCAGCTTCGCAGCCGAAGTGGTTCGATCGGTGGCGACTCAACCATGCGAGTTGACGCCAAGGCTGGGTTGTCCGCCTACGCACTCGGAAACATCAATGTCGTTGAAATCACAGGTCGCCTGAACCTCGTCTCACCCACCGCCTACCAAGACTCCACGACTTCCATCATCAGCACATCGGGCGATGTCAACGTGACCGCAGCATCGGGCGACGTCGTTGATGGCATTCTCGAGACAGCAACCGCGCCGACCGCTGAACAAATTTCCGCGATTGACGCCAGACAAAAACTGTTCGGCGACGCGGCCACTGCTGCCGCTCATGAGCAAATCCGCCAAATCGATGCCAGCAAGACGCGTGACTACCACAGCCACTGGCAGAGTCGCATTGAAGCACAAGACATCGCACCGACAGTCGAAAGCAGTATCGGCGTCGCATCGATTGACGCGGAAACAGGAGTCGTCACGACGGCCTCGCCACACGGTCTGACTTCCGGTGCCCAGATCCGCTTCAACAATGGACACTCCACCGGTACTGGCATCGTCACAGGATCGATTTTGTATGTCGTGGTGATTGAATCCAACACATTGCAATTGGCGCCGACTCGTTACGACGCCGCGATTGCCCCTGCCCCGGAATCAAATCTCCCACAACCCGGTGTTCGATTGTCAATCACCGCAGGGAATGACGTGACATCCATCACGCTTGAGCGTTTGACCTACGCTGTCACAGCCGAAATCGGCGAGCCTTATGGAGCCTCTTACAACCCAGACACCATCATCCGTTTGGACGCAGAGACTCGAACCCAAATCATCCATGATCGAGTCTTCCAAGCGACGACTGCTGACGCGATGATCGCCGCGAATCTGGCTCGCTTCCTATACCCAGAAGCCGCCTCGACCATCGCACCCGCTGCGCCGAACGACAACGAGACACCAAATGTTTCCGCGACGGACGTTAGTCTGACCGCATCGGGACGCATCGGTGCGTTGGTCGAACCCCAAACCATTGTTCTAGCTGGTGGGTTGGAATCGCTGTCAGCGACCGACAAGGCTGCTTTGCAAGAAGCTCGCGTTGCCGATGTCGTCGGCGTGCACTATCGCATTTACCGCTACACCGGCGCGGACGCGAGTATCCAGCTCGATCCGAAAACGATGGCCAACGATCCTGCCAATTGGACGGTTATCGAACCCGATTTCAACACCACCGATGACACCAATCCGATCCAAATCCAGACTGGTCAAACGGTGTTGGTGGAAACGGCGGAGGACTACGGCTGGTACGAATTCTTGTCCTCCAACCAAACCATCCATTTGTCCGGTGAAGACTTCACGGATGCAACTCGCTGGCAAGCGGTCGTTGTTGCCCACAACACAAGCGAATCGTTTGATGCGGCGACCGGAACCAGCGGTGCTGGAGCTTCCGTCAGCATTCTGTCCGGTGACTTGGTCGAAGACCGAACCATCATCGAACGATTGCGTTTACACCGCACCGACGACGTGGATGTTTCGGTATCGGGATCGCTCACCGCCACCGCGCCGGACGGCATTGCCATCGGCGGGCACGGTGATCTGAAAATCAGCTCGATCGATTCCGCATCAGGCGACGTGCGGGTGTCGTCGACTGGTGCGTTGATTGACCTTGGCCTCGGCGAAACAGCCGTTCAAGCGGGTCGCAACTTGGACATCAATGCCAATACGATCGGTGGCGTGGACAATGAATCGGACTTCCGAATCGTCAGCCCACACCAAACACGATTGGAATCCACCGGAACGATGAGCGTTCGCGCGACATCTGAAGATCTGGAAGTGATTTCAGGGATCTCCGGCGGCGCAATGCGAATCAGCACCGATGCAGGTCAACTGACGATCAGCGAACTGGTTTCCAATGATTCGATCACATTGAACGCGGCCGGAACCCTGGTCGGTAATCCGATCACTTCCCCGACGATGATCCACTTGGAGACCCCCACCGCGTCCATCACGACCAGCGGTGACTTGGCATCTGACACACAGGCCCTGCAGATCAAGATCACCGGCGATCTCGATGCCAACATCGGCGGCAATGCGTACGTGAACAGCCTTCTGAATCTGCATGTTCATGACGTCACGGTTGCCGGAAACGTGGTGGAGCTTCGATCTGAAACTGATGTGGTGCTAGAACATCTCGTTGCATCCAACGCGGCAGTCACGATCACGGCCAACGGGAACATTCTCGATGGCAGCGGCATGGGTACCGGTGGAGTTCCTGATGCGACGGCCAAATTAGCCGCCGACACATTGGTCCTGACTGCCTCGGGTGGCACCGGTGAGATCGGTTCCTCCGACAATCCTTTGGAGCTCGATGTCGCGCACCAAGTTGATGCGACCGCTGATGTCTCCATTCACCTGGCAGAAGTCAGTGATGACTTTCAGATCGGACACATCACAGCAAACATGGCCGACATCAACCTTTGGTCCGATGCGGACTTGATCGATGCTCTGAACAACACCGCCACCAATGTCGCCGGCCGAAACATTGCTTTGCACGCGGGATCCGGCATCGGCTCCGACCTGAACGATCTAGAAATCGACACCCATCACAACTCCGTAACCGGCGAAGGGCGTCTGTTCATGACCGCGGGATCGGCGGTTTATCTGACCGAAACCAACGGTGGTTTGATCATCGATTCCATCGTCGCCACTGAGGGCGATGTTCGCGTGACCGTACTCGATTCGGCCTCCGCGGGCGAAAATCTTTTGATCGATTCGGCTTCGTCCATTGAAATCGCCGGTGGTTCGATTCTTTTCCAAGTCGGCGACGATGTGACCGTTACGGAAGGTGCCGACGTCAACGTCTCGGACGAAGTCATCTTTGAGGTGGACCACGGGAATGCAGACATCGGTACCGGATCGACCATTGACATCCGCCAAGACATCGACGCTCCCAACACGCGACTGTATGGAAACTCAGATCACGACGTCGTGTGGTTAAAAAACCTGAATGCGGACCACTACCACGTCGACATGCGCGGCGGCACTGACGCGATTGATATCCGGCTGGATCACATCGGCAACGAACGCATCAGTGTCACCGATTCAGGAACCCCGGACGACGGTGATGACACACTGACAATTCACACCACGACGGAAAACGATACCGTGCTGCTTCGCCGACATTTCATGGCGTTGCTGCAACTTGATGAGAGCGGTGAACAGACGGCGAACTTCGAACGCGTTGACATGGACGAGACCATCAACGGGCGTTTGAGAATCAACGCTTACGACGGCGACGACTCGTTCTTCATCGATGACAACTCCACCGCCACCACGATCGACGGCGGTGACGGAAAGGACCTGTTTCAAATCGGACAAGTCTTTGGCGAAGACCCCAATGTTGCCGGTTCCGCGGTCAATGGTGTCTATCCCAGTGGCGTCTTGGTTGGCGATGAAATTGCGACGTCGGAGATCACTCTCGGCTACCTTTCGCATGGTATCTCCAAACCCATGGTGATCTTTGGGGGATCGGGTGAAGACGAGTTTTCTGTCTACAGCAACAAAGCGTCGCTGCGGATGGAAGGTGAATCCGGCGACGACACGTTTGTGATCCGTGCGTTCATCATCGAAGGCGAAACCATCGTCGAAGGCGGCGATGGAGACGACCTTGTTCATTACAACATCAATGCCCCCGTCAGCATCAACGGAGGTGAGGGCACCGACCGTGTGGTGGCGGTTGGATCCGAAGCCGACGACAGTTTTGTGATCACGCCCGACGGAATCTACGGTGCAGGACTGAACATCAACATCGACGGAGTCGAGGAGGCGTTCGAAATTGATGGTCTGGAAGGTGACGATTCGTTCTTTGTGCTGGGAACGCGAGCCGGTGCGACCTACACGATTGTCGGCGGTCTGGGCAGCGACTTCATCTCCGTCGGCGGCGATGTGACCAACACCATCGTGTCCGGATCGGACAGCGGCGCATCATCGATCATCAACCACGGCGTCGAATCCGACGACACCGACTACGCACACGCTCACATCGGTGGCGTCGGTGTGACCATCACGGGTGACGCCGCCGGAGAATCAACCGGAATCGTATCGATCGTTCCTTCCAACGGCGAATCCGTCGTGATCGAGAACGCCTACAACACCTCCGCCGATTTCGCGACCAATGCAGTCGACAACGCGACTCGTTTGGCGTTTGACGCTTACACAATTGGGATGGCCGTTGATCGCAACAACTACTCCGGCACGAAGGTCTACCTGACCATTTCAGCGGCGGGTGCCAGTCTGTCCAAAGGCACAGAAAATGACCCCGCCAGAGGAATCGAAGTTTCGCTTGATGGGGTGAGTTGGCAAACCGCTCTCACGTTGGTTTTCGATTCTGGATCCGATGCCGATTGGAAGACACCACGCACCGTCTACATCCGAGCGATTGCCGATGACGTGGCCGAAGGCACCACCAAAGCGGTCCTCGACCACACCTTGATTGCTCGAACCACATCGACCAACACGACCGTTCGAGAACGAGTCCACCAACTCAATGCGTCGCCCATCGAGAACCTTTACGTCACCGTTTACGACGATGACTTGGGGGGACTGATTCTACGCGAAAGCGAGGGTGGAACGACTGTCTTGGAAGGCGACTTGGCATCCGGTGCGGGAATCACGGATTCGTACACGGTGCAATTGACCAGCCGTCCAACCTCGGACGTTACGGTCACGCTGACTCACGATGACCAGATCAACACGGACGCGGTTGCCAACACGCTGACGTTCACGCCTGAAAACTGGAACATCCCGCAAACGGTTTTGGTCGCCGCAATTGAAAACGTTGACCTTCGCGAACGAGTGATCTCCACCATCACCCACGAGTTCACCAGCAGTGATCCAACGTTTAACCCGATCCATGTGGCAGGTTCGTCCACCGCACCAACCATCGATGTGACGGTCATCGACAACGCAACCGCCGATGCGTTGATCGTGGAATCGGATGGCCGGACCGTGGTCTCACGCGATGGATCGACCATCGACAGCTACACCGTTCGACTGACCAAAGCTCCCACTTCCAACGTGGAATTGCCGCTGATTCTGTTTGGGCAAACCGAAGTATCAGTTGACGGTGGCGCCAACTGGCGCGGGATCGATCAACCGCCACATCTGCTGTTCACTTCCTTGAACTGGATGGACGAACAGACGGTGCTGGTGCGTGGCGATGTTTCGTTCACGCCCACCGAAGGATCGCAACCGACAAAGTCCTTTACAGCGAGTCCCCATACAACCTCGCTGATGGCAGGATCGATCATCGTCAACGGAGGCAAGGGAACGAACACTCCCGACTTGTCGCTCGCCGTCATGTTGCCGACCGAAACGCCAACCGACGCGAGCGGTATCAACGACTTCACCAATGAAGCCGTGCAAACCGACACGCTGGCGGTGTTCAATGACGGCTCGGCGTCCGACACCACGCTGAACGTCACCGCCACGGAAGTGACCGGCATCGGCATGTCCGCGTTGGGCATCACCTACCAAGACCTGGAAGTCTTGGAAGTTTTGCTTGGCAGTGGCAATGACACGATCAACGTCAACGGCACCGCCGAAGGCGCAACAACGGTCATTCATGGCGGCGGCAACCGCGAGGTTTCTCCAGGCGTAATCGGCGGCGATGTATTCCAGGTGACAGGTGCTATTCCGGAAACACCCGCACCATTGATTCTGCTCGGCGATACCTTTCAAGACGGCGTGCGATATTCCAGCACCTCCGGGGCCAGCAATGGCAATGCCTACGCATTTGCCAATCACGGCAACGATGTGTTTGACCTCAGTGCCGCCAACTTTGGCGTCGTTGTTTATGGCGGTCGTGGAAATGACGAAATCACCGGCGGTCATGGTGACGACTTGTTACTGGGCGGCTCGGGCAATGACACCCTCGTTGGTGGTAGCGGAAACGATCGCATGATTGGCGACACCGGTCTGAACGCGAATTTGCAAACGCGGTTTGATCTTGCTGGCCTGATGTTGGACGGTGCCTACACCCCGATCCTGTCCTTCGCCGTTGTCAACGGAACCAGCGATTCCGCGATGAGAGATGACATGACGCTCGCGGGTGACGATCGCATGAGTGGCGGTCTCGGCGACGATCTCATCTTCGGGGACCATGCTGACATCACCATGGGAGTCATTCCCGGAGAAGTGGGCGATGATGCGTTCAAGAACGACAGCGGAATCGTTCCCGAGCGAAGGGGATTGGCACTGCTCGGCATGGAAGGTTTGCAATCGATGCAATCCCGATCGCCTCTGATTGGCGGTGACGATGAGATCGCGGGAGAATCCGGTGATGACCGAATCTTTGGCGGGGCAGGCAATGACCAAATCAATCAAGTTGGTGGCGGATTTGCGTTTGCCCCAGACTCTGGCAACAACGTGATTCTCGGCGATGGTGGCATCCTGACGTACACTCGTCCCGATGGCTTGCTGACATCGCCGTTGGCACTGACCACGATCGAGACGATTGATTCCGGAACCGGCGGGGCTGACTTGATCACCGCCGGCGATGGACACAACGTGATCCTCGGTGGGGCCGGTGACGATCAGTTGTGGGCTGGAAGCGATTCTCTGCTCGATGTCGTCTTCGGCGACGAGGGCCGTGTGACTTACGATCCAATCACTGGTTGGGTGCTCTCGATCGAATCAACCGCAGCAGACGTCGGCGGAGTTGATTCGATCACCGGAGGATCCGACGGGAACGTGCTGGTCGGCGGTGCAAAAGGTGACAACATCACGGGCAATGGTGGCGACGACACCATCTTGGGTGACTCGGGGAAGCTCACCTTGGTATCGGGCGTGTTGACGGATGTTCAAACCATCGCACCGGAAACGGGTGGATCGGACACCATCTTGACCGGCATGGGGCACCAAGTCGTCTTCGGTGGTGCCGATGCGGATGACATTACCGTCGGTGATGACAACAGCATTGTCGTTGGCGACAATGGCACGGCGGAATTTGCCTCCGGCGTGCTGACGCGGATTCAAACCAGCGATCCAACATACGGTGGTGGTGACACCATCGTCGCTGGCGCGGGCAACAACGTGATCTTTGGCGGCACTGCAGGCGATTCCATCACGGCCTCGAATGGCGACGACATCATCCTCGGTGATGGTGGTGAAGCAAACTTTATCGTGGGCATTCTGCAAAGCATCTGGACCAGCTCGTCTGAAGGCGATGGCAACGATATCGTTCTCGCGGGCGACGGTGACAATGTCGTCTTCGGCGGTGCAGGAGACGATGACATCACCACCACAAACGGAGGCGACATCATCCTGGGTGATGGTGGCGAAGCAAACTTTGTCGCGGGCATTCTACAAAGCATCCAGACCAGCTCGTCCGACGATGATGGCAATGATATCGTTCTCGCGGGCGACGGCGACAACGTCGTCTTCGGGGGTGCGGGCGATGATGACATCAAGTCAGGCAACGGGATGGACGTGCTACTCGGCGATGGCGGCCAAATGACATTGACCGCGACGGGATCTCGGAACCAAATCCGCACGACGGATCCCAACACAGGTGGTGACGACACGATGGAAGCTGGCGACGGCGACGATCTTGTCTTCGGCGGACTTGGCAAAGACGTCATCCGAGGCCAAGCCGGTCACGATGTCCTACTCGGCGACAATGGTCAGGTTAGCTACGAATTGGATGCCAACTCGCCAACTTATGTCGCTGGAACGATTGATCTGATTACCACCACGGACGCTGGACTCGGCGGCGCCGACGAAATTCATGGTGACTCCGGCAACGATACGATCGTCGGTGGAAGCGGCGAGGATCGTTTGTTCGGTGATGCTGGAATGGATTTGATTTACGGCGACAATGCATCGCTTGACTTCCAAGTCACCTCATCGGGAACCGTTGACATCGCAACCGTCGTCAGTCCCACGGTGGGAGGAAACGACACGATCGCAGGCGGTGATGACGACGACACTTTGATCGGCGGAACCGCTGATGACACGATCGATGGGGACGCTGGTTTCGACGTCATTTTTGGCGATCACGCTAGCTTCGCTCGCGGCGAAGCATTGGGCGATCAAGTCATCAGTTCGTTCATTGCATCGACGGACGGTGGTGGAGACGACCGGGTCTCAGGAGGTGTTGGAGACGACATCGTTTACGGTGGCCAAGGTTCCGACATGATTTTCGGTGGCGATGGCGACGACGATCTCGTGGGAGGCCACAACATGGCCAACGGTGCGGACGCGAATGATTTGATTCACGGTGGCAATGACAACGACGTGATCCTCGGCGACAACGCGAGGATCCAGCGAACCTACGGCGGCACCACCCGTGACTCTCGCGAGACCTACCTTGCACCGATGCAATCAATCGTGATGCGCGAAGTCACCCCATTCGACCACGTCGATTTGGTAGGCGGCCATGATGAATTGCACGGCGAAGCGGGGTTCGATCAAGTTCGTGGCCAACGTGGCAACGACGAACTGCACGGCGGCGATGGAGAAGATGAGCTGATCGGTGGACTCGGTGCTGACACAATCTCAGGTGACTCGGGTGTCGACACCATCCTCGGTGACGAAGGTCAGATTCTGCGTGGGTTCAACGATGATGGCACTCCACGTTTGAACTCCAATGGATCTTGGCACCGGGACGTTCTGACCGAGCAAATCTCTCGCGTCACGGACGTCATTCCGATGGATCCCGCGACGTTGCACAACCCGCCCGCGGAATTGGCGAAGCAACTGCTGCAAGCTGACCGAGTCCTCTTCGGAGCGATACGTACCTTCGACAATGTGTTGATAAGTGATCCATCGTCTGGACTGTCGCTCAACGTCGCGATGTTGATCGATATCGAAGCGGATTCAGATGACACCATCCTTGGCGGCGACGGAGATGACTTGGTGATCGGCGGTCGCGGGAATGACGCGATCGATGGCGGCGGAGACAACGATACGCTCATCGGCGATTTCGGTGTCAACACAACCTCGATCATCGGTGACCTTTCGATGATGGCGGACTCACTGAGGTTGATCGCTAGCGATTCGCCAACACTTGCCGAAGTCACTCTATCCCTGCCAAGTGGCGGGCACGTGGTGGTTCCTGACATGGTCGCTGCACCAGGCAATTGGCTTGCTGAGGCTCCTCGTTGGGATCGCATTTCCAGCGTGAACGCGACGCTTTCGAAGATCGCCAATTCGGACGCAATTCCCACCACCGACGACGTATTCATCAACGCGTCCATTTTGGTCACACCAACGTTGGTCGATCGATCCGAGGTCAACGATGGATCCGACACGATCTCGGGCGGGGACGGCCAAGACGTGATCGCAGGCGACTCCATGATTGTGCGAAGCGAATTGCAATCGGATGTTTCGGCCCTGCAAGACTCCATCGTTGCAACGCAGAACTCTATCACAGGATTGGTGGTCGGTTTCAGCGACATGATGCTCGATCAGTCCGTCGTGGACTACGAGATCCAAAATCAACCGATCCCCAGTCGAAACACGGACATCGGTGGCGACACCATCGACGGCGGAAGAGGCGACGACACGATCGTGGGTGACCAACTGGTGATGGAGATGCCTGAGACTCGAATGATCCCGGGCGATAGCGAGCTTTCAGATGCAGACGGTATCGCCGAAAACGCGGCCTCCATGATGGATTACCTGGAAGGACTGCGAACCGTCGCCTCTGACGCGGGCATTCTGATCGGTGTGGCTCACCTCGGTGTGATTGACACGCTACTGGCCGACGCGGCTAGCGAACGCCCCAGCCTGCCGGTGATCAGCGGACGCAATGTTGACTACGTCGACACCCTCGAAATCACGATCGGTGAAGACGACATTCAAGGTGGCGAAGGCAACGACATGTTGGTCGGTGGCGACGCTCGCGTTGTGACACCCATTGTTACGGGCGGTCTGTCCGATCTACCCGACACCGTCGTGACGCCTGGGCTCACACCGGCAGAGCTCGCGGACCTGGAAGTTCAGCTTCAGACTCAAGCGACAGCAGCCGACACACGTTTGACTCAGCGTCGATCCACCCGAGCCATCGACATCAACGAGATGCTCGACGACCGCACACCACTGAATCGCATCGCCTATGTCGCCGAAATGGATCGCAACATCGACCAAGACGAGATTAGCGGCGGTGTCGGTGACGACATGGTGATCGGCGATGACGGAGTGTTGGTGATGCCTCTCGTACTGGATTCACCTGCGGATGAAATCGAAGCCTTCGAACTAGAAAGACATGTCGAGACACTGCTTGATCAACTGGCACGAATCGACAACGCCAAAGTCCCGACCAACGTGGCAACGACCGGTGGGCGTCTGGCCCGCGCCGCGGAGACCAGTGAGCGTCTCTCGCAAGGATCACGTCATGGCCAAGTTGATGCACGGTGGGAAATTGGCAATGACGACATTGATGGCGACACTGGCAACGACATCGTCATGGGCGATCACGCCGCGATCCTTGCCGCACGCTTGATCGACGCACCATCCACGCCCATCAACCTTCGCTTGGCCGTCTATGCCATCGAAGGCAGTGACATCAACGAAGACTTCCTCCTTCGATCACCTGAACTGGCCGGAATCAGTCTCGATTTCCACGAAGACACGATCCGAGGGGATGATGGCGACGACATTCTGCTAGGTGGCATCGGTGATGATCGAGTCAACGGGAATGACGGAAATGATGTGGTGCTCGGCGGCACGGGCCGCAATCGAGTCAGCGGGGACGCTGATACCAACGACGTTCATACCGAAGGTCGTAACTACCCCAACCTCGACGATGGCGAACAACTTGGCCAACAATTGTTTGCCACCACATCGCCTCCGATGACGCAGTGGCTGATCGATGCGGCCACCTCGGCTGCCACGACCGGTACCTGGACGCCCGGTGGACTTCCCCCCAGTGACGAGGGTGGGACGCCCGTTGATCCGCCGACCGACCGAACGGTTGCAATCACTTCAACGGCATCTGGCGTCGTCGGACAGACATTCGAATTCATCGCCAATGTGACTGATGCTCCCGATGAGGTGACGACGGAATATCTATGGGAAGTCAAAGACTCCGACGGTCGCGGCATCCACGCTGGCACGGGAAAGACCTTCACATTCAATGCGGAACAACCGGGGACCTACACCATCACCGTTGAGACACGTGACAACGTCAATGGCCGTGGAACCGCATCAACCACCACCATCGTCGATCAAAACCAGTTGATCCCTGATCCCGACAACCCTGGTTTGTTCATCTTGATGATTGGTGGGAGCGGTGAAGACGATCAAGTTCGATTGGACACCGTGCGTGATCAACCCAATAGCATCGACCTCGATCTTCGACTCGGAAAACGAACTCGTATCCAAGCGACCTACGACAACCTCAGCCGAATCGAAGTCTACGGCGGCGACGGCGAGGATGACATTTACGGTGACCGTCGATCAACCATCCCCGTTCGCTTCTACGGTGGCGACGGAGATGACAAGCTGTCAGGTGGCGGTGGCGACGATTACCTGGACGGTGGTCATGGCAACGACCGAATCTATGACCGCACCGGCAACGACATTTTGATCGGTGGCTTGGGTGCTGATCAACTCGACGGCGGCGACGGTGACGACCTAATCATCATGGACTCGCTCGCCACCGTTCCGGATGAAACCGATGCCGATCGATTGGTGGCGGTTTGGACGGATACGTCACAAACGGTCGCCAACCGCGTGAGCGCTTTGGCGGACGATTTGATCGCCGCACTCAGCACCGATGGCTCGGAGGACCGATCCCTGAGCGAACGCGGCATCGACGCCTACTTTGCTTCCGATGAAGACGACCTTCGTCTTCGTCCAGGAGACGACTTGGTGCGGATCATCTGACGCAATACAGAGCCCGGCGGACCGCGGCGAGTAAGTCTGATTCATTCGGTGGTCGCGTATTGCCGATCAGTTTGAATCAGCGTGCGTCGGCGGTCGTTTTGAGCCACCCGTCCACGCTGCCCGCCAGTTGCCAAGCGGGATCAATTGAGATCCCGAGATGATGCAGAGCCAACGGAACCAAATCGACGGTTGCGGGCGGAGCGGATCCTTCCTCACGAGGAACAATCGTTCCCGGATTGGCCGCGTCCCCGCTGACGATCATCGGTACGGTGTAAACATTCACGTTCTCGCGACCACCACCGTGCCCCCTGCCCTCACCGCCATGATCGGTACTGACCAAGATCAACCAATCCTCCGAATCATACGTCGGGCGGCGATGAACCGCATCCATCAATTCGCCAACCAAACGATCCACATTCTCGATCGCGGCCAGATACTCAGGAACGCTCGGATGAAATCCGTGGCCGTGTCCCGTTTCATCCACTGAACCGAAATAGACGAACGTCCAATCGGAGTGATCATTGACCAAAGTCGGCACCGCTGACCACGCCAAAGATTGATCGGCACGTTTCCAAGCCGAGGAAACCGAGTCACTTTCACCGGGCGTGACCACCACGTCGATATCAGCATCGGTCGTCACGTGATCTCGCAGAGGCGTCCAACATAGATACGATGCAGTTTGCACATTGGGTTTACCAAGTTTGGCCAAAGCAAACCCGTGCGGCCCCGTCTCCGTATTCCGACCGCGAAACGAATTGTCGGTGACGCCATGGCGATCCGCCCAGACCCCCGTCAGAAACGTCGTCCACCCCGGACCGCTGACGGTATCACTTTGCGGGACATCGTCGGACGTCACTCTTGCATCCAAACACAGCGTCCCTCGATCCGTCAACGCATCCAAATGCGGCGTGTTGGCGGCGACGAATCCATCGCGACGCAAACCATCGATCCCAATCATCAGGACTTTGGGCTGCTTCGCTTGCAAGGCTGCAACGCAACTGACCAAGAACAACCAACTCAATATCAGCCATGAACGACGTCGATCACTCGGCTTCACTAACGTGGATGCATGAACTCGACTGCCCCACTCACCACGCTGGCAAACAGGTCGACTCAAGAGAACACAGGACATTCAACAATCGCGAGATGGAAGGAACAGGATTGCCCAAATCAAAATTCGCGGTCACGATAGTCCAATGAGCACTCACAAACAAATCAGGAAAGTCGTTCGGTACCGCGGACACGTCCAAGGGGTCGGATTCCGGGCCAATGCAATCCACCAGGCGAGAGGGCTGACCATTCAAGGATTCGTTCGCAACGAACCCGATGGAGACGTGCTGATGGACGTGCAAGGGCCGCAAGAAGACGTTTTGGAATTGCTGAAACGCGTCGCGAATTCGATGGAACGAAAGATCAACGACGCATTCATCGACGACCGGGCCCCTTTGCCCGATCGCGAAAAATTTTCAATTCATCCGTGATGAAGGCTTCCCCCGCCAGAGTCACTCAGCGGCGGGTTCGGGAGCAGCGACTTCCTCAGCATTCTCTTCTGCAGGAACCCGCACCACGGCGATCAACTCGTCACCGTCATCCACGTTCATGATACGGACGCCTTGGGTGTTGCGACCGATGACGCTGATGTCACCAGCACTGATTCGCTGCAGCTTGCCTTTGGCGGTCATCAAGAACAATTCATCGTCGTCGTTGACGCGAGCGATCCCGATGACCTTGCCATTGCGTTGGCTGGTTTTGATGTCACGCAAGCCCTTGCCGCCACGCTTTTGCGTTCGGTAGCGAGCGGAACTGCTGGACGCGGAGTTTTCGTCGTCGCCGTTGTCTGCCGCATCGTCGGACTCGCCATCCACATCGGCCAAGTTTGGACCAAACGGCGTTCGTTTTCCGTAGCCGTTTTTGCAAACCGTCAGCAACGTCGCCTCGGGATCCGTGACCACCATGCCAACCACGGCGTCATCGTCGACCAAAGAGATCCCCTTCACGCCGGACGTATTGCGTCCCATGGGTCGTGAATCAGATTCGCGGAAACGGATCGCCATGCCATCCGCCGTGACCATGATGATTTCTTCACCGGGTCCGACCACCGCGGCGTCGACCAATTCATCGCCCTCGCGAAGCTTGATCGCGATGATGCCACCCCGTTTGGGACGGCTGTATTGTTCCAACGGTGTTTTCTTGACTAACCCGCCTTTGGTCGTCATCACGATGCTGTGACCGGGTTGGTTGAAATCGCGAACGGCCAAGCATTCGGCAATTTGCTCGCCTTCGTCCATTTGCAACAGGTTCACGATCGCGCGTCCCTTGGCATCACGAGCCAACTGAGGAATGTCGTAAACCTTTTGCCAGCGGACTTTACCGGCAGTTGTAAAGAACAACAGGTACGCGTGCGTGCTGGCGACGAACAAGTGTTCGATTGGATCTTCGTCGTCGCTCTTGGCACCTTTCATGCCTTTGCCACCACGACGCTGCGTGTTGTAAACGCTGGTCGGCGTCCGTTTGATGTAACCACGGTGACTGATCGAAACCACCATGGTTTCTTCCGTGATCAAATCTTCCAGGTCGATGTTGCCGAGTTCTTCGTGGCTGATCTCGGTGCGTCGTTTGTCACCAAAGCGACGCTTCATCTCCTCCAAGTCGTCTTTGATGATGCCGTTGATGCGACTCGGGCTGCCCAAGATGTCGATGTAGTCAGCGATCTCTTTCAGCAACTCCGCATGCTCGTTGGTCAACTTCTCTTGCTCGAGGTTGACCAACTGTCCCAAACGCATTCGCAGAATTTCGTCCGTCTGGACGCTGGTCAACGTGTACGAATCGGATTCACCCCGTTCGAGCTGGAACTGTTTGAAGCCTTCGTCACCGAGAGCTCGCTGCATCATGGAAGCGGGGCACTCGATGCCCATCAAACGTTCTTTGGCCTCGGGTTGAGTCCGGCTGGTACGAATCGTTTGAATGATCTCGTCGATATTGGCGAGCGCCAGCAACAAACCTTCCACGGTGTGCTTGCGTCGTCGAGCCCGTGCCAACAAGAACTGCGTGCGACGGCGAATCACAGTCACACGGTGGCGCAGGAACTCCGCCAGCATTTCCTTCAGCGTCAACTCGCGTGGCTTGCCATCGACGAGCGCCAGGAAAATCAGCGAGAACGTGTCTTGCAGCGGTGAGTACTGATAGAGCTGGTTCAAGATCACATCGGGATCTTCGCCGCGTTTCAGCTCGATCACCAAACGAACGGGTTCCTTCAGATCGCTCTCGTCGCGGATGCCGGAGATGCCCTTGATCCGGTCGCCGTTGACCAGAGCCGCGATCTTTTCCACGATCCGGTCGCGATACTGCTGGTAAGGAATTTCAGTGACCACGATGCGGTGGCGATTGCCGCGCATCTCTTCGATGCGGCATTTCGCCCGCACCACCATAGTGCTCCGGCCGGTCTTGTAACCGCGCCGGATGCCGGCTCGACCACAAATGATCCCGCCGGTTGGGAAGTCCGGACCAGGAATGATTTCACAAAGCTCATCGATGGATGTTTCGGGCTCGTCGATCAACTTGATCAACGCATCACAAACCTCGGTTGGGTTGTGTGGTGGAATGCTGGTCGCCATCCCGACGGCGATCCCGCCGGAACCATTGATCAGCAAGTTCGGGAACTTGCTGGGCAACACGGTGGGTTCGGTTCGCGCTTCGTCGTAGGTTGGGATGAAGTCGACGGTGTCGAGCTTCAGGTCTTCCAACAGAGCTGCCGACACGCTGGACATGCGAGCTTCGGTATATCGCATTGCAGCCGGCGGCAAACCGGCGACGCTTCCGAAGTTCCCCTGTTTGTCGATCAACAACGACCGCATGTTCCATTCCTGAGCCATCCGCACCAACGTCGGATAGATCACACTTTCACCGTGCGGGTGATAGTTACCGGAGGTGTCACCGGAAATCTTTGCGCATTTAACTCGCTTGCTGCCGGGGCCGAGATTCAAGTCGTTCATCGCGACCAAAATCCGACGCTGGGACGGTTTCAGTCCATCTCGAACGTCGGGAAGTGCTCGGCTGACAATCACGCTCATGGCGTAGGTCAGATAGCTCTCACGCAGCTCGTCCTCGATCGGCAGATCGACCATCCGAAGAGCACCATGTCCTCCGTCAGGATCGCCACCAGAGGCCCCCTCGCCTGATTCATCGCCGGACGGCGGTTCCGCACCTCCTGGAGGCCCGCTCCCCGGAGGCACCTGGCCTCCGCCGCCATTTTCAGCAGCACCGCCCTGCCCGTCCTGCTGGCCATCGTTGCCAGCGGATCCATTCACTTCACCCGCGTTTTCGTCGCCTGGTTCCTGATTTTCGCCGTCTTCAGCCAAGGGATTTGCTCGTTTGTCACAGGGGAAGCGGGACAGTGCGAATCCGGGGACCACACGCCCAAAATTGGAATGCCTATTTTACCTCGTTCACACGTTTTTCACAACGCCGCGGGGCGATCCGAACATTGACGCAAGCCATTGTTTTTCAAATACTTACGACCACGTTTTTGACGCCCCCGTCCTCCTCGGATTGACGACATGAGTTCCCCCAGCGACGACGCGATTTTGCGATCCATCCGGCTGTACCGCGAAGCCCTCCGGCAAACGCAAACTCTGTTCGTCGAATCCGGCGAGATCGCCGAGGGCAGCTACGGTTGGCTGGCGGGCGATGACGCAACCGACACCCGCAACATGCCGGGACAAATGGACGACCTGCACGAAGGCTTTGTGATGAAAGTCTTCGCGACCATGATCCCGTCCAGCGATGCGAGATCTCTCGAACAACGCCAGCTCGGTCGCGTGCTGCTGGAACACGTTTGGGGCGAAACGGTTCAAGGCAGCAAACTGCACGAGGCGATCGACTGGTTGATTACCACCGCGCAAGGTTTCTCTTGGTACGAGGTGACTCGTCCGTTTTTGGAACTGCCTTCGCTGCGAGATCGCTGGGGCGAAGTCATCACCGCCGCCACTCGGATGGCCAACCTGATTGCCATGGTCGACGGCGACGACAGCAACCTGGAACGCCAACGCATGAATTCCATGTTGGACGCGATGGAAGCTGCCAAACAATCCGCGCCAGAAACCGGAGCAGGCGCTTCGTCCATCAACCATTCAGCGGCCGACAGCCCAACCGAATCAAACCACTCGTCGACCGTCGACCATCAAGCCGACCTGGACAACGCCCGTGAAGCGATCTCTTGGCTGCGTAACGAAGCCAAACGCTTGCGAGAAGGCACCGGGCACGAGGCCGCCGCCAAACCCACTCCCACAACCACCGGTGGAGGCGGCTCCCGGAAACCTGACGCATCACCTAAGCAAGAAACAAATGACAAAGAGGATCAACGCTCTCCCGAAGAACGCTTGGCGGAAGCACGTGCCAAACTGGATCGGCTGATTGGATTGGATGCGATCAAGAACCAAATTCAAACGCTGGCGAACTTTTTGGCGATGGAACGACATCGTCAGGAAGCCGGACTTCCCACGACCCAGCCCAGTTTGCACATGGCCTTTGTGGGCAACCCCGGCACGGGCAAAACCACCGTGGCTCGCATCATCGCCGAAATCTACGGTGGCTTGGGAGTGCTCGACAAAGGCCACTTGGTCGAAACAGATCGAAGCGGCTTGGTCGCGGAGTACGCGGGTCAAACCGGCCCGAAAACCAACGCGAAAATTGATGAGGCACTGGATGGTGTGCTCTTCATCGACGAGGCCTACACGTTGATCGACGAAAGCGGACAAGACCAATACGGTCGCGAAGCGATCCAAACCCTGCTCAAACGCATGGAAGACCAACGTGATCGTCTGGTCGTGATCCTCGCCGGTTATCCGAAAGAGATGACGAAGATGATCCGTAGCAATCCCGGTTTGAGTTCTCGCGTCGGGACCACCATGCATTTCGACGATTACGATCCGGAAGCGTTGTGCCGAATCTTCGAGCTGATTGCGGGCAAAGCCCAATACGTCCTGCCAACGGAAAGCCGACGTCGACTGCTTCGAGGCTTCACTCACCTGTATTTCAACCGAGACCGCCACTTTGGAAACGGTCGCACGTCCCGAAACTCATTCGAACGCAGCGTCCGCCGATTGGCCAATCGTATCGCTGGATCCAAAGAGATCACTCACGAATTGCTGACGACACTGCAACCCGCTGACATCGAAATCCCAGACATCAGCGACGCGGATTTGGATGCGATGACGGAACCCGCAGGCATGATCCGTGTCACCTGCCCTCACTGCGACAAGCCACAGGTCATCGAAGACACGAAAATGGGAACCACCACACCCTGCGAAGAGTGCGGTGATTCCATGGAGATTCAATGGGGCAGCCCCGTCATCGACCTACAGAAGCCGGCCGAAGACAACGGCGTCGATGCGACGCACCAACCTCCCGCGTAACTGCGTCGATCAACCTCGCTGAGGCCGATAAAGATCGAGCTCTTCGCGCCCCATCAATTGGGCGTAGACGGCGACAATTTGCTGGTAGCCATCTCGCAACATAGTTTCGGCGTTCTCGTCATCAGACTCAGACAACTCAAACCAATACTCATCGGACTCCGGCTTGGACCATTCAACATGGTCTCCTTGTAACCCGGCAACAATCACACATTCGCATTGCTGCGATTCGGGCAATGCCTCGTCTGACGCTTCAAGAAACTGGTACTTCAACAGGTAGTCCGGCGGGATTTGCCCATCGTCGTCGTCCTCATCTTCCACGTCGACCGTTTCCACGGACGTGACGATCGCGTCGGGCATGACTCGGCCACGAAGCAAATCGGAACGAGTCACGGCGAGCAAACCATCCGTGATCCATTCCCCCAGGGTCACCGGCAGCGCCGCGGGAATTTCGTCGCCTCGCTGAGCTGCGATCGCATTCAGCGCCAACGAAGACAAACTACGATCAGGCAACATCGGCGATGCATCGCCCCAGGCCTCTGGAATACTTCGGCCTGACAGCCAATGCCGATCCAACCAATCGCCCCGCCCCGTCGGTCCGATCCGGCGGACAGCAGGGTCCAACTCAGAGCGATCGGACCAAGCATCAGCACCGCCGACCAGTGTAACGTCATAACCAAGAAACCGGCCATACAGAGCCGCTTCGATCCCCAGCACCGTCGTGCCAATCACAACAATGGAGCCGGGAGGATCGAGAGTGGAATCATTCATAAAGCGTGCCGTGAAGACGGCAATCAACAAACGTTTCGAAGAGATTCAAACTTCCGCCGCAAATGGCGGCCACGTATCGTCGACGCTGAACCGCTCCACCGCAAGTGCTGATTGGCCGCGGCCCCGAGGCAACTGCTCAGCAACGCTCATCTCATAGACGCTCATCTCAGCGACGCTGAACTTAACAAAGCTGACTTGAACGACGTTGATAGAGAACGCTGCGGATGAAACCGTGATTCAGTTCACGCCGGGACCGCTCCGCCCACACCTTTGAATCCAACAACGGCTCCACTGGGACGACACTCGCCGATTGAAGCCCCGTTTGCCAGCGAAAGAATCGATGCATGATCCAGCTCCAAAACTTTGCCCGCATCCGACGCCATCCATTTTCCGGAATTACGAAATCGACGTGGTAAAAGAATCCGTCGTTCGCCACACAAGACAGCCACCCCGGCAAACAATGACTCAGCTCGACCTCGGTGAAGCAATCCAAGAAAAACGCAGCCACCAAACAGTCGAAGGAGCCGGTCTGCAGCGGAACAGTGATCGCATCCCCTTGGATCCATTCGACTCGATGCGAGGCGTCCACCGATGCCGCCCGTCGTTTCTGCAGTGCGATCATCTCAGAGCTTTGCTCAACGCTGACAACCTTTGCCTGCGGCTGAGTCATCAAGACTTTTTGCAGCAACCTTCCGTCACCGTCGCCAAGCATCAAAATACGTTTCATCGGCGGCAGATCAACCAAGCAAGCCTCTCTCGCGCGTTGCAGGTCACGTCGAAAGACGGGTTGTTCCAGCAACCAATACCATCCCGCCAATCGATCGTAGCCTCGCTCGGATCGTGAAGGATTCCGGTTCAAATCAGATCCCAGCTCAAGACTACCGCCCAGCACACCAACGGTGAAAGGATCAATGACCAATCTGCCATTGGCACCCACGCGTCAAAGAGCGGGCGTCTGCCACCTTCCCCGAAAGACCGACGCCCGTATTGCCGCGTCTGCGGCTCACCACGTGTCCAAAGCAGCTTCGTCAATGACAGAAACCCAACTCCGACCAACAGGCTCGCCGCCATCAACCACGGAAGCCACCCGGTCATCCACGACAAGAACGCCGATACAACCACGGCAACACAAACGGTCACCGTGCGAAATCGATACCCCAAACTCAATTCGTGAAAGTCCTGGTCTGCCGTCGATTCGCGTTCAGCCACCAACCAACAATTGGCCGTGAACAACCCGGCCGATGCCACACTCGCGAAGGCCAAGGACCAACTGGCGGACTCTTGCCAAGCGATCAAGCTGACTCCGGCAGCGAAAATCACGCCGACCTGAATTTCCTTCCCGACCATGCGGCGTCGCGGTAAATCGCCGGGCCAAAAATGAACCCCAGCACCGTAGATCATCACCGATGCACCAACCATCAACCCCATGCGAACAATCGCCGCGTCTAACCATGCGACGACCACGGCACACGCCGACGCCAGCACCAAACACCACGCGATGATCCACCGTCTCGCGAAATCGTGATGCATTCGGTGCCGGACCAAATGAGGCTCACTCAGGTTCAATCGCGATCCGTCCAGCAAACGATCCGCGACATAGATCAACCAAACAACCGCCCCCAACGAAAACGATTCGTGTGGCTCAGGCAGACGGTCACAAAACGAGAGCAAGAAAACAGCTTGCCACAGCACCGCGACGGTGACGGCGTCCAACGACAACACGTTCCACCAACACGCCAAAGGCAAGCGGCTTTGCGAGATCACATCTCGCTTCGCGTGATGCTCGGAATCGAAATCCATCACGAGCCCAACCAACGCTCGGGTTTAAGACGTTGGCCCTTGGACAATGCGATTGGACAACGTGCCCACACAACCAATCGTGATGTTGACCACATCGTCAGGATGCAGCGTGAAATCGCTGGTCGGAACGATCCCCGTTCCTGTCATCAGGAACGCCCCGTCCGCCATCGTGTTGTCGCGTCCCAACCACTGCACCAGATCGTCAAACTTACGAGCCATTTCAGCGGCCGAGGTGGACTGATCAAACACCACGTCGCCATCACGCACGATTTTCAAGTCCACCGTGATCGCGTCGACACTTGGCAACTCATCAAACAGAGTGATCCATGGTCCCAACCCCGCACACTGGTCATAGCACTTCGCTTGCGGCAAATAGAGCGGGTTCTCGCCCTCAATGTCTCGCGAACTCATGTCGTTGCCGACGGTTAGCCCGACGATCTTCAACGTCGGACTGAGCACCAGCGTGATCTCGGGTTCCGGCACATTCCACTTGGCGTCCACACGAATGCGGAGTGGTTGGCCGTGGCCACTGACACGTGACGGCGTGGCCTTGAAGAAAATCTCCGGCCGATCCGCGTTGTAGACCTGGTCATAACAAGACGCCGCCGCTTCGGATTCTTCCATCCGAGCCGTTTGGCTTCGCTTGTACGTCACCCCAGCAGCCCAGACTTCTTGCTGGTCAATCGGCGGAAGCCACCGCGTCGAATCGTCGATCGCGATCGGTTCGTCTCTTGCAAGCGTTTCCGCCGCGGCTTTCGGGTTTCCCGACGCCAAAATCGCGGACAACGTGGGCAACTCAGCGGTCGTTTGCAGCGGGATCAACCGGTCGTCTTCAACCACTGCCACTCGGGTCTGACCTGACGAATCAATGCATTTGGTGATATTCATGTCACCAAGATAGCCTCGCCGGAAGCCGATCAGAAGACCTCAGCGGACCACGGCGACTTCGATTTCCAAACCGGGACCAAACCCCAGCATCAGCCACGGTCCGGGGACACGGCGCTGCGTGAATTTCTGCAATACAAAGCCCAGCGTGGCCGACGACATGTTCCCGTGCTCTCGAAGCACCTCACGGGAAATGTCCAGTGCGTCCGGTTCCAGTCCGAGTGCCACTTCCACCGATTGCAGAATCCGGACACCGCCGGGATGCACGGCCCAGCCACCGATCTGATCCAGAGTCAAACCGGCCTTCGCCAACCAAGGTTCCATGAAGCCACGCAGGTTGGCCTCGATGAATCCCGGCACGCTGGCTTCCAAAGTCATGATGAATCCATTGTCACCGATTCGCCACGTCATCGCGTCTTGACTATCAGGAATCAAACAAGATCCCACCGTCAGTATCTCGCCGATCGGATCCGAATGACCATCGCGATTCGAGGACTCTGCGCCAGCGACGATCAATCCTGCTGACCCATCGGCAAACAGAGATCCCGACACGATCCGCTGTGCGTCATAACCATATTGGTAATGCAAACTGCAAAGCTCAATACAGACGATCAACACCACCGCCTCGGGTTCCACCGCAACCAAGCCACGCGCGGTTCGCATGGCATTGATCAATCCGTGGCACCCCATGAATCCAACCTGAACACGCTGGGTTGTCACAGGTAGGTTCAACCGTTCGATCAATTGAACGTCGATGCCGGGAGCATTGAATCCGGTGCAAGTCACCGTCACCACATGCGTGATCTCCGATGGCTTCACGCCGCTGGCGTCGATCGCTCGCTGACCGGCTTGGGTTGCCAACGCGGGAGCCTCCGCCGCGAAACGGTCATTACGAGTTTCCATGGTGGGACCGCGATCGTCTCCATCCACCAACGGAGGATAGAACGATTGAGTCAACTCGCCCGCGTCGCCTTTTTCTACCAACACGCTTCCGCGAGTGTCCACGCCCGTGCGGCGATACAATTTGGCGAGTTTATTGGCCTGAGTTTCGTCCTCGCACGACATACTTTGGGCGCAGTGCGTCGAGAATGCCAAATCGGCCTGATGCGTCGGGTGCGCCGTCGCAATCGCAAGAATCTGAGCTGTCATGAAGAGGGGTGAGTCCGATGGGATGCGTCCGCGATGCTCGCGAGTGGACGTTGAAGAGTAGTCGTGGATTCGAATCGTGGTCCGATTGCGAGGCTACGTGTGAAGGGAGCAGCCAACCAACCGGCACGTTGCAATCCACCTCGTGCCAACCAGCGAGCCGGACGATATCGAACCCATCCGGTGACCCAACCACAAAGGCGGCGGCGTCGGGTTTGAAACTTCGTCGCTCGTGCGTGCCAGTGTGCACCAAAATTAGGTTCTTTGTCAGCCGTGATTCGTCCGGACTGATACAAAGCCCAAAGATCCGCCACCGCCAATCCGCTTTCAATTCCCCAAGTCATGCCTTCTCCCGTCAGGGGCTCAACATAACCGGCAGCATCACCAATCGCCACGACGCGCCCGTTTCCAGCGACCCGTTTTCGTCGAAGCGCAGGCGTTGTTTGCCAGCTCGCCCCCTCGGCGAACCATTGACGCAAACGATCCGATTGACGCGAATTCAACGCATTGGAATTCAACAACAAAGACTCCACGGCAGCCTCGATGGCTCGCTTCCCGGCATGATCTTCCTTTGAATTTCGGGGCCGCACGTGAACCGCCGCCGCAATGTCGAGGTCACCGCCGGGCAACTGCACCACGCCCGCATACCCTTCCTCGCCACAGTGCATTTGGATCTCACCGTCCTCCAATTGCCACGCCATTTCTTCGGCAATCTGGCGTGGCAAATGCGTGGATATGCCCATCGGACCATGAGGCGTTTGCTTCCAAGCCAACTCCGCCGCCCCAGACTGCCTGAACTTTCCGGTCAGTCCAGTTGCGATCACGACCAAGTCATATCGCTGAGATCCACCCGATTCCGATTCCACCCAAACGCCACTGGGATCCTGCGACACGATCGTCGCTCCGCAAGGCTGCTGGACGTTGACTCCGGCCTGCTCCGCCCAACGCAACAAATTCAAATCCAATTGCGACCGCGAAAGAGCGGTTCCTTGCACGATTGGAATGCGGACTCCGCGAGTCGAATGAATTCGCTCTTCTCTCGTTCCGCCCCGGCCGGTTTGAAAGTAACCATGAAAGAATGTCGTGGGCTGTCCGAGCTCACGCACGGATTGCCCAACACCGATTGCATCCAACGCCGCCAACCCGGCGGCTCCCAAGCAACACCCACACACTTTCTCTCGCGGGAATTCAGCTCGTTCGAACAACGTCACCTCTGCCCCACGGTGAGCCAGTCGCGTTGCCGCGGCGCTACCCGCTGGCCCGCCACCAATCACCGCCACGCGGCCGATGTCTTGGCAGACAGTTTTTCTTTCATCGGTCGGATCGTTGGACGGTGGACCGGAATGCCCCCATGCCATCAGGGAATGGCACCCGAAAGAATCGGCCGAGAGTTTTGCACCACCTCCGCCACACAGGCTTGATCAATCACCGCCAAGAAACGACACGGGAACGACACCCGCACGGGAATGTCATACCCCATCGCTTGCCGCATCAACGAGGCGAACTCGGGACGACTGAACGCGCCGCGAACACTTTCGATGGCGTCGTGATGCACAACGTCACTGCGCGACACCACTCGCGAAGCCACCGCGACCAACGCCAAGTTCATCGCCGATCGATCCAGATCGCAAATCAACACAGACCGCTCACTGGCCCTCCACATCTCTTGAATCAAACGCACGGCCTGATGGTTTTCCAGGTGATGCATGAACAACGAATTCGTAACCACATCAAATCCGGTTGGCAAACCATCGGCCAAACAATCGCGGACCGTTGTTCCCAACGTCACCCCAGCCGCTTTCGCGTTTTCGCCCGCGATTCGCATTGCGGTCTCACTGCGATCCAGTGCGGTGACTTCCAAAGACAACCCCGCTCGCTTAGCACGTACCAACCAATTGATTGGAAGATCAGCACTTCCACTGGCAACATCCAACACTCGCAAAGGTCGCCCCGGCTGTTTCCCGGCTAACCTTGCCAATCGCGGAAAGAAAACACGCGAAACCAAGCTGATTCGGTTCAGCCTTGCCAAACCAATCAAAGCCTGTCGATGACGCTCCGGATCCAAATCCGGGTCATCCATCCATTCATCGCTTCGAACACGCACAGAGGTCATGATGAGGAAGCAACCACTTCGTTGTCCAACGCTCGCCCAGCATCAAACGCATCGATGCTTTCCATCGTTGTCTGAGCAATGGTTTCCAATGCTTCTCGAGTGAAAAACGCCTGATGCGAAGTGATCAACACGTTGGGAAAGGTCATCAGTCGTGACAACACGTCGTCCTGGACCACTTGTTGCGAAAGGTCTTCGAAGAACACACCCGTTTCTTCTTCATAGACGTCCAAAGCAAACCCGCCCAACTGTCCTGATTTCAAACCTTCAATCGCGGCCGATGTGTCGACCAGCCCACCACGCGATGTGTTGACCAACATCGCGCCGCGTTTCATTTTGCTCAGCCGGTCCGCATCAATCAAATGGTAGGTCTCCGGAGTCAGCGGGCACTGCAGCGAAACCAAGTCAGATTCGGCCAGCAATCGTTCCAGCTCAACGTATTCCCCCAGCTTTCTGCCCTCTTCATTGGGATACGGATCATAGAGAAGCACCCGACAACCAAATCCCTTCATGATCCCCGCGAGCACTCGACCGATCGCTCCGGTACCAATCACCCCGAACGTTCGTCCGTGCAAATCAAAACCGAGAAACCCATCGATCGAAAAGTTGTTCTCGCGGACTCGGTTGTAAGCTTTGTGAATCTTTCGGTTCAGCGTCAAAATCAATCCGACGGTGTGTTCCGCGACCGCATACGGCGAATATCGCGGTACGCGAACGACTCGCACTCCACATTCGGCGGCCGCTTCCAAATCGACATTGTTGACCCCAGCGCAACGCATGGCCAACAACCCAACTCCCATTTCACGCAACTGTTCCAACACCGATCGATCCAGCGTGTCATTGACGAACGCGCAGACCGCATTGCATCCATCCGCCAGAACCACAGTGGACGCATCCAAACGATGCTCCAGGAACAGGAACTCGTGTGGCGAGTCCTCCGAAGCCGCCGTCAGGAAGTGTTGGTCGTATGGTTTGGTGCTGAAACAAGCGATCTTCATGGCATTCATTCAAACGACGGTTCGGTGCGGCTGGCTGGCAGGTCGAGATTCACGGGTCGGTGTATCCGAGAATTTCGAATCGTCAATCATTGTCACGAGATGTCACCCGGTGGCGGAAACCGCAGCCGTCCCGGTGGTCCCCGATGATCCGCTTCGCAGCCGAATCACCAGCGTGACAATACTCGCCGTGATCACCACCAAACTGACCCACTGCGAGATCGAAAGTGCGGTTCCAAATTGTCCTTTTTCGTCCACGCGAATCCATTCCAATACGATTCGCAACACTCCGTACGCGATGAAACCCACCAACATCAGCACGCCAGGTTTGTACCCCGCATGGCCGCGTTGGGCGGACGCCTGATCTTCCGTGGTCGCCGTTTCATCGACGGCCATCGTCGTTTCGTTCGTTCCCGACCTCGTGGCTTTCCTGTGCAGAATTCGTTCCACCAACAACAGGACCACGAACGTGATTGCGGCGAACACGGAACTGATAATCTGCGTGCCCCAAACGGGTTCCGCAATCGGCGGCAACTCCTGAGGCGAAAATCTCGCCATAACTTCGTCGTCGTTTAGCAAGATGACTCCTGGCAACGCTTCCTCGGCCGGACGATCCAGCGGCACCTGGTCTCGATAGGAAGGATCCAACGCGATGGTCAATTCCTGCCCCTCGCTCGCGCCAGCCCGTTCTGCCAACGAGCCCGGCTGAACCGACTCGACCAGCCAGCGAGACTGACCCGCGGGCATTTCACCTTCGCTGAACAGGGCTTTGCCTTCGATCCCCAGCAACTCACCGGACAACAATTGCTCCGCGTGCACTTGAGACCCCGCGGGGAATCGCACAGCCAAGGGTCCTGGTTCGCAAGCCCCGCCGTAGCAACAGCCGTTCATCAAGCAGCCCAAACGACCGAAAAACAACCCCACAAACACGCAGGGAATGATCACATCACCGATGCGCCAAATGGGCGTCCGATGTCGATAAAGCGCCACCAGAGAGGCCAAGAATCCGCCGATGAACCCACCGTAAACGACCAAGCCGCCTTGGTTCAGCGCGGCCATCGCCTTGATCGTTTCCCAAGTCGTCGGACGAAGAAAGTCCTCGTAGTACTGGGTGACATAGAAAATACGTGCCCCGATCAAACCGCCGATGAACGTCCATGGGGCGAGCTGCAAAATCGAATCCGCCCCCAATCCCGCGCGTTCGGCTCGCCAAGCCGCCAACCCCACGGACGCGACCGCCGCGGCCATCAAGAACATTCCGTACCCACGAACGGCCACCCCCACCGGGTCGCCATCAATGTTGACCAACTCGGTTCGCGGCACGACAAAGACCAAAATCACGGCGGCCGTCGCGGCGAACCCAAAGATTTGGCGAAACGCATTGCCGGCTCCCAGCCCGCCCTTGCGGGATTCCCAGCCCAAATAGATCCCGACGGCGATCAACAAAATCAGCAGAGCCCAACCGAGGCCAAAGATTGGCAGGCCCGCAATGTCGTGGGGGATCAGAAGCAGCGTTCGACGCATGGTTGCCTGTTGCAGAAAAATTCAATCGAGTCGTCGTGCCAACACCGCACGATTCCGGCCGTATTCTCCACTGGCGGCCCTCCGCATCGTCGCATCGTTTGGCCTGAAACGATAGACGAAATGGGTCCGGACAATTGCTGCGATCCTCCCAAACCGCCGCGAAAGCCTTGGGAGAATGGCGAAATCACGTGAACTTGGGTATTTTCATTTGCTTGAACTATACTGGCGGCCAAACCCAAACGGCGAGTCTGTTATCCTTGCCACGCGAGTCGCAGCACTCCACGCCATTTGGGCCGCGTCTGGCCCAATCAGCCGGGCCAAGCCCTACTGAACAGCATCCTGATTTTCCATCTTTTGATCGAGGTTCCCGTCCATGCCCAAGGCTCTTTGTCTGATTAGCCTTGTGGCGTCCATCCTGCTATTGGTGCTCTTCGGTGCCGATCTGTTGTTGGGCGTGGCCGGGATGAGCGACATGGCACCCTTGGGCTCAGCTAGCATGCTGATGAGCCTCGGCTTCGTGATTTTCGCCGGCTTGCTGGCATTTCTCAGCTTCACGACCTACCGCGAACAACGCTGATTCGCCTCAACGATTGGTCCTCATTCGATCGTCATCTGCCGATCATCGCCGGACAATCATCTCCGACATCGATCGGTCCCAACGGCAACCTCCGTTTCTCGGTCGCCCCCGCTCGTGGTCTATCGTGAATGGATCGTATCCCGCGACTTGCCGGATCCAGATGCATTAAACTGCGACGCCCCATCATGGCGTCATCCAGCGCGGTCGCCCCACCTTGGCTTCCGCCAACGCGATCCACTTTCGCGTTCCCACCCGCAGACGCCTTGCCCCACGCCCCACCGGAGACACAGCATGTCCTCGCGACGACAATTCTTGGCCAGCGGTTTGACGGCCGGCGCAGTGTTAGCGACCCAGCCGCGAAACGTCTTTTCGCAGGGCGGCCCAGAAACCGGCCCCTTGGAAACGTTCGTGCCCACGCGAACGATCACGCGAGGCCCGAACTATCACTGGTTTGGCTACTACGACAAACAAGAATTCGATCCCACCAATCGGTTTGTCCTCAGCAACGAAGTCAGCTTCGAAGGCCGCAGCCCGCGAGCCGATGACACCATCGGTGTTGGCTATGTCGACACCGCCAACGACGACCAATGGGTTCCGCTGGGCACCAGTTCGGCCTGGGGTTGGCAACAAGGCTGCATGTTGCAATTTGTTGGCAACGACGGACGCCGCGTTCTATGGAACGACCAAGACGGCGACCGCTTCGTCTGCCGGATTCGCGATTTGGACCGAGGCACGACGCGCACCCTTGATCGCCCGATCTACACAATCAGCCAAGACGGACGAACCGGGCTGTCCGCCGACTTCCGCCGCATCAACAATCTTCGTCCCGGCTACGGCTACGCGGGCCTGGCCGATCCGTATGTCGACCAACGGGCACCGGAGGAATCCGGCGTTTGGCGAGTCGACTTGGAAACGGGCAAAAGTGAATTGATCCTGTCACTGGCTCAAGTCGCTCAGCTGCCTTGGCCCGATGGCGACAAACACGCCGAGGCCTGGCACTACTTCAATCACCTGCTGATCAATCCATCGGGAACACGATTCATCGTCCTGCATCGCTACCGCCCCAAGTTCGATCCGGCCAAGTTGAAGTACGAAGGTGGCTTTGTCACCCGAATGTTGACCGCCAACATGGACGGATCGGATTTGTACGTGCTGGATCCTTCGGGCTACACGTCCCACTTCATCTGGAACGGCGATGACGCGGTGACCATGTGGACTCGCCCCGCGGGTCAACCCAACGGTTTCTACGAGTTCGTCGATCAAACCGACCAAGTCCGTCCCGTCGGGCACGACAAGATGCCGACCAATGGTCACAACACGTTCCTGGCGGGTGACCACGGCGATTGGATTCTGAACGACACCTACCCGGATCGTTCACGGCGACAAACCGTCTTTCTTTATCACGTGCCCAGCGGACGGCGGTTCGACCTTGGACGGTTCCCATCCCCCAAGCGTTACAGTGGCGAGTGGCGCTGCGACACCCATCCGCGATGCAGCCCCGACGGCCGACTGGTTGCCATCGACAGCCCGCACGCGGTTGACCAGAACGAAGGCGGACGCCAAGTTCACTTGCTGGACATCGGCGAATTGCTCGATGCCAATTCGTGACCGCAGTTTGGTCGCTTTTCCGTCGAACCCGCTTTGTTGCCCCGCTCGTTCCTGGTCCCCGACATGACGACTCCCGTCGATTCCGACGCCCTGATTGCTTCCCTTCGCGAAAAAATTGGTCAGCATCCGGATCCTGAAACCGGACGTCCCATCGCCAGCACTGGCCAACTGGGCGACATCAGTCTTGATGGCGACACCATTCGGATCAGCGTCGGCATCACCTCGCACTGCCAACCGATTGCGGACGAAATCGCGGACACCATTCGCGACTTGGCGTTGACCATCGCAACGGGCAAAACCATCGAAGTCACGACGCGTGTTCACGCTCGTCCACCGGCTCGCCTGGGCCAGGTCGGACTGCGTGCCAAGAGCGTGATCTTGGTCGGCAGCGGCAAAGGCGGCGTTGGCAAAAGCACCGTGGCGGCTTCCTTGGCACTCACGCTGCGTCGACTCGGCGCGCAAGTGGGACTGATGGACGCTGATGTCTACGGCCCCAGTGTCCCGCACTTGTTGGGATTGTCGGGTCGCCCCGCTATCTCCGAAGACAAAAAGATCGAACCCATCCGGTTGGGCCCCAACGGTGAATCCGGTGTGCCTCCGGAAACCGAAGGTTCCATGCCAGTCATGTCGATGGGTTTCTTGCTGGAACCCGACCAAGCCGTCATCTGGCGAGGTCCCATGCTCCACGGTTCGATCCAGCAATTCCTTCGTGACACCTCCTGGGGCGAACTGGATTACTTGGTCATCGATATGCCACCGGGCACGGGCGACATCGCGCTGACACTGTCGCAAGCCATTCCGATCACTGGATCGGTTGTGGTTTGCACCCCACAAGAAGTCGCTCTGCTGGATGCCATCAAAGCCATCAGTATGTTCCGCAAGGTCAACATTCCGATCGCGGGCATGGTGGAAAACATGAGCGGATTCTCCTGTCCCGATTGCGGCAAGACCTACGACATCTTTGGTCGCGGTGGAGCTCGCGAAAAGGCGGAAGAACTCAGCGTGCCATTCTTGGGCGGTCTGCCGATCGACATCACGCTTCGTGAAGCCGGCGATGCGGGCAAATTGGCGGAAGTCATCGCGTCCGACCAACGGGCTCGTGCCCCGTTTGAACAAGTCGCCCGAGCGTTGGTTCGAAATTTGGCAACGAAAGCCGCCGCCTCACCGCCCAAAGCTTCGTTGCCCACACTGTAGTGCTCCGCCACAGCGCCCCACTCAACTTCTGACCGGCTCTCCAACATGACTGATTCTTCCCGCCCTGTTTCCTTGATCACGGGTGCCGCCACCGGAGTTGGACGCGCGTGTGCAATCGGCTTGGCTCGGCAAGGTCACGACGTTGTGATCAATTACTCACGCAGCGAAGCCGAAGCGAAACAAACCGCGGAAGAAGCCTCTTCGATCGGCGCAAAGACCATGTTGGCCAAATGCGATGTTTCGGTCGACACCGATGTTCGCAAAATGATTGCCGAGATCCGATCCGAGTTCGGCAGGCTTGATTGCCTAATCAACAACGCCGCCACCACGGAATTCATTGAACATTCCGATTTGGAAACGCTGACCGAACCCATGTGGGATCGCATCCTCGGTGTCAACTTGAAAGGCCCTTTCTTCGTCACGCGTGCCGCGGCCGAGCTTCTCGCCGAGGGCGACGGCGGATCCGTGGTCAACGTCAGTTCCGTCGCTGGCATCACGGGTTCTGGCTCGTCCATCGCCTATTGCGCGAGCAAGGGTGGACTGAACACGATGACCAAATCATTTGCACGGTCCTTGGCCCCCAAAATTCGGGTCAACGCCGTTTGCCCGGGACCCATCGACAGTCGCTGGATTCGCGAAGGCAATCCGAACTGGGACTTGGAAGCGATGGTGGCTGACTATCCGCTCCCCAAGCCATCTCAACCGCAAGACATCGCCGACGCCGTTCTCTTTTTCGCGACGGGGACCAACCTGACGACGGGGCAACTGTTGCCCGTCGATGGTGGCCAAACAATTCGCTAAACCGCCGCCAACATTCGTTTGAATTCGCATCAAGACCTTGGTCAAGAAGCCCCTTTACCCTCACGTTCGATTTGCTGTTGCAGGTCGTCGGCGCGTTGTCGACGACGGCTAACCAATTCGGCCGAATCAATGTCTTGCGTGTAAGACGCGACCATGCTGACCAACTGAACGTGATCGATGGGCTTGGACAGATAATCATCGCACCCGCCATTCAAACACCGGTCTCGGTCACCTTTCATCGCATCGGCGGTCAGGGCAATGATCGGCCAATCGATGCCTGCTGATCGCAGCAACGCCGTGGCTTGCAATCCGTCGATATTGGGCATCTGCATGTCCATCACGATCAAGTCAAACGGCTGCCCCGCATCTCGAGCTTCAATCGCGGTGTCCACTCCATCCTGCCCGTCTTCCGCGGTGGCCACGGTCGCTCCGGCTTTCTCCAAAAAGTGCTGACTGATGTGCCGCACATCGCGACGATCGTCGACCACCAAAACCCGGCAATCCAACATTGGCGTTTCCGCCAGCATCTCCTCAGGCCGAGGTGGCTGCTTGATCAAATCAGGCTGCACCAACTTGATGCCATCCACGCTGTGGACCGGCAACCGCACGTAGAACGTGGAACCTTCGCCCAGTTCACTTTCAAGCGACATTTCGCCTTCCATCATCTCGATCAATCGCTGGCTGATCGCCAAACCCAATCCACTGCCGCCATACTTTCGCGTCACCGACGCATCGCCTTGGGAAAATGGTTTGAACAATCGGTCTTGTTGTTCTTTGCTGATTCCAATGCCCGTGTCGACGATGCAAAACTCAACAACCGGAGGCTCGGCACCCTGGATGAATCGGATCTTCAGCTCAACACTGCCCTCATCGGTGAACTTGATCGCGTTGCTGATGAGATTGATCAGCACCTGTCGCAACCGCGTCGGATCCGTTTCGATTGACTGAGGCACCTTGCCTTCGAACATCACCTGGAAGTCGACATTCTTTTCTTCCGCGCGCACCTGCATCAGCGATTGAATGTCACCGACCAAGCGAGGCAGCGGCACGGGTTCTGCCTCGACGCTCAACTTGCCGGCTTCGATACGAGACAAGTCCAAGATGTCATTGATCAACGACAACAGGTGTTCGCCGTTGCGTTTCATGATCAAGATGCAATTTCGGTTGTCCGGGTCTTCCAAGTGCCCCAGCAACACGTCCGCGTATCCCAGAATCGCCGCCATCGGCGTGCGAATTTCATGACTCATGTTGGCCAAGAATTCGCTCTTGGATTGGTTGGCGGCGAGCGCCATCTGCTCACTGCGTTGCAAGCGTTCTTCTTGGCGTTTGCGTTCCGTCACGTCGGCGACCGTTCCGTCGAAACTGGTCAACACCGTCTTTTTCCGTCGCTTGCTTACGCGAGCGATTCCCTTGCTGGAAACCCAGCGGATCGAACCATCACGATGCACCACGCGATATTCGACCGAATACGGTGTTGGATCCAGCGGTGACATCGACGCTCGCATGGCCTGCCGCACCCGGGCCCGGTCGTCGGGATGAATGCGTCTGAGTGAGTCCTCAAACGACAGCTCTTGTTTTTCGACGCCGTGCATCCGCCGATAGCGTTCATCGGTCTGCAAAGTGTTGGTGGTTGGATCCAAATTCCACGCCCCCATTTCCGCCGCGTCCAACGCCAACTGAACACGTTCTCGAGTTGCATTGAGCGTGATCGCATCTCGTTCAGCTTTGCGTCGGTTCCGCTCCAGCAGATACAGCACACTTCCGACCAACACCAAACCGATCAACGTCGAGGAAACGGAAGTGATGATGCCGCTTCGATAAGCACGCGATGCCATCGATTCACGAACGACCAGCATGTTCTCTTCGATTTGACGCATTGAATTGGCCATCTCTTCGATGCGACCCATCAAATTTTGACGCGAATTTTCGATGACGGTTTCGCGAGCCGCATCGGCACCCTGCTCGGTCCGAACCTTCAACACGTTCCTCAAGTGCTCGATGCGTTCTTGTACCAGCGGCTTCAGCTCCTCGAATTTGGATCGCTGAATTTGATGGTCATCCAACAACTCGTCAAATTGATCCATCCCTTCCTCGGTCCGACGGATCGCCTCATCAAAAGACTTCAGATGGTCGTCGTCTCCGGTGATCAAAAAATCACGCTGACCACGTTCGGCATCCATCACCGATCCTTCGATCTCCGCCAGCAAAGCGAGCACTTTCAACGTCAAGCCCACCTTCAATCGCGTTTGCTGCAGTTCGCGAATGTTGTGCAGCGCGATCACGCCGCTGATGACCAACACGATGATCACCGCAGCGACCGCCAACGGGTTGAGCAGACTACGTGTAAGACTGATCGGATTATCGGAGGTTGATATCGAATTCACCCGTGCTTCCATCCTCGAGTGAAAGATTCAAATAAGTGGGGCACGTCCCAACGACGCACCACAATCCAACTAATCAGAATTAATTTGCCGCTCACTGGACGCAATCAAGCAGTTCTCTCGACAACCTGCAAACGCTTTCCAGGTCTGACGCAGCACGTGTTCTCGAAACACACGGCTTTCGTCGCAATGCCAAATCCATCCGTCGCCACGGCAGACACCGTTTCGCGGGCATCGCTGGTGGGACCAACGTCTGCGATCAATTCTCACCCAAAATTGGAGTGGATGGTCCTGATTTGGTCAATTCCGTCGATCGCCTGACCCTGCGAGCCATTGCAAGACACCCCACACCATTCCAAGCAACATTGGCCAGGCAGCATTGGCCATGCAGCATTGGATTGCGTGCATCCTCCCACCCTTCTAATGGGCACCCATCGCGGCGCACAAACGTGTTAGCTTGGCACCTCTCGAAAGCCAGACTCAATCCGATATCACGTCGCAAATGTACACCTCTCGGCAATCGCCAACGTAGTCGCGAATTTTGGGTTGATGCGAGAGGCCCCCACCCACCTCAGCAGGTGAGCGCCCCCAATCGCAACTTTTGCGGCCAAACACTGCAGTCCGAACCGCCAACCTCATCAACCGTCAGCTGCCCACCGATATGCCCTCCCTGGAAGCCACCCCCACGCCGGACGTTCAGGAGATTGCCTGTCAATCTTGCGGCGCCGCACTAACGGGTTTGTCGGGGATGCTGGCCACCATTTGTCCGTACTGTGCCTCGCCATCGGTCATCCAACGACCACCGTCGAAGAACCGTCCCTCACCAACTTTCGCGATTGGTTTTGTGGTCGATCAAGACCGTGCGACTCAGTTGGTGAAACAATGGATTCGGCGAGCCCATTTCTTCGCGCGATCCGATTTCAAACGTGCGGCTCCCGATTGCACGCGGGGCGTCTACCTCCCCGCGTACCTGTACGGTGCCGTGGCCGACACG